>NZ_JAMPKG010000048.1:0-35730 GCF_039962015.1 Trichocoleus sp. AS-A1 | reverse complement strand
TTCTTGTTCGTATGCTTTGACTACTTTTTCTCGAAAGTCGATGGAGTAAGGTTTCATTCTACCTGTTCATGCACTGACCTCAATGTACTCTATATACCTGCAATCTGCTGTATATTATGGTTCTCGCGTTCGGTAGCAGCTTTTTGATTGCCATTCACGTACCGATGTATGTCACTTCATCGAGAATTACTTGATGCAACCCAACAAATTATCTTACCTAAACCGTATTAGGCGAGGGATGGCAAATATTTTTGCGTATAAAAAATGTCATTCTGAGAACATCATGAAGCGTTAGCGAAAGCGTTGTTATACCAGAGCGTTAGCGCAGGTTCTCTGAGATACCTCTTTCCGCTGCGCTTCGTACCCTTTGGGAAGAGTGAACTTACAGCATGACACAAGATACTTGATTACCCTCTGTCAAGTGGCTTACTTTTTTTTGAAAATCACTACATCACCAATTAGAAGTGTGTGAAGTTTTGCGAATTTTGCGTTTATAGACAGAAAATGGTGTATTTGCCGGTAGCTACTATAAAAGGGCAATCAAAGATTAAGAAATGTAAACAATGTAAACTCACCCTACCGATTTACCTCCTGTTGCTAGTGCCTACAATGACAAAGATCGCAATAGTTTCCTGTTCGGATGGAACCCCCAAGCTGAACCGTGGAACGGACGCTTTGCAATGATCGGATTCCTTGCCTACCTCCTGTGGGATCTGGCTGGTTATAGTGTGGTTCGTGATGTACTCCATCTGATTCAGTACTAATTTTTAGAATTTCTTTTTCAACATCCGATAGTCGGCTTGAGCGATGGTCGGCTTGGGACGATAAAAAGGCAAAATGCTAAAGAAAGGAGCAATTTTCTTGATGCATTTGCCTTTTTATTTTTGTTGTAGGTTGTAAAATTATCCACTTGTGTTCTTCGCTTCCTTTGCATCTAAAGCGAAGAATAACGCATCCGCAGTGCTATGCGATCGCTAACGGAGTTTTTTAGGATAAACCCAGAAGTGTTGAATCCAGCAATAAAACTTCATACTTTATCAGACCAGTGTGTTCAGCAGTAAATCGTAACTCCAGTGAACTATGGAACAGCGACGACTCAATTCTAATTGCAAATAGCGAAACTTATCTAATAATCGCTGCTCATAAAATGCCGGAATTTCCATCAACTCTAGAATCAAATACGCAATCAATACCATATAGATTTTCATTGTCACACCGTTGAGGTTTTTGCTAATCAAACAGTCGAGTTTGAGATGCATCTTCAAAAACTTCCATAGAATCTCGATTTGCCATCGATTGCGATAAATTTCACCAATTTCTTCATTCGTCAGTTGCTCCAAATTAGTGGCAAGCCGAAATTCACTCCGATTCTCCAAGTCACAAAACCAAACGACGCGATAGCGGTCATGGTCGAACTCGGTTTTCATGTTATTTTTGATCCGCACCACAAAGCGCGTTTGGGTTACACTTAATTCCAGAAGAAATTCCCAACTGGCACAGCCTCGATCCATCACTCCAACGCCGTTTTCAGGAATCATACTATTCACCGTTTCGGCAAATCGAGCATCATGTCCCTGCCCAAAATGAATTAAACATTCGGTCGGATTACCCTGGGTTAAATTGATGCCATTGAGTAACTTAACTTGGTGATATTCCTGCTCCCAAAACAACTTACTCGTCAAGCTAATCACGGTAGAATCAATGGGAATGAGCATCTGGGCGGTAGCGGGATGTTGTTGCTTCAATCGCTCGATCAATTCCATATAGATACGGCAAAAATTCTCTCCTTGCCGAGTTTTACAGGCTTTAGAAAAAGTTGAAATGTCAACTTCAATTCCGGCATGATTCAGACGATAAAATAGGTCTCTCATGCTCGTCAAACTTGCGTCAAGCACAAACGTCAGCCAGATTTCAAATAACAAGCGCGAGTTCAAAACCGGGTAGTCACTCGGCGACAGTCGCTTGAGTAGCGATTTGACAATCTTGGGAAACGACGATAGCATCAGATATTATTTTTCAATTCATAGGAGACAGAATACTGCTTTGTGCCCCCTTTTTTTCTGTTTTAATGTTTCTTTCAACACTTCTTGGATAAACCCTCTTCACCAATCAAATATAACTGCAATAGAAACCTTTTATGCGATCGCTAATTGTGCTTTTCCAGGTACAGGTAAAAGGTAGAAACAAATCAAAATTATTTAAATTCCGATTGTTTTTTTCTAATTTCCTATGTAAAAATTTCCGCTCAACGATTAAACTGATTGGAAATCTGAGGAACAACTTGAAGTATCCGGTGAATTCAAGATGCTGGGAATACCCAACACCGCGCAAGGAAAATTAGAACCTAGTTTCTGAACAATTGGATGATTGGCAGAGGTACAGCCCAGCAACAATAAAGTCGCAGCTTCTGATTCAACAACTTTTCTGAGTTCTGTAGAAATGCAACCAAACCGTAGATGAGCTTTGAAAGAACCTCGCCATTCTTCAGCCAGACAACGGGCTTGCGATAGGATACGATCTGCTTGCTCAAAAGGATTCGTTTGATAGAAAATTTCCCTCAAATAGGAAGGATCTATCTCCGTCATTCGTGTGCGTGCTTCTAATTCCACAGGGATAGGTTGAGTTAAAACAGGTGTGGCACACTTTCTTGCCGATGCTTCTAGAGACTCTAGGGGAAGCTGTTGGCTTAAAGGGCGTCTAGCATCGCCCCCGTTAGAAATATGTGGACAATGGCTGCTTTGATCTTCATCGACAACGTAAACGACTTGAACCGTGACTTGCGCCTTTGTAACTAACCGGGTTTGATGGGCAATCCATAGGGCAAGATCCAGAGCGGTTTGACTGCTAGGAGAGCGATTATAGCCCACGACTAAATTGATTGATTTAGCAGAATTAGCCCGTTTGGAAGTGGGGGAAACTGGCTCTGGTAGTAATACCATTTGTTCAACTACATCCTGACGACCCATTGCGCTTTCAAGACGGGCTAACATTGACTTAATATTCACAAACTCAAACCTCCTGAAGTAATTAGGCTAGCTTTGCAAGAACTTAAGTAAGGGTTTTAATGGGTTAGAAACGCAATAGAGCGTGTTTCCAGTTCAGTTGTTTTTTCTTTGATAAACAGTTGACCAATGGCTCGTCTACTCGTCTTGATTGAAATATTCATCGAGGAAGTTCAAAGCGTGGTTACGCAATTCAAAATACTCGCGGGAGTTGCGGAGGGCTTGGCGATCGCGTGGATGCTTAAAAGGCACGTCCAAAATTTCCCCTATTTTTGCGTGGGGGCCATTGGTCATCAGTATGATTCGGTCAGACATATACAGCGCTTCATCTACATCATGGGTAATCATCATCACTGCCTGCCGCTGATGTTCCCAAATATTCAGTACCTGCTGCTGCAATTTACCTCTGGTCAAAGCGTCGAGTGCCCCAAAAGGTTCATCCATTAACAACATTTTGGGGCGAATTGCGAGGGCACGAGCAATCCCCACCCGTTGTTTCATCCCACCAGAAATTTCATCGGGATATTTGTCAGCGGCTGCTGTTAAATTCACCATTGCCAGGTGTTCGTTCACAATACTAATTTTTTCAGCACGAGAGGCATTTTTTAGCACTTCATCTACCGCCAAACGGATATTTTCTTTCACCGTCAGCCACGGCAGCAGTGAATAGTGTTGGAACACCATCATGCGCTCGGCACCAGGTTTACGAATTTCTTTACCCTCTAATTGTACTGAGCCGGAAGTTGGTTTTTCTAACCCAGCAACCATTTTGAGAAGCGTTGATTTACCGCAGCCAGAGTGACCAATCACACAAATAAATTCATTTTCACTGACACTAAGATTAATGCCATCCAGGACAACAAATTCACCTCCATCTGCTGTGGGATAGGACTTGCGAAGATTTTCTATTTCCAGAAATCCAGAGCGGTTGACACTTTGATTATTAGCATCCGTTGAGAATGAGGTGGATTTAGTCATATCATGCTCCTTCTTGGGACGAACTCTTGAGAATTTTAAAGGTATTAGGCTGGCTGTTTCTAAAAAGTAAAACTTAGCCGAGCCGCTTGAACTGTAGCCAGTGCAGCTAATTAAGACAGAAAGAAACGAGTGGGACGGTTCGCCCGAATCTCAAAACCATTGACATATCCAACAGGATCGCTGGGGTCAAAACCTTTCTTATCAATAAATACTTCCGGTACTTCAACTTTGTAATCTTCTTGGGGACACTCAATGCCCATTTCTGCGGCAATTTCTCGATAGAGATCGGTTCTCCAGCCTTGTTTGGCAAGTGCTTCTGCATTCTTTGGAAATTCTTTGATTTGTCCCCAACGAGCTGCTTGAGTCATTAACCAGAGACTTTCAGATTGCCAGAGAAATGTCGAATGTTCTCCTGGACGTTTGGGAATGTTGTCAGGGATATCGAAGAAGATCGTACTGTCCTCAGCTTTCGCAATCCGAGCTTTACCATCAAAACCGCCATAATTGTAGTCGCCAATAATTGCGGGACGAGTAAATTTGGGTTTAGCACCTGTAAAGGAACGCTCGGAAATAAGTGTTGCTACTTCTTCGCGGTTTTCAGGCTTGCTGCAATACTGGCAAGCTTCAATCATCGCTTTGACGAGGGAACGATAAGTTTTGGGATTTTTTTGGATGAAAGATTCCATCACACCTAGCAGTCGATCTGGGTGTCCCAACCAAATTTCTTTGCCTTGAGCGAAGGTAAAACCAACACCTTCATTTCCGGTAATTGCGCGGGTATTCCAAGGTTCTGCCACCATGTAGGCTTGCATCGCTCCTATCCGCACGTTCGTCACCATTTGCGGTGGGGGAACGATGATGACGCGAAACTCTTTCAGGGGATCGACTCCGGCGGCGGCGGATAAGTAGCGGACGAAGTATTCGTAAATGGCAGAACTGAGAACAACTGCCCAAACTCGTTGTTCTCGCGGCTGTTTGTCAAAGTAGCTGCGGAAATCCTTCCCAAATGCTTCTAAATCACCGTTATACTCCCGCCAGGGACGCAAACCTGCTTCCCACATTTTCCGGTTCATCGTCATGGCGTTGCCATGTCGGTGAATGGTCATGGCGGCGCAGAGAGGGGCATGGCGTGCGCCTTCAGCACCGATTCTGGCGTTGGTGACGGCACCGGAGACTACGGGGGCGGCATCAGTACGACCAAAAATTACGCCGTCACGAGAGGTTGCCCAGCTAGCTTCCCGGTTAAGTTGGACGTTGAGACCGTACTTGCGGAAAAATCCTTTTTTCCAAGCAATCGCAAACGGCGCACAATCATTCACCGGCACGTAGCCAACAATCAGATCGGGTTTTTCTAACGATCCTGGCTCTACGACTTGTTTGATGGATGCGGATTCTTCAGTGAGTCCTTTCGCTGAGCGATCGCCGCTAATCGCACAAGATGATAGTGCCATTCCTGCTGCTGTGGCACCCATACCCTCCAGAAATTTTCGTCGCGTCCAGTTTGTGGTGTCACTCATAATTCGTCCTTGCGATCCATTTCCACTCAGCTCAAGCCACTAGGTTTGAGCGATTACTGCTCATGAGTTCTCTGAAAAAATTGACGCCGTAGGTACTACGTCTGGCAACCCACTCGTTTGAGCGGTCAGCGTTACCACGACGCCCGTGAGTCTCGCTCACACTAGCGATTTCTGTTAGAGCAGAATCATCCCTACTCAACAGAGGTTTACAGAAAATTATTAGACAGAGGTTGCCCTAGGGCGACGGTGAGTAACCAAAGCTTCAACTTTGCCTAGGGCGTAGTCCAGCAGTAGTCCTGTCAGCCCAATCACTACCACTGCCAAAAATACTGAGCTTAGGTTTAAGCGACTCCATTCATCCCACACAAAAAACCCAATCCCGATGCCGCCTGTGAGCATTTCTACAGCGACAATGACCAGCCATGCAATCCCCAAACTAATCCGTAAACCAGTGAAGACATAAGGCAAACTCGCAGGCCAAATAATCTTGGTAATTCGTCGCCAACGGGGCATTTCTAGCACCCTTGCTACATCGAGGTAATCTTTGGAAACGCTAGAAACACCGAGAGCAGTGTTAATAATTGTGGGCCATAAAGAGGTAATGAAGATAACAAAAATTGCTGACGGATCTGCTAGGTTAAAAATTGCTAAAGCAATGGGCAACCAAGCTAGCGGCGATACCGGCTTGAAAATCTGAATTATGGGATTGAGTGCCATCATTGCTTGCTTGGACATCCCAATCAAAAATCCAATGGGAATGGCAACAACTGCACCTAACAAAAATCCCAGCAATACTCGTCGAAGGCTTGCCAGTAGTAACCAACCAATCCCTAGATCGCCAGGACCCCGTCGGTAAAAGGGGTTCAGAATGTAGTCTAAATTCTTGACAAACGCCTCTGGTGGGGTGGGTATTAATTCATGCTTGAAAAGCGCAACAATCCACCACAAAACGATAATTCCTAAAAAACCAAGGGCGGGGAGGACGACGACATCCCGAATCAGAACGGGTTTTGCCCGTTTCCAGGCTACCTGTCCAGCAACTGCAATCGCAGACAAATTCAGCTGCAATATCATTATGAAGCTCCTCAGAGTCACTCTTCAGGTACAAGAAAGTAGAGCAGTACCAGCCGGGGACACTGATGAGTTCAGAACATTTCAAAAAATGCTGACTCTTCAGTCTCCTCTCAATGCCTACGAAGTTAGCTGACGGGCTAGAGCTGAGAGATGCTCTTCTCTAATGGATAAGGGATGAAGGATAAATAAACAGTTTTTTATTCCGCCTTACACCTCTTGCCTTACTCCTGGCAGAGATACGCCCCATTAATTGGTTCCTCCGTTCCAGCGCTTATACAGAGCGATCGCTTGCTAAGACGCTGAATTAGGCTGACTTACTCGGATTAACCGATAAGTCTAGCACGCCTTTTTAAGACAGTCCACCTTTCCGAAGACATAGCTTTCTAGCGATCGCTTCTCCATCAAATTCACAATAGTTTACGAATTTCTTGAGGCATTCTAGTGATGTTTGTATTCTGTACTACATCTTGCCTTCCTTCAACCCCATCTTTAGGTAGAAGCCGCTTGAAGCAGTCAAAGTTTATATTATCTATCTTGTTAATCAGCCAATTTTATCGTTCGTTCAGGGCACCCAATATGATGTCAGCATTCTCCTCTTTGGTTTCTGAACCTTCCGAACAAATCCTTTGTTTTTATACAAATTGCACAAATAAGATTCAAATTGTTAAATTTGATAATACTCAAGACTTAAACTTTGAACGGATTGTTTTCCCTGGTCAACGTTTATTGTTTAAAGCCTTACCGGACTCCCAACTAGAAATACATACTAACCCAACAAAAAGTTCTACTGAAAACTTAGCTTTAATAGAAGTAATTCCCTGCGATCATCTCCGCGTACATGAAGAAATGAACGCCTGAAAATGAAGTTTTTAACCCTTAGGGTGGCTTTTGATTAAAAACATTTTAAGAGCTTATAGGCGAAGTATTTGGGCGCGAAAACAAGAAGGACAAACAAATTAGCTACTCCCCAAGCTAATCTTAGTCTATGGAGAGAGAGCATTTGTAAACGAGTCAATAGCGCCAAAAAATGATGGATTTTAGTCAATTACTGATCGATAAATCTGCCACGATTGTAGAGAAATGGATTGAAGCTGTCCGTGCTGATAGTCGAATTGAGACCGCAGCAGAATTATCTTACAAGGGTTTGCGCGACAGCCTCCCCCGTGTCCTCAAGGCATTAGCGACTGTACTTTCTAAGTTTCAAGACAGTGATGTTCAGTCGTTAGTAGATGCAAGTTTAGAACATGGTATACTTCGGGCTGAACAAGGTTACGATCCAGTAGAAATTGTCCGTGAATACCGAATTTTACGGGAGACAATCGTTTCCACCTTAGAGGGAGAGTTGCTAGACTCATCACCGATTGAGATAATCCGAGTCATTCGTCTGATTGATACAGTAGTGGATGAAGCGATCGCTCAATGTTTTAAAAGCTACATGGATGAGCGATTGCACGAACTCCAACAGCTGCAAAGTCAGTTAAAATTGACCAATCAAGAATTAACTCGTTTGCTTCGGGCGAATAAAGATAACCTTTCTCATCTAGCCCACGAATTGAAAACTCCCCTTACTTCCATTATTGGCTACTCAGATTTATTTTTGCGCCAACAACAACGGAAGCAGGAGGAGAGTGATAACCTTCCGAATCTAGAACACATTGAGAAAGTGCTACGAAATGGACGACAGCTACTTCGATTAATCAACGATGCGTTGGAAATCTCTCGCTATGAAGCGGGGAAAATGAAATTGCAGCCATCTGTAACAGATGTACGCTCTTTAATTCAGAATATTCTGGAAATGGTAGAACCTTTGGCGGATTCCAAGGAGCTACAGATAATCGTTGATTACGATTCAGCTAGCGCCGATAGCTGTGCTGCTCTTCGAGAAGGACTACATCCAACATGCGTCCCCGATCGGGTGCTGACAGATCCGCTGAGACTACAGCAAATTATTACTAATCTCTTTAGTAACGCGATTCGTTACACCGACTCTGGAACGATTAAATTAAGGTGCCAAACGCTATCAGATAAAGAGTGGGCGATCGCTATCAGCGATACGGGAATCGGCGTTCCTCCAGAAGACCAAGCTCGTATATTTGAACCCTACTTTCGCTCTATTCCCCAAGAAAAGTCTTTCCTTCCGGAAAGTACAGGTTTAGGATTAGCGATTGTCTCGCGGTTGGTAAAATTATTACAAGGAAGAATAGAGCTAGTTTCACAAGTAGGCATTGGCTCCACCTTCACTGTCATTTTACCGTTAGCAGTGAATACTTCTGAGGAAATCGTGACGCCTTCAACAACCCAGGTATAGCACTTTCAACTAATTTGTAAAGATGAAACCCCAGACTCCTTAGAACAGTCTGCGATTTGAACTCTAAACTCGGATCAAATAGCGATGAAGCCTGTTTTCGGGAAACAACTGCTAGTTTAGGGTCAAGCAGACGACCTGCAAAACTCTCCAAAATTCTTGAACCCCTTCAAAAGCCGTAGGTGCCCGTGCGGGAGCGTAGGTGCAGCCTTGGAGAGTCAATAGAGCGAAACACTGGCTGCTGTTGGGGGTGCATCCACTTCAACCCAAGCCAGGCGCAAAGATTTCTCAGCCAGCCAGGACTAACCACCTGAAACTCTCGAAGGGGTGGAGTCACGATTGAGCGCTAGGTGAATGGAAAGAGGAGGGATTTGACAAGCAGAAAACTGAGTGTTGCGATCGCTCGTAAACTTTACCATGCGATCTCTTTGCTAGCGTGTGCCGCGATCGCTCGGTGGCTGCTCATCTATCTTCGATCGGCAGGCGAGTGAAAAGTTGTACTTCGCGTATGATTAGTAATCAGCTGCTCAGCACTGGGAATAATAACTTAAGAGTTGAAAGCGGTTATTTTTAAAGTGCTGAAAAAACAATTAAAAACATTTCCAGAAAATCCGAGCGGGGAAAAACCTATTCGAGCTGACTTGAATAGCCAATACCTAAGGGGGCACAAACCCAGGGGGCATACGCCGTGATTGTAGACTTGAAAGAAACTGAACTCAGGGGAGCTTTTCTTAAAGGGAAGGAGCTGAGGGGAGCAGACCTAAGAAGGGTAAACCTCAGCGAGGCGAACCTCAGTTATGCAGATCTCATAGAAGCAGACCTAACAGAGGCAAACCTGAATGGGTCAAATCTAAGTGGAGCCTGTCTCAATTTAGCAAATCTGAGCGAGGCAGACCTGACGAAAGCAGACTTGAGTGGAACCACCCTGATTGGAGCAGATTTAACAGCAGCCAACTTGAGCGGAGCCAACTTGAAAAAGGCGAATCTGGTTGGGACTAATCTGGAAAATGCTAACTTGGCTGGAGCGAACCTGGTAGGAGTGGACTTGAGCGCAGCCGAGCTAAAGGGGGCTATCCTACAAAAGGCTGTCTACAATCAAGAGACTCGATTCCCTCCAGACTTTGACCTTCAGGAAGCGGGGGCTTACTTGATTGCCTCTGGCACTTTACTCATCGGCGTCAACCTGAGTGAAGTCGATCTCAGTGGAGTTTATTTAAAGTCAGCCGACCTGAAAGCAGCAAATTTGATGAGGGCAAATCTGGTCGGCGCAAATTTGGAGAACGTTAACTTGGCGGGTGCCAATCTGGTTGGAACCGATTTGAGTAAAGCCAAGCTGAGGGGAACCATTCTAGAAAAAGCTGTCTACACGCAAGAGACTCAATTTCCCTACGAGTTTGACCCCAGTGAAGCTGGAGCTTACTTGATTGCTGCGGGTGTATCCCTGCCTGGGGTTAATTTGAGCGGAGTCAATCTGAGCGGAGCCGACTTAAGGGCGACCAATCTGCGAGGGGCAAAGTTACGAGGAGCAAACTTGAGAGGGGTAGACTTAAGCAAAGCTAACTTGAGGAAAGCTGACCTGGATGATGCCAACTTGAGCGGAGCCGACTTACGAGGGGCGGACTTGACGGGAGCCATTTTGAAGCTGGTGAACTTCAGCGAGGCGGATCTAAGAGGAGTAGACTTAACGCGAGCCGACTTGAAGGGAGCCAATCTAAGTAGAGCCGACTTGAGAGGAGTAGACTTGACGGGAGCTAGCTTGAAGCAGGTGAACTTAAGTGAAGCCGACTTGAGGGGGGTAGACTTAACGCGAACGGATTTAAGGGGAGCCAACCTAAGTGGGGCAGACTTGACGGATGTGGATTTGAGTCGGGCGATGCTCAAGGGTGCCGACCTGACAGAAGCCAACGTTCCGCAAGAAAATTTCTTTAACTTAGAAATAGAGGCGCGATGAAGCTTAAAGCGATGTGCGATGGATGTGCGATGAATAGAGGGGCGAATAAATAATCGGAGTGTTCACTCGGAGACGATCTCCATTATTTTTTCTTGCGAGTCCAAAGATCCGTGAACATCATGGTCAACCCGCCGATAAAAATTGCGATCGCCATCCCGCCTGCCGTAACATTCATCCAATCAATATTTTCCATCTGATTATTCAGCCGTTTTTTTGAGCAACGGTACTAGATTAGCAACTTTGGCATCCAGACAAACATTCCCGCCCAGAAAAGCGCGAACTAAGCGAACATTAAAGGTTCTGTAACCTGCTCTTGGCAAGTTTCGCTTGCGTGCTTGCTGGTGCGCTTTCAACCGTCCGGTGCAAGATGCGAACTCAAGGGACTTATTTTGCTCGAAGCAGTCTTAGACCTAGCCAGAATCGCCCCTTAGAAAGCGACAGGCAAGGGGAACTATCTTCAAACCCCTCTCCGATACGGAGAGAGGTTTGGCTACAGATCTGCCCGCTTGTGTCTTCCAGAGACTTGTACAAAAGGTTTAGTGTCTGACTTCAAACTCAGGTGAGATTTTCGGAATTTCTTTGAGATAAACCCGCGAAAAAGGTTCGGCTGAGCCAAGCTGGTACTGTTCAAGCAAGCCATGAGAGCGGATGGAGATAGTGTCTCCTTCCTTAATCACGACAGTAGAGTCGTGGAGAATGTCTCTCGCCAGCATCATCTCGGTTTCCGTAGGATTATCCAAGATTACAAGATTGCTCCCGTAGTAGAACATCCCATCTGCCTCTAGTACGTCTTCTGTGTACTCGACAATCAGCAGATCGAGCTGGGGATTCCGGAGCAGGTTTTGAACGTTACTGTTGTAATCTTTGTTCAAGTTTTTCTGGGAACGATTGACGAAAACTCCATCCCGACAAACTGCGCCAATTGTCCAGTCGGGGTGTTGCATCAGGATATCGTCAATGACTTCTTGAAGTTCTTGAACTGAGATCCGGTTGAAGGTGATGAAAGGTATTCTGGCTTTTTCGGCGGAGTCAAAGAAGGTTTCCAGAATATGGGAAGGCACATCGACGCTGTCACCAACGGCGGGTCTAAGATGCATATAGATGCCGGGGGCGGCGTTGATTTCGATGATGCCAAACTCACCATCCTTCCAAGATTTATCCAAATCTTGGGCGATGACATCAATACCGAGGCAAGTCAGGCGGAAATGCTGGGCGATATCTTGCGCCAGGATAATGTTGTCCGGATGAACAGTGCTTGTCTGATCGATGCTCAAGCCGCCAGCCGATAGGTTGGCAACTTTGCGAAGATAGACGGTGCGATCGCTTTCAATCACGCTATCCAGACCTAATCCCTGTTCTTCTAAGTACATTTCCATCGCTTCATCGCACTGGATCTTGCCCATTGGCGACGTTGGTGTATCTATCCTGTCTGGCTTCCGATTTTCCTGCTCGATCAATTCCGCAATCGTCGAGTGTCCATCACCCACGACTGATGCGGCGCGGCGTTCCGTCGCGGCGACGAATCTACCATTGACGCAAAGCATCCGAAAATCTGACCCTTTGTAGCTTTTTTCGACGATGATCCGGACTGGCTGCTCTTTAGGAATCGCATTGACTGCCCTGCTAAAGGCATATTTCAGTTCTTCTGAATCTTGCACATCAGCCGTTACCCCAATTCCTTTGTGGCCCACTACCGGCTTCACAGCGACGGGATAGCCAATCTCTCTAGCGGCTGCGCGAGCGTCTTCCAGTGAAGCGACGATGTCACCTTTGGGAACGGGGAATCCCAAGGTACCTAAGAAAGCTTTGCAGTCATCTTTGCGAGTGGTAAAGTCCGAATCCAGATGGCTATCGCAGTCAAAAGTCGTTGCTATCCCACGAATCTGCTTTCTTCCATAGCCATATTGAACCAGTCCTTCGTCCCACAGATAAAAAACGGGAATTCCTTTTTCATAAGCTGTACGCCACAGTGCATAGACTGTCGGCCCGCCGTAGACGGAGTAGCGGAACTGATCCTGCATTGCCTTGAACTGATCGTCAATCCGAAAATCTTTGCCTTGAGCGATCGCTTCAAACCAATCCCAAACGCTGTAAACGACTGCCCGACTGGTGCGTGCATGAAGCGATTCTACGGCAATCTTCGTGCAAGCGGGAAGTTGCTTGATACTCCAGTGCTTGAGGTGCAGCCCCATGTCCAGTTTTCCCACTTCTGACACGGTTCGAGCGAACAGTTGGGCATAAGATTCGTAGGTTTCATCCCGCAGATGGGGGTAGCGCTCGCCAATAATCGATACATAATCGCTAATTGCCGGAGGTTGCGCGGACTCAGTTAGGGCGAAATCGAATATTAGCGCCCCCGTCTGCAAATACGGGTTTGGCCCCATGTAATGCTTGAAGTTAAAGATATCGAATGCATCCGTTTTTCTCGCATTGACACGGACTGCATCGGTCATTATCTCTCTGCTCATTGAGTATCTCCCGTTTTTAAACACCCTTTTTATTAACTTGGCGACTCGCTTACTTGAGCCTAATTCGATTGCATAACCTTTTCAGCTATCAAAGGGCAGAGTCAAGTCAATTCTTTTTTATTGGATTTAATGGTGAATGGTTCGTTGCCTTTCTACCATTTGCGATCGCCATTACCCAAATCGCTTAAATTTCTTTAATAAAACACTTTAAAAACCCATTTTCTTTAAGAAAATGGGTTTTCAGATTTGTGGAGTTTCCCCCTTGAAAATTTGATACCAAACCTAAGCTCGATCTACAATTTCTTTTGCTTTATCTTTGAGGTCTTCTTTTAGATGCATAGCAGCAGCTTCATCCTGCTTCATCTGACCTTCTGCTTGGTCTTTTTGGTCGCCGGTTACATGACCAAGCCCCTCTTGCACCTTGCCTTCTATGTTTTTAGCAACCGCTCTGGCTCTATCTTCTACGCTCATTTTTAGCTCCTTTACAAGGATATGTAATTTCTTATACTACTCCCAGTATAAGAAGCTTAAGGGTAAAAAAGACATCCCTCGGCAGTTAGATTTTTAAGACACAGTTAGCATTTAAAAAGTAGGATGGAAAGTGTCCACCCTACTTTCAATTAATCAAGAATTGGCTTGCGAGTTTTCAGATCAAATTTGTATCCGTGTGGAAGGATATGAAGCTTGGCTCCACAAACTGCCAAAGGCTCATCCTTCAAAATGTCACCGATGTTGCTATGGGTAAGCTCTGACTCATCGACAATCGTGACAGCTCCTTCCCCGATTACTTCAAACTTGTTATCGCTGACTGCGATCGCTGTATTCTCGTCAATCCCAAATCCTAAGACAGCAGGCTGCTGTGCCAAGGCAGAAATTAACCGTCCCAGACGCCCACGCTGTAAGAAATGCTGATCGATGACCACTCCTGGCAAGAAGCCCATACCGGGACCCATCTCTACCACTTCAACCCGTGGATTTGTCTCAGAGTCGCCTTCAACGATCATGACATCTGGCATCATCGCAGCTCCAGCGCTGGTGCCTCCCACCACGATTCCTTCAGCGTACCGTCTGTGAATCGCCTCATCGATCTGGGTACCCTTCAGAATGCTGGTGATGCGAGCCTGATCTCCGCCGGTAAAAAATACACCAGTGGCTTTCTCAATGGCCTCCAAGTAAGTGGCTGAAGTTGCATCTTCCCGCTCAACAGTATCAACGATGCGAACGTCTTCGGCTCCCAGCCGCTCAAACACTCTGATATAGTTCTCTCCCACTTCTCTGGGCAGCTCTGTCGCCACGGTCATGACGACAATTCGAGCTTTAGTACCCCCGGCGCGGCGAACAAACTCTCGGAGGATTGTGCAGTCTCCCTCCTTGTCTTCTGCACCCCCGATGATCACCAACTGCCCGCTAGGTTTATTCGCTGGTACGTTTTCTTGAGCTTCCATTGATTTTATGTCCAGGTATTAATGGTTGTTTTGTGCATAAAAATACCCAGGAGATATAGAAGACTCCCAGGAAATTTTTTATGTCTCAGATTGGCTGTCCTGAATAACTAAAATAACTGCATACCGTTTGCCGCAGCTTCTTTCTAGGGATATAACTTGCAGCAAATCTGTAATTTAAAATACATAAGTCTATTTTGAAGTTTTTGACCGCTGAGCATAAATTAAGCTTGTAAGGCTGCAAAACTATATAGCTTACAATTCATTAAATCTTGCGGCTGTTATCCAGATCCTATAGCAGCAATTCTCAGATGCATAAATGAGACGCTTTGGCACACACTATTGCTGTGTTCCGGATAAGCTTTATATTGCACCATCAGCTAGCTGCATTAATTCAGATGAATTAATAAAGTAGCTTTGCTTGATGGAACAGTTGAGTTTGCGTACCCAAGACTTCGTAGAGGTCAACTGCTTGCTGCTTACCGCGAGGGATCACCCGGTCAATCAACCGACACTTGAATAACTCCGGTTGTCTCATCTGGGCAATAACGGCATCACTGGCAAGGATGTGACAGCCGTAAAGCTTTGTCAATTCTTCTAGACGGGCGGCAGTATTCACGACATCGCCGATTACAGTAGAGTCCATGCGCCGGTCTGAACCCACTGTCCCAATCATGGCAACGCCTGTATGAATGCCGATACCAATGTTCACCGGCTGCTCCAGGTTGTATTGTTGGCGATCGCGATTAAACCGATTTAAGCTGTCTACCATCGCCACCGCCGCACTTAAGGCATCCTGTCCGTGGTTTCCCGTGCGGTCAAACACCGCCATCAGCGCATCTCCCAGGAATTTATCAATAAATCCATAATTGATTGCGATCTCTTGATTCATCTGGGTAAAGAAAGCGTTCAGCCACTCAAAGGTGTCGCTGGCTGTTTGAGTTTCAGCGATCGCGGTAAATTCCCGAATATCGCAAAACAAAATCGTCAATTCTTCTTCCCTGGCGTTTCCCAGTTGAATTGACTCTACCCCTTCGGGTGCAATGCGTCTCAAGAATTGATCCGGCACAAATAGCCGAAACTTCTCTGAGAGATATTCATTGATTCGCCATGCCGCTGATAGTTGACGCTTCGTTTTTTCTTTAATTTTTTCCTGCATTTGTTGCCCGGAATGCTGCGATCGCATCTCGATCAAACGCAGAGTATTTGCAATCTTTTTCAAAAGGAGAGTAGTTTTAATCGGCTTGGTGAAGTAGTCATCACCTAATATTTCCAACCCCCGAAGCTTGGATTCTTCATCATCCAAAGCCGTCAAAAAAATCACCGGCACCGTTTGTAGCTTTGCATCCTCCCGCAACCGGCGACAAACTTCAAAGCCTCCCAGATCCGGCATCATTACATCCAGTAAAATCAAATCTGGCTGAAAATCTTTGACAACTTCCAGTGCTTGAACGCCTGATGAAGCTATTAGAGTTTCATATCCTTGTGAATACAACAACTCTTCTAGCAGCAATAAATTATTGGGTTCATCATCAACTAACAGAATGCGCGGCAAGGGCTTTGTCATGGAACTGACAATATAAGTGCAAATGGCGCTGTTATGGAAAACTACTTCTGTTAGCCACCATTACACTCGCGCCTATGATTTTCCTTCAGTGTAACTACTTAAAACAGTTGTTCGCTGAACCAGTAATTCTAACTAGATGCCCCTGACGATTCCTAAGCTTGACAAGTTTTCTTTCAGTACAGGTAGGTAGATAGATGGAAATCTAACTCCTCCGAGGTTGCCGGTAACTGAGAGAACTTTAACATTATTGAAACACAGGACTTCGGTAAAGACAATTAACCATCTGGTAGATCGAAAAACAAACCGATCAAGAGATGATCTTTCTCCCAAAGATAGATAGCCCTTTGGTGATAACAATTCTCGATTGGATGCAGCAAGGTTTAACCCCACCCCATAGACCTAGAGGGCTGCCACACCTCTCAATTTGCAGATTCAAATAGGGTATAGGAGCAGGGTATCCTTGCCGCTCATGGATTCTTTGGCTCTTAATCCTGCATAAAAGAGCGGACGGTAGTCGTGAGGAGATCGATATCTATTGGCTTACTGATGTAACCATTTGCCCCAGCAGCCAAACAGCGATCGCGATCGCCCGCCATTGCCATTGCCGTTACTGCAATTACTGGCACCGACTTCCACAAGCGATTGGCTTTGAGCTGACGGATAATTTCAAACCCATCCACCCCCGGTAGTTGGATATCCATGACAATTAAGTGCGGCAGCGATTTAGGCGTCACAAAGGGCGATTGCAACGCTTCCATCATCGTACGACCGTTATAAATTAACTCAACTGCATACCCTTCTAACTCAAGCACATCAGAAATCAATGCCTGATTGAAAGCTTGATCTTCCACCACCAAAACTCGCTTGGCATTCCCAGAAGATACACCACCTTTGAGAAGTGATGACTGCTGTTGGCTTGGCACTGGGTTCGCTGCCTCTGTCAAAGTTTGACTCATTTCCGTTACCGGCAACCAGACGCGAAACGTACTCCCCTGATTTTCCACCGATTCCAGAGAGACGGTGCCGCCGTGGAGTTCCGCCAGTCGCTTCGTCAGCGCCAAACCTAACCCAGTTCCTTCATGTTGCCGCGTTAAGGAAGCATCCACCTGCTGGAAAGGGCGAAACAGCAAATGCCACTTATCTCTAGAAATCCCGATACCTGAGTCTTTGACTTCAAGACACAAGAAAGGCGTGCTAGGATTCACCGGGCTGCGATCCGGTCGAAATTCCCCAATCAACTGGGTGCCATAAGCCAGTCGTCCACTCAATTTAATTTGCCCGCGATCTGGGGTAAACTTGACAGCGTTGGAGAGCAAATTAATTAATATCTGGCGGACACGGCGTTCATCTAAAGATGCCTGCCCCAGCCGATAGTCTATTTCTAGGGTTAAGGCAAGTCGCTTTTTATCCGCACGGGGTTGAATCATTTGCAAACACTGCCTGCAAAGATCCAGGATGGAAACTGGCTGGAGTTCGAGTTCTGCCTTTCCGGCTTCTATTTTGGAGAGATCCAGAATGTCATTAATCAACTGCAACAGGTGTTGACCGCTTTCTTCCATCACCCGCACGTATTTAATCTGGCGTTCGTTCAAGGAACCGGCAATTTGCCGCAGCAACAAGTCCGAAAACCCTAAAATGCTGTTGAGGGGTGTCCGCAGTTCGTGGGACATGGCAGCCAGAAACTCAGACTTCATTTGGGAAGCCCGTTCTAAATTCTGATTAATTTCGCGCAGGTGTTCTTGCGCCTGTGCCCTTTCAATGGCAACACCTAGCGTGCGACAAGCGACCAGGAGTATATCCTGTTGGGGAGCATCCTGAAGTCTCTGATGAGTGCGAGATTCCAGCGTCAAGACACCAATAATCTTGCCATTGGCGGCGGGAATGGGAAAAATGCCCAGTTGACCAATTGCCGGATGGCGAAATGCCGACACTGCCTGGGAATGTTTAGAATAATCGTCAACAAATACTGGCTTGCCGGTTTCTACGACTTGCCACAATAACCCTTGACCATAGGGAATCCCTCGATCGAGAAAGGCTTGCATCTCGGCAACGGCAGCTTCGCCGTGAGTCGCGATGAATCGACCAGAAATTTGATTGGTGAGAATATCGGCATAGGCATCAATGCCTTGACCCGTAATTACCTTGACATCGCCGAACGCTGCACCCATTGTCTCCACCAGATAGGAAAGTGCAAATTTTCCGATTGTCTGCAAGTCACTGGCAGGCTGCAACCGTTCCATCAAACCTACTAAAAAAGTCAGCCGCCTCACCTCAGCGTTTAAAGTTACCTGGTAGTCTTGATACCTGGTGACATCGCGGAAGGTAAACAGGCGTCCCCCATCACTCGTCAGTGTGGTATCTATCTCTAGGCAGATACCGTTAGATTGCTGTATGGAAAAGGAAATGTATTCTGTTTCGGGTTCGCTAAGGGCTGAAGCAATTTGTTCGCTCTGCTGCTGCGACCAATAGCCCTGCGCCACCACTTCAGCCAAGACTTCGCTACAATGCGGCTGTAGACCCAGCCATTCGGGGGGAAGTCCCCAAAGAAGACTGAATTTTCGATTAAACAAGACTAAGTGATGGGAGCGGTTAAACAAAGCGATCGCATGGTCTACTGGATTCAAAATGAGTTCTTGTTCCTCCTTTGACTGTTGCCCAGCAGCGATTGTCTGCTCTGGTTGCATAGTTTTTTGAGAAGTTGAGGGTGAAGAAGTCGGGAATCAGTCTAGCACCGTCTGAATCTTGTTAATGTGGCTTTCATCGTCAAAAGTAAACCTTTCTTAATCATTCTTTACTTAACAAAATCTAACATTATCGCTCATGAGTTGACCAACTAAATGTTGTGATTCAACGCACAAGGCAATAAGATCAAAATCTCACTCCATAGATGTTAGGAGTCAAACTATCCAGGGTGGTGCGATCACTTCTATCTCAAGGTAGACATGATGAAATAGAGGTCAGTTGCTCCTTAAATGGGTGAGGTGAGAGATGAGGTTTGTAGAGCAAACTTTAAATCAGGAAAATGAGTTTGAAGTCAGTCTTCCTCTGTCTGAATTTCCGGCTTCAAAACTGAAAACTCAAACGATGCTAAATACTCAAAACTCCATGTCACTGGCCCAAGAACTGGCACAGAATTGGCGAGAGCAGATTGTAGCCGACTATCCCGACTCTAGCGCAGCAATGCAAGAAAGTATTACGCGCTGGCTGATCGGAGAAGATTTAGAACGATTTGAAGCCCTGAACCCAAGCCAGATGACAATTGCTCGGCAAGCAATGGAATATCGTTACCGAATTTTACGGCAGCGCTATTTAGGCGTGGGGCCAGAGCGTGCCTATCGGAATCTTACGACTCGCTTGGGCAGCTTAGTGCTGCTTCGCAATAAAATCCGTACTTGGGTAGCGCTTTCGCGCGATCGCCAGCGGGCAGTGGTCGATGTATTGCAAGAAGTAATTCAGGAACTATTACACAGCGATCGCTACATTCAACAGCAAATTGCTTGGATTGCCCAATGTACTCCTAGTGATACTCGCCTCCGCAATTCCCTACTGATGACCAGTATCGAAGAGTATTGCCTCAGACCGATTCGTAACCAACCGCTGTTAGTGTATCGGTTTGTGAATTATCTGCGGCGTTCCCAGAGAGGCGGCATGACTCACGTACCCGATGGCGAACTGGTACGGCTGGTTTCCGAAGAAGTGACGCCCGATGAAACAGACAGCCCGGTGAGTTTGCTAGACGCTCAAGCAGTCACTCAGTACCAAGAAAATCAAGTTTGGGAAGAACAACAAGCGTTACGCACCACGGTCAAGCAGGAATTTAAAGACTATCTAGCCGAAAATGTGAGTCAATCTGCTGCTGATTGGCTGACACTGTATCTGCAAGGCAAGTCCCAAGAAGCGATTGCTAGCGCCTTAAACCTACAGATCAAAGAAGTCTATCGACTGCGTGAAAAAGTCAGCTACCATGCCATTCGGGTTTTTGCCGTTAAAAGCCAGCCAGAATTAGTCGCCAGTTGGCTAGAAGCGTCATTGCAAGAACACAACCTGGGGTTGACCCTAATCGAGTGGGAGCAATTCTACGCCACTCTCCCCTCCGTGCAGCGGCAGTTAATTGATGGTTTAAAAGCAGGCAAAACCCTAGACGCGATCGCTGCTGAGTTGAACCTGAAAAATCACCAGGTCATGGGCGAATGGAGCAAACTTTATCTAGCCGCTCAAGCCTTGCGGAGCGATTCTTAATCTAGTTTTCAACAACTAGCAATATTTTCTTCCCATAGGGGTACCATAACTATAACTATATGGATAAAACTGATTTATTCAGAACAATCTGCTAGATAATAGCCGAAACTCGATCTCAGGGGCATCTAGGATATTCACAACTCAAGTTCTGTAACTCGCCATGACCGCACTCGGAGTAACCAAGCTGCGGCTGGTGATTACTACTGGTGCTGATACCCTCTCCACTTCTTTTCTGAGTGGCTCTGATAGATGCAAATCAAATGTTTAGATTGATTGACAAGCTCCTGCCCTTTGAAGCCTGTCTGTACTATCAAATCTTGCCCATCACCTTAGAAGGCACCTGCCTAAAACTGGGCATGGTAAATCCAGAAGACACCGTCTCGTTGGATTATGTCCGTCGTATCCTAACTTATCAAAACTACTCGTTAGAAACCCAGCCGATAGCCGCTGACGCTCTCCAGGCAATCCTCAGCGCGTATTTGAAACACAACACGGGCATCGGGAAACAACAAGCCCATTCCCAACCGCCCACGCCGGCAACTGGACACTTAGATACGCAGCCAGATCAAGAAAGTCCAAGCAAAAATTCCGATCCGATAGAACGGCAAACCCTCCCAACTCTAATTGTCGATAGTCCGGAAGAGCTGGTCGAAGTGGAGGCAGATCGCCCCAACGCTCAAGTGCAGCAACCAGCTCCAGAAACACCTTTGAGAAAATCGCAGCAGGTGAAACGCAACGCCACAGTTTCACCCGCTGGCGATCCCTCCCCCCAATGGCAAGAGCGATCGCAGCATCACTTATCTGGTTTCACTGCTAATCTGGCAGCCCTACCACCCCAGCAGATGTTAAAAGAATTGTTAAAGCGGGTGCTGAATGGAACCATCGATCGGCTGGATTGCGAACGACAGCTCTATGAAGGAAACATTCTCTGTAGTCGAAACAATGTCTTGCAGTTTGCGATCCCAGGATTGGCGCTACCCATACTTCAAGGAGTCATCGACGAGCTAAAGCGAATCGGAAATCTGCAATTAATGCCAGTCGAACAAACCAAAGTGGTGGAGATTGAGCGATGCTATCAGCACAATCATCTGTTACTGCGCTTGCAAATCATCCCTGGTGAGTACGGAGATGAGGCAGTTATGCAAGTGTTTCGCGGAGAAGCTTTGAGAGCTTATCAGCAGCAGCAACTAGAAAATCTCTGGGGGGAAGCTTTAAATCTTGCCCAGAAGCTCCAGCGCAAGATGAATCAGATATGTCATGCCAGCGCCTCAGACTCAGTTCTCCGGACTTCATCCCATCCCGCCTCAAACCCAGCTCAGATAGAAGCCCTGCCAGCCGTGCATCACTTGCTTACGAGCATCGAGCAACAACTGGAAGGACTCAAACGAATGCCCAGCGATCGCGCGAACCTTGATCCCAAGTCAAAGGACAATATGGCTCATCTGTGATGTAATGAAGAGCGTAGGAGTAACCAGCTTCTTGCCTGAAAGCTGAAGAAAAAAGCATGAATGCTCCAAGCAAGAGGCAGATCGCGATCGCTGAAGTGATAGATGAATTCAAGGCTGTAAGGTGCTACCGATTGCCTTAGCCTGCACGAACGAATTCGCACCCGTTGCAGTAGGGTAGGATAAATCATAAAGGATGAATCGACGAATATCCCAACTTAGATAATCCTATTTTCCAAGCTTGCTCGTTCAAACTTTAAACTTGATAATTCATACTTTATAGTTCACACTTCCTTTCATGCAGACCAAAGCTTTTTCTGAGCTGTTTCCCCTCTTTAACACTGCCGCTCCAGAGACATTAGAATGGCTTTTGTCTGTCGCAGTCGAACACGAGTACCCATCAGACAGAGCGGTTTTGATGGAAGACGCTTGGGGCAACGCAGTTTATTTTGTCGTGTCGGGTTGGGTGAAAGTCCGACGACTCTCTGGGGAGAATGTCGTTACCCTAGCAATCTTGGGCAAAGGTGATTTTTTTGGGGAAATGGCAATTCTTGATGAATCTCCCCGCTCAACCGATGTGATTGCCCTCTCACCCGTAGAATTGCTCAGCGTCTCTGCCCAACGCTTCATTCAAACCCTCTTCAAAGATCCGCAGTTGCACCACCGGATGTTACAACTGATGGTGAAGCGTCTGCGCCAAACGAACCTCCGCTTTCAAATGCGTCATCAACCCCCAGCCGTAAAATTAGCGAACACGCTGATTGCTTTGGGAGAAAACTATGGCGAAGCCACAGAAAAAGGAACGGAAATCTATAATATTCCCTCTAAAGATTTGGCTAACGTCACAGATATCGGCGTTGAAGACACTAGCAAAATTATCGAGAAACTGGAAAGTAAAGGCTGGATTAAAATCGATCCAGCGCAGGAGACGCTCCATCTTCTCAACATCAAGCAGCTAACGCATCTAGCAGGACGAGTTTAGTTGTGAGATTCCAGATGTTCAGATCCCTGGCTTCTCTCGCGAAGTTGAGGATCTCCCCTGCGCGAATCATTTAGGACTTATGTCGTTAATCCTTATCTCTACTAATTGAAAACCGAATTTCTGACTACCGGCTAACCACTGACCAAAAATTGCTAGTTAAATTAGTGGATATCTACGATTGATAAAAGCTAAAAATGACAGAAGCAACAGCTATTCGCCGCGATCGCTTATCCAATACCGCACCAAAAATTCATTACCAGGTGGCGATACGGGAGCCGGAATCGCATCTTTTTGACGTAACTTTTACCGTACAAAACTGGCAGTCACCGATTCTCGATTTAAAATTGCCCGTTTGGACTCCTGGTTCCTACTTGGTGCGCGAGTATTCTAAACATTTGCAAGACTTTTCGGCTGATTCCAGCGAACAACCTTTAGCGTGGCGCAAGCTTAGCAAAAATCACTGGCAAATAGAGACAAACAGTGTGTCGGAAGTTACGGTGCGTTACCGAATGTTTGCCAATGAACTAACAGTGCGAACCAATCATTTGGACGCGACTCACGGTTATTTTAACAGTGCTGCTCTGTTATTTTATATACCCGAGTTTGAAAAACAACCCATTCTAGTGACGATTGTGCCGCCCAAACCCGAATGGCGCGTCACAACTCCATTACCCACGGAGGATGGGCAAGCGAACACCTTCCAAGCGCCCGATTTTGACACGCTGGTGGATAGTCCTTTTGAGATTGGTTGCCACCAGTTGTATCATTTTGAAGTTTTGGGAAAAGCTCATGAGTTAGCCATCTGGGGGCAGGGGAACGCCGAACCAGAGCGGATTATTGAGGACACGCAGAAAATTATTGGGGTGGAATCCCAGATATTTGGAGGTTTACCTTATGACCGATATGTGTTTCTGTTGCACTTAGCTTCCACGGGTGCTGGAGGTTTGGAACACAAGAATGCTTGCACGTTGAATTACAATCGCTTCGGTTTCCGCGATCGCGAGAAGTACAATCGCTTCATGCAGCTGGTCGCCCACGAGTTCTTTCACCTGTGGAATGTAAAGCGCATCCGTCCTAAAGGATTGGAAGTGTTTGATTATACCGGAGAAAACTATACTCCCTCTCTGTGGTTTAGTGAGGGGACGACCAGTTATTACGACTTAGTGATTCCGTTCCGGGCAGGAATCTACGATGGAAAGTCTTTCTTGAAAGAGTTAGGCAAGGAAATTTCCCGGTTACAAACGACACCAGGACGGCTGGTGCAACCGGCGAGTGAATCGAGTTTTGATGCCTGGATTAAGCTGTATCGACCGGATGCCAATAGTGGAAATTCTCAGATTTCCTACTATCTAAAAGGGGCGATGGTATCATTTTTGCTGGATTTACTGATTCGAGGGCGTCATAGCAATCAGCGATCGCTCGATGATGTGATGCGGCAAATGTGGCAGCAGTTTGGACAGCCGGAAACGGGCTTTACTCCAGAACAATTGCAGCAAGTCATAGAATCGGTGGCTGAAACGGATTTGAGTGACTTCTTTAAGCGCTACGTTGATGGAACCGAGGAGTTGCCCTTTGACGAGTACCTGAAACCCTTTGGCTTGCGGTTGGTGGTTGAGGAAGAGGAACCCGTTCCTTTTCTGGGTTTGACGGCGAAGACAGAGAATGGGCGCGAGGCGATCAAATTTGTTCAAGCGGGTTCTCCAGCACAGTTAGCAGGGATTGATGCGGGAGATGAATTGCTAGCAATTGACGGCTTCCGAGTGACGGCGCTTTCTTTGAGCGATCGCTTGAAAGACTACCAACCGGGTAATACGATTCAGGTAACGGTTTTCCATCAAGATGAACTCCGGATGCCACTGGTGACGTTAGCAGATCCGCGCCCAAGTGCTTACAAAATTGTGCCAGTGGAGTCTCCTGACGACGCCCAAAAACACAATTTTGCCAAGTGGTTGGGATCGGGATTCTAATGGGCGAACCGACAAAGTCGGCGCTTCGCGATCGCATTTTCACATTCAGTTATCGTGAGAATGCGATCGCTTTTTCTTCTCCTAGAGGGCGATTTTTTCAGTCGGATTTGACGGATTAGAAGATGATTTCTCGATTCGCACATCCAGAGTTTTTCCACTGTTTACATGGTTATTCCAATCTCAATTTAAAGATGTGTGCAATCGAGCGCACGTCTCAACCCAAGTGGCTGAAAACATTACGCAAATTTATGAAAGCATACCTACGCGCCAAAGTGAGTAAGGGCGGCGCGGAACGCGATGAACCAAACCGAGAGGGTAGCGAACAGATAGAGGTAGAACCGAAGCATAACGAGATTGAATGTACAGTGGACGACGCTATGCAATACCCGAAATACAACGAAGATCCACGCGGCGTTTACGTACACTGTATCGACTTGTTTCGTGACGAAAAGGTATAGCACAAGCGCATAAAAAAGTACCGGAATCTCGAACAGATTTTTTAGGTTATCTGATGGATTGGATACCTTTCGCGGCCAGATTTGTGCGGGTGTGCTAGATGCAACAAGGTCTTGCGGACGGAGCTTCTGGCTTTTGATGAAACCGATCCGACGAATGTACATATACACCCAGACTAAGAGTGTCAGAAACATTGTTGCAAAGAAGGGACTAAAGATTGCCTCTTGTGTCATCTCTACCTCTTAAACTTGCTCATTCTGCTGATGATGGAGCGATAGGCTGCGCCATACACGATGGACAAGGCTTGAAGAAACGTAGAGTAACGAAAACCCGATCAAAGGGTGTAGTATCTCTAGGTGCAAAGGACTCTTGAGATAAATGCTGACAAACTGTAGTGCCAGCAGCACGGGTAGACTCGCAGTGAGGCGTTGTATTTGAGGTGGAAATGGGGTGAAAAATGACCATCCTAGTAATAGTAACGACAGTCCACCATACCCTCGGACTAGCCAAACGTGAATATTCCACCATGCAGGACTAATAAAGTAGGCGATTCCGACTGTCAATAATTGAGTAATCAAGCATAGGTTAAAGACGACTGAAGTCGCATAAAAGCCGACCTGCATCGCGCGGATAGAAGTGCGAGCGATTTCTGGATTGATAGTCATATCAGGGGATTATTGAGATTAAAGCTAATATAGGCTGAGCGCCTTAATGCTTCTAGACCTCGATCGGGTACACTTTAGACCCTTTCACGTATGACAAGTTCCTTAGAGCCTCTGTTGTCAGCCATTCGCCAAACCCATAGCAAATCCGACCTGCGATCGCAAATCGCACCAAAAATTGGTGAATATTTTGCAGCGAAACGATGGGCAATTTTTTTTCTTTAACCAACTGCCCTTAAGCGATCGCAATTTTCAGAAAATCTTGAAAATTGCACTTTCAATTGAGCATAACCCTGTGGCGCGTTACTTAGCAGAGCGCTATGCTCCGGTTCACGAAGCATTAGTGACAACCCCCAAGACTTGGAAATTAATCTGTCCTCGTCCAGATCACTGGCATGTGATGGCAGGACCTATCATCAATCACGGTCAAATCGTGGGTGTAGTCGGCTGCACACGTGACAAAATAATGCCTGCCTTTGATAGCGAAAATCTAGTCGATTTAGGTGCCATCTGCCTGCACTTATCGAGTTGGGTTGCAACAGTGGATTCACAAAGCATTTTTGCAGGAAAGTCACAGCACCAACCGTTTAATAGTGGTTTCCTTCAGAACGGCAAAGCCGAACGTTTAACAGCTCGTGAGTTGCAAATTGCAGAATTGGTGGCGTTGGGGCAAACCAACGCGGAAATTGGCAATCAACTTTGGATTACTGAAAATTCCGTGAAGCAAGCTTTAAAGCGAATGTTCCGTAAGCTTGAAGTTTCATCCCGTGCAGAGATGATTGCACAGCTTTCAAATATAAGGCTTCATTCATCCAAGGCAAACTCAGATTTATTTAACTCGGTGCTGAATTCCCACTCATCACCTTTCGGTTGTGTTTCCACTAAAGATTAAGTGGTTTGACAGTTGCAATCAGCGGCTGCTAAAGGCTGTGTGACTTAACAAACAGCTGTTATAACAAGCGAAGCAAGGGTTAGGAAATAATAGAAAGGAGTGAACAGGAGAAAAAATGCCCGCTCCCTACAGTTACGACGTGAGAATAAAAGTAATAGGGGCAATAGATAGAGGAATGGGAAAAAACCAAGCTAGTAAAATCTTCAACATTAGTCGAAATACAATAAACTTATGGCTTAACAAAAGAGAAGAAACGCGAGATTATAGAGCCAAGAAGGGATATCAACAAGGGTATGGGGCGAAAATCACTGATTTAGCGAAATTTAGAGAGTTTGCCCAAAAACATGGTAGTCAAACTCAACAAGAGATGGCTCAAGCCTGGACGGAAGAAATCAGCGAGCGAACAATTAGAAAAGGCTTGAAAAAGATTGGTTTTACCCGAAAAAAAACTTACGGATATCGAGAAAGAGATGAAGAGAAAAGAACAGAATTTATCTTAAAAATCAGCCAAAAAGAAGTAAAAAAACAAGTTTATGTAGATGAATCGGGCATAGATAATAGAGAAGATTATGGCTACGGCTGGAATGAAAAAGGACAAAGGTTCCACGACTTAAAATCTGGAAAAAGAAGCCTAAGAGTGAGTATGAAAAGTGGCTTATGCCAAGGGAAACTGATAGCGGCCTAACGAAAGGAAGGCTCTTGTAACCGTGCCGTGTTTGAGCAATGGTTATCTGACAAACTTGTACCTGAGTTAAAACCAGGGCAAACGGTGATTTTAGATAATGCCAGCTTTCATAAATCCGAAAAAATTAGAAAAATCATCGAATCGGTTGGCTGTGAACTTGAATACTTACCCCCTTACTCTTCCGACTTAAAGGATATTGGGCATTACTGGTTTCCGATTAAAAATCGAGTCAGAAAATCGTTTGGGACTATCGAAGATTTTCGCGAACGAGTAGATACAGCCGTTCGCCTAAGGTCCTAATCTATGCTTCGACTGCTATACTAAGAAGTTTGCACTCAAGAGATTGATTCAAAGGTTTGCTAGAAGTCATTGACGCAGCAGAACAGTTTTTCTAGACTAAAAATGGGGAAAGCCGATGGATGAGAATTTAGAACTTTTAGTCTATCTGTTTTGCCCCTCCCTTATCCTGAACTCAGGTTATTTTTATCAAATTTTAGATAAAAGGTCTGCTCACTTCTTAGGACGATAAAATTTAACCAGTTGAGATGGGGGAACTCCCAAGAAATAGCCAAGAATTACTATCTGATTTATCAGCGTAGTTTTCAGCACCCCAAGTTTCTGCCAGCGACGGGCTGAAGTCATTACGGGAGCGGGGGCAATAGAAATTCGCCCTAAGCGTTTCAGGCGACAAATGAATTCAAAATCTTCCATAATGGGGAGATTGGGAAAACCTCCAATATCGTGAAATACAGAAGCTTTTAAAAAGATAGCTTGGTCGCCATAGGGTAGGGAAAAAAAGCGCGATCGCCAATTCACCATCTTTTCAACTAGACGTAGCGATCGCATTGGAGAATTAATTTTGAGTTCAAAGGCACCCGCAACGGTTCCAGACTGGGCTAGTGTCAACGGAACTAATTTCTCAAACCCAAGCGGTAAAGAGGTATCTGCATGGAGGAATAACAAGATATCTCCTGTCGCAGCCGTTGCACCCGCGTTCATTTGGCAGGCACGTCCAGCAGCCGAAGACAGAACTTTAACGCCCCAGGATTGCACAAGGACAACGGTTTCATTCTGACTTCCCCCATCCACTACAATGACTTCCACATTTTTGACATTCTGAACACTCGCTAATGTTGACCGAATCGTGTTAGCAGCTTCATTCAAAACGGGAATAATGATGGAAATTCTTGCCGCTTCTATCACTCAAAACTCAAAACTCGTAACTTTTGCAAGATCCTCTGGACGGTCAACATCAAATAGGGGGGGAAGATAAGCAACTGCCAAACCAAGGGAGATAGCGATCGCTAACGTCTTTTCTCGCACCTCCGAGGTTCCCCAGTTGATTCCCGCAAATAATTCTGGAATCACCCGCCGCAACCCAATTAAATAATAGCCGCCGTCCATCGCTGGTCCCAAAACCAAATCATGACCGTTTAGCTGCTCAAATGCTTGCGCCATTATTTTCGCATCCAAACCAGGGCAATCAGTACCGACGATGGCAACACCCTCCATTCCAGCCGCAAAAGCCGTTTGAAACGCCGACTTCATCCGCTGTCCCAAATCGCCCTTACCCTGCGGCTGATAGATGATATCAGCTCCCAACCAGTCTTCCATCAACTGCTGGTCGCCGCCAGTAAAATAAACTTCCACTCTCGTCGCGCGAGCGCTTTGCAGTTCCCTTACCTGCGAGAGTGTATGCTCGGTCATCTGGCGATGAAGATTTGAAGCGCCCTCTTCCCCCAAAGCCGGAATTAGCCGAGTCTTTGCCTTTCCTGGCTCTGGATAGCGAGTAAAAACGATCAAGCACTCTCTATTCATCGCCATTCAATTCGTTGCTCATTCATCGTTCATTATTGCTTGTTATACCAAGTCCAATCGATCCCCCGAAATGAAGAACCCCAACCAAGCGATCGCCTGCGTCTCTTACTCCATCTCCCCTCCCTGCAAGCGGGGAGGGGCTGGGGGTGGGGTTCTTTTCCATCAGGTTTCGTTCCCGACCCAACATTGACTAGGCGCTCATTTCCAACATCCGCTGAATTGGACGCAGCGCCGCCACTCGCGTTTCTTCTGGCAAAGTAATTTCTGGTGCCCGATTTTTCATCGCTAAATACAGCTTCTCCAGAGTATTTAACCGCATATGAGGACACTCATTGCAAGCACAGTCGTTCATTGGCGGTGCAGGAATAAAGTGCTTGTTAGGTGCCTGCTTCTGCATTTGGTGAATAATTCCCGGCTCAGTCGCCACAATAAATACCTGAGTGGAACTTGCTTGAGAATACTTCAACAGTGCTGAAGTAGAACCGATGTAATTGGCATGGCGCAACACCGACGGTTCGCACTCTGGATGGGCAATAACTTCAGCTTCTGGATGTTCAATTTTTAGCTGGACAATCTTCTTTTCAGAGAAGGTTTCATGCACCATACAGCTACCTTGCCACAGCACCAAATCTCGCCCCGATTGTTCCATTACATATCGTCCCAGATTCCGGTCGGGGGCAAATATAATCGGCTGGTCTTCTGGAATCTGAAGAACCAGTTTAACTGCGTTGGAACTGGTGCAAATAATGTCGCTCATTGCCTTAATTTCGGCAGAGCAATTGATATAAGAAACGACTATATAACCGGGGTGAGCCGCCTTAAATTTAGCAAAAGCATCCGCAGGACAACTGTCTGCCAACGAGCAACCGGCGTTGAGGTCGGGTAAGAGTACCAACTTGTCGGGGTTGAGAATTTTGGCAGTTTCCGCCATAAAGTGAACCCCCGCAAACACGATGACATCCGCATTTGTGCTGGCTGCTTTTCGGGAAAGCTCTAAGGAATCTCCGATATAATCTGCTACATCCTGAATATCAGAATCTTGATAGTAATGAGCAAGAATAACAGCGTTTAACTCTTTTTTGAGGGCGTTAATTGCCTCAAATAAATCGTGAGGGAATGCCGCTGTCTGAGCAAAATTACGCTGAGGAAGTGTAGTAGTAAACACAGTGATAATTTTTTGGGGGAATCAAATCGCTAGGCGTGTAATCAGTAATTATAGTTGTTTTTACCAAAACTTGTGGGCAAGTCAGGTCAGAGAAAATTTGCTTTAATATAGCGGTTCTCAATAAGAGTTAGATGCATCAGTGCGATCGCTCATCGGCTTGTGCTACCTGGCGGTGAATTGTGTCGAAAGTGAACAACGCTCTAGACCCCGCCCAAGCAGGCAAGTGTTCCTGGCAAAATCAAATCACGCGATCGCTCACAAACAAAAAAAAGGAGTTACACCAGAGGATACTGCGAAAACAGGCGATGCTTTTTTATGCTGGAGAAAGACCGACGAGGAAGATAGGATGAGCAATCAGAGGAACCCGGAAAAACCCATCAAAATTGCGGTTGTTGGCGATATTCACGACCAGTGGGACAGCGATGATGAAATTGCCCTCAAGCATCTGGGTGTTGACCTAGTGCTATTTGTAGGGGATTTCGGCAATGAGTCGGTGGATGTGGTGAGAGCGATCGCATCTCTCGATCTTCCCAAAGCGGCAATATTTGGCAACCATGACGCTTGGTACAGCGCCTCAGATTGGGGCAGAAGTCGGTGTCCCTACGACCGCCAGAAAGAAGACCGGGTGCAGCAACAGATGGATTTGTTGGGAGAAACCCATGTCGGTTACGGTTCGCTTGATTTTCCCGCCCTGAATTTAACAGTTGTTGGGAGTCGCCCTTTTAGCTGGGGCGGAGAAGTCTGGAAAAATGCCCAGTTCTACGAACAACGGTATGGGGTGAAGAATTTCGAGGAGTCAACCGCCCGAATTCTCTCAGCGGCTCAGAGTGCTGCTTCTGAAACGATTATTTTTATAGGTCACAATGGGCCTGTCGGGTTAGGCGATCGCCCAGAAGACCCCTGTGGCAAAGATTGGCATCCTATCGGTGGCGACTATGGCGATCCGGATTTTGCAGATGCGATCGCCCAAACTCGCGACGCAGGTAAAACCATTCCCCTCGTCACCTTTGGTCATATGCACCACACTATGCGCCACACAAAGATCCACTTGCGAACCCCAGTTTATGTCAGCGCAGAGGGAACCGTTTACTTAAATTCAGCCAGCGTACCTCGGATTATCCAAACGGAGACAAACCGCCTACATAATTTCTCTCTCGTCTCTCTGCAAGGCGGTATCGTCTCCCAAGTCTCCCTGATTTGGGTTGGTAAAGACTTCACCGTTGCATCTGAGCAGATTCTTTACCATCGCACCGAGCCAGCGATCCAACCCGTTTTAAGTTAGTAGTAACAAATTCCACAACCTTGATATGATAAAAAAACACACCTGGAGAGGTGGCAGAGTGGTCGATTGCGTCCGACTTGAAATCGGATGAACCGAAAGGTTCCGGGAGTTCGAATCCCCCCCTCTCCGTTAGCGAATAAAAGGGGAATGGTTAGCTCGCACCCATTCCCCTTTTATTCATCTATATAAACCAGCCTGTAAACTAGACTGGTTGAAACTTCGTTTTTAGTAGCACAACATTGCCACAAACCTACATCCTTTCTCCCAATGATGGCTTAGGAATTTTCTTAAGGCTATGCCTTGCCTTGCTGGTTGGAGCGGCTATTGGCTTAGAGCGCCAACTCAAGAACAAACCAGCAGGTTTAAGAACCCATATGCTGGTCAGTCTGGGTTCAGCATTCTTTGTTCTCGTGCCCCTCCAAATCGGTACGGCACAAGAAAGTGCTGAGGCTCTTGGCAGAGTCATTCAGGGCGTTACAGCCGGGGTTGGATTTTTAGGCGCAGGAGAAATTTTACGCGAGTCTCAGGACGAATCGAAAACAGGTGTTAAAGTTCGTGGACTCACCTCGGCTGCGGCTACTTGGGTTTCCGCTGCTTTAGGAATTGCTGCTGGGTGTGGGTTATGGCAAATGAGCTTAATTGGGGCTTTGCTGTGTTTGGTTGTTCTAAGAGCTTTTAAAAGGTTAGAGCCTCATAAGTAGTTACTTTGATCAAGTTTAGGCTTAGCAAATCAGCGATCGCTCTTAGCGCCATATTTCATCCGTGCAACTTCGCCACCACGTGAGCAACTTTTTCGCCTAACTTCTCGATGGACTCTTGCTGCTTGGGATCTTTCATCGTACCGTCGGGATTAAATATTTCAAAAGCTTTAGGCACCGCGATCTGATCGGGAAGAACAATAACTCTGATATTTCCCAGGATCGAGCGCAGGTGGACTAAACAGCGTAAACCGCCCAATCCTCCCGGTGAGGTACTCATAATCGCCGCTACCTTATCCGCAAAAGCCACGAGCGGGGGTTCCTCTGGTGCGGTTGAACGTGACGCCCAATCAATGGCATTTTTCAGAACGGCTGTAATTGAGCTGTTGTACTCCGGAGAAGCGATGAGAAGTCCCTTATGTTCGATCATCAGCTGTTTAAACTTCCGCGCATTTTCAGGCATTCCCTCGCTCTTTTCCAGATCCTCGTCGTATAGCGGCATCGGTAGGTCGCGCAGATCCACGTATGTCACCTCAGCTCCCGCTGACCGCGCTCCGTTCGCAGCAACTTGTACCAGCTTTTTATTGTAAGAATCAATGCGGGTGCTACCTGCAAATGCCAAGATTTTAGGGGTGTAAGCCATAGGTGCAAATTAGTTTTGGTGCTACTTCTATCTCTGGTTGATAATAATTCACCAAAGGCGATTTGGGATAGCCAAGATTTGTTAAAAGCGATCGCCTTTTTCGCAGCAGTGCGAAGCAAAGCGGCTCTCGCTTTTATAAACTTCCTGAAGTTCGTTGGAACTTAACTCCTTTGGGAACATCTCTCGCTGTGATGATATTTAATTCAGCACACAGAAGGGGTCACGACAACAAACCACCTGGTTATCCTTTGAAAGTACACCTGAATCGGAAGGAAACAACACCGATGAACAAGGCACTACTGACGATTCTCTTGTTCGCGTTCATAGTCTTATTCATTACCGCTCCCTTTGCTGGGCTGGCGATGCTAATGTTTGTTGTCTTAGGAGCGGCATTTATTTCGACGTTCTGGAATTTAGTGCAAGCGCTAATCGGTAATGCTCCGAAAGAGCCACTATAAAATTAGAAACGGCAAATTAAAAATTCAGAAAGGAGAATTTTTAATTCCTTATTTAAAGTCGTGTCACTACCTGATTCACGCGGGGTCTACCGAAGCGTTCCCAAGCATTGCCCCCTCGCAAAAATAACTCCATCCAACGGATAGGCTTTCCATCCTTAGCGGCATTCCATCCAGAACTTCCTGGTGAAAATGCTAAAGTTCCCTGTGGCACCCGGAAACTGCCGTCAGAGTAGATGGCATCGCTCACGACATCCCCGACACGAATGACTACTTTTTCTTCCGGTTTTAGGTTGAGGGTATCAGCAGGGATTGTGGTCTTGATGTTCCCGTAGCCATCGATCCAGGCAACGCGATCGCTCGGTGCATCGGGGATTTGGCTAGGGTTCAAGACTTCTCCTAAATAGCTAGTATCTCCCTGAGCGATCGCTGCCGCTGCATTAGGAAACACATCCCGCGAACGGAACTGCGACCCGCCTCTAGAAACCTTGACTGTTTGCAAAACTTGAGCATGGTCTTTGATAAAAGAGAGCGTGTAACCAGCAAACACACCCACTACTTTGACGCCATTAGGCAACAGCGCATAAGTTAATCCCTCGCCTTCATTGTTTTGCCGTGCTTCTGGGTCATCTTGGCGAGGAGCGCAGTTGTGATAAATGAGACGCTCTTCGGGACCAGGATTGAGTCCGAGTTGAGCAATCCAGAAACCAGTTGCCAAGGTGCTGAAGGGAGGAACCGAGAGGCAGTGAATCTGGGAGGAAGGTAAAGCCATCAAAAGACGTTGCGTGACCTCTGCAAAAGCTGGATCGCCGGTTCCGTAGTCTGCAATCAGGCTGATGAACATAGCGCCTCTCAAGTGGGGTTTGCTACAGCAATGGTACCTTGTAGCTGGCTTTCTGTAACTGCGGCGATCGCGTTATTGAACACAAAAGTGATCTCGCTGGTGGTGCTACTTTTAACAAAGTACTGCTGATTAGACCAAAAAGCGATCGCGTTTGTTATCGGATACACTCATGAAACTGGAAACAGAGGTCTGAGTGAATGTCTGATATTTATGTCATGATTCGCAATCAGGAGAATCATGCCCTGACTTCAATTGATGGCATTGCCTTTATCGCTTTACTTAGGCAAAATGGGCAAGCGATCGCTCAGGAGACAATTGACCTGATTCATGCAGACGCGGGCTTTGATGACCTGCCAATTGGGCAATACACTGTAGTGGTGAGGCATGAACGGGTTTTACCGCAAGAAGTCCTTCATGATGTGACAATCAGTACGGACGAACAAGTAATCATACTGACATTTGTTTATCTAGAGCCAGCACGGGTACTTCTAGACATTCAAGCTTCTGTAGAAAAGAGATTGTAACCATGACTGTTAAAGCCATCCCGTCATACTCCATTAAAATGTTCCGCTATCGAGTACATTGTCTGTCGCGGGATCTTTGGCAAGCAACAGATCCTGTATGCCGAGTGAATCTGGCTTTACAGTTAGCAGATGCCGCTACATCACTGGCTCGGCTAGAAGTCCTGGAAGCGCAAAAATTGCAGCAACTCTCTTCGATTCATCCGGTTTCCAGTTCTACTGAGTCATAACTGAACTGAGTCATCTGTGAGATGGCTACCAGTTATCAGGCGGGATGTATGAATGGATATTCGGTGAATGGATTGGGATCGGGCACAAGCGTAGATTACAGCCGCTATAAATCAGATTTTGCCCATGAGTACAGTTGCCTTGACTGGAGACGCGATCGCTCTAAATGATATTGGACAATTTTTAGATCGATTCTTTGCCGTTCATCGCTTTGGTGATGACCAAGGTGGCATTTATCACCCATCAACGCGCCCGATTCGTCGGATAGGATTAGCCTTAGAACCTTGGGCGGGACTAGAAAAATGGGCAAAATCTCAACGAATAGATGCTTTATAGCGGTTCTCAGTTGGATGGCATACAGTAAGGGAGTAGCCCAGCCTGCCAGACAATCGCCGATCATGAAAGCCTACTCGCTTGACCTACGCCAAAAAGTGATTGATGCCT
>NZ_JAMPKG010000047.1:0-36591 GCF_039962015.1 Trichocoleus sp. AS-A1 | reverse complement strand
CAATTTCTTGGTGAATTTGGTCTGTGGATTAATTGCCTATTGCCATCAGCCTAAGAAGCCCTCTCTCAATATCAATGCGTTTTTCCTCCCTTCGGCTTAACCCGAACTCAGGTTTCTTTAATAAGATTTTTGAGCAGTCTTCTTTAATAAGAAGCTCAGGCCTAAGACACAAAGACCTGCCATCGCACTGGGTTCCGGAACAGGATTGGGAGATGGAGCTTGACGAAGCGTCACAGTTAGCAGTTCTGGAGGAATATCTGTACGGAGAGAGCCAATAGTATCTTCTCTTCCGTAACCAATGCGTAATGCATAGTCGTTGGGGTCACTAGAGAGTTGATTGACTAAAGAAAAATTATCAAACCAGAGAACAAAGAAATAAGAGGTAGGAATGGGGACTGGATCCGGTAAATTTAAATCAAAACCTCTGAAAAAGAAGCTCAAACTAGAAAACTCTCCTGGCCCAATTCCACCGCCAAACCCCGCAGAAGTAGTCGCTCTAGTATTCACATTTGCCGTATCAGAATATGGAACTGGCGAACCGTCTATTTTAAGGTCTGATATCGCGTTTGGGAAGAAACCAGCGGTTGGAGAAGAATCCTGATCTGTCACCGAGGTATCTAAAGTAAAAGAAATTTCTTTTCTAAAACTTCTTAAAGAAAAGTCCAACAGAGCAGCTTCAGAGGGAGCTGAATTTATACTCATTGTGAGCAACGCTGCTCCCCCGACAATTCCTGTAAATTTTCTCATTAAACTCATAAAGTGTTCCTCTCATGCAGAATTAAGTTGAAGCCGAGAATGTAGACAGACCCAGCAGTTAGAATTCCTTGCGTACTAAGTTGCAATTAAAGGTGCCCTAGCCAGGTATTGAATACAACTCAGCCGTAAAAGGAAGGCTACTATTCTCCTCTGTGAATTTCTAGTAATTCCACGTAGACTTTACTGAAAAAATAAAAAGTATCCATATATAAACAGCTTATATATGTAAAGACTTATTAAATGTAATTTAATTAGAGTGACCTACCAACGGCTTGTCTAGCCATGAAAGTTAGTAAAAATGGGAGACTTGATGAAAAAACTAAATCACAAATGGACAATTTTTCTAAAGCTTGCCTAAGTATAAATACGTAAATTCATTTAATTCATAATTAAAACTTATAACTCGTTCTGAAATCAGTGGAGAGTTGAGCTTTATTCCAGCTTCATAAAGATTCAGTAGTTACGCAGTTGAGAAAAAAGGGGAGGTGAGGTAGAACTACTTAGGAATGAAGCCAGCGAAAGTCAACCAACCCGATTACATTAACTTCCTGATTGCAACGCAGGATTGTGCGAGATGCTGTTCGTCACTACTTGGCGGCTCCTTGTTTCATTCTTAAGCCAACTGTGTAACTCCTGAGGGAGCTAGAAGCGATACAGTTCGGTTGTTATTTCCACTCGCCTTGCAGCACGAAAGCTGCCCAGTAATAGGGTGCTTTCCATTCCGTTTTTTGCCACATTTCTATCTGTGCTGCTCTCAATGCCGCTGCTGGCTGTAGATTTTTTTCCAGCATTCCTTTATAAAATTTGGTCATTAACTCGGATGTTGCGCGATCGCTGACACTCCACAAACTCACTACCACTCGCGGCGCACCTTGCATACATAAAGCCACGTGTCAAGCCCACTAATCCTTCGCCTTTGACTTCTTCACCTAATCCCGTTTCGCAGGCACTCAGCACTACCAGTTCTGCTGGCAAGTTGAGATTGAAAACATCGTGCAGTCGCAAGAAACCATTCTGGGACTTGCCTTTTTCATCTAGCAGGGACAGCACCACCCCTGATAACTCTGGATGCACGCTATTAAGGATGCCATGAGTGGCAAAATGCACGATTCGGTACTGGCTGAGTTCTGGGTTGGTTGCATAGGCACGATTGGCAGCAAAATCGAAGGCTTGCCTGCGTTCTGCGGCTGGTACGAGGGATAGAATCTGCTCAGCTTCTTGCCGGGTAAAAGGTAGGCGCTTAAAAGTGACATCCGATTCTCTCGCGGATCTTGCTAAAGCTCTGAGTGCAAGCTTTTCTTTTCTATTCTGTCCGTCTGCCTGTCCCTTTACTTTATTGACTCGCTCATCGTCACTGCCGAAGACGGGATCGGCTAGCACCGCCACAGATTTAGCAGCAGGTTTGCGCCCAGCTTGTTCTTGTCTTAAAACGGCTAGCGTGGAGGCTGAGGGCAGGTTAACGATTTCGTAATTGACTAACAGGGGAGTCGATGAGGTGGAAGAACTTGCTTTGTTTTCTGTGCTTGACTGCGTTGGTACTGGTAACGCGGCAAAGGGGACATACTGCAATGCACCGTCGCTAACAATAAGTAATCGTTTCTTATCCAGTTTCCCAACCACTTGCCCCAAGAGCATCTGGCTGAGTTTGTTTACAACTTCGGTGCTAGCGGAAGCGAGTTCAACCGCAATGCCTCTTTGGTTATCGGTAAGCTTTCGGGTTTCCAAGCGATAGCCAGGGGTGTTCAAAAGTTCATAGAAACCCCGCGCCGCTAACTCAATTTCGGCGCGTTTGGGGAGTTCGTAGCTGGCGATGCCAGTTTTGGTGACAGCCCAAAGATAGCTACGTTCTTCGCCTAGCGAGTATTCCAAAAGCAGCGTATCGTCATCAAGAACCTGCTGCTGAATCTTTTCCAAGGTAAGGGGTTTTGGCTGAGTAAGGGCGGCATAGCGGGGACTTTTAGCGCGGATGTCAGCTTGAGCTTGCCGATACTCTTCTAAGAGATTTTCTCGTTCTCGTTCAATTTTCTCTAGCTGTCCTTTGGTGGGGTTGCCACTGTATAACTCAACTCGGCGTTTTTCAACAGCATCAAGTTTTTGCTGCAAGGTGCGCTCTTGTTGGAGCAGTTTTGGCTCAACTCCTTGCCGAATATTAGCGTTAGCTTCGGTGAGGAGTTCCAAAAGACTCCGGGCGCGGGCGCGTTCCGAGGCTTGCAGTGCTAGAGCATCGTACCCAATAGAAGGGTCTTTTTTGTGCAACTGCATCAGCACGTCGATGTAGAACTGGTAGTAATTCTGCACGGAGGCAAAGTAGGAAGTACGCAGTTCCTGGCTGGTGACTCTAGTGCGGATGTCCTCAACAATTTTGATGGCGGCTTCGATTTGGGTACGCGCTTCGTTGAGATTGCCCTTATCGCGTTGTGTAATCGCAACGTTATAGAGTGTATCCGCTTCTCCTGTGCGATCGCCCAACAACTGCCGCAGTTCTAGATCGCGATCGTAAGTTGAGAGCGCTTTTTCGTACTGCTTCAATGAATTGTATATCTTACCCAAGTTTCGCAGGGCGTTGGCTTCTCCTAAACGAAACCTTGCCTTCCGGTGTCTAGCCACTGCCTTTTCCGTGGCTTCCAGTGCTTTGGGATAATCTCCCGATGCCAGATATATCCTGCCCCTCATAACAAAGTACGCAGCTTCCAACTCGCTGTTAGTCTGTTGGCGCGAGAGTAAAAGGATTTGGTTCGCGGCATCAAACGCTTTGGGATAATCCTTCAATAACTCGTAGGGTACAACCATAGAAGCAAGTACAGTGGCTTGCAGCGAGAAATTGTTAGTTTGTTTTGCCAAAGCTAGCGCTTGATTGTGATAGTCCAGCGACTTCTGATAATCTTTCGCTTTTTGATAGACGCTGCCAATTTCCATAAGGGTCATAGCTCGCCTAGTGCGCTCGCCAATGCTTTTGAATATTTCCAGCGCTTGGTTGTATGTATCGATACTGAGCTGATTATCCCCTAATGAACTGTAGACTCTAGCAATCTTGTAAAGCGTGACGGCTTGATTATAATGATCGTTCACCCGGTGCTGGATATCCAGGGCTTGGTTGTAAAAGTCGAGCGCCTGCTGCGGCTCACCCATTGAATTATAGATATCAGCAATTTGACGGAGGGTAGAAGCTTCCCCTTCGGCATAGGACATGGCACGGTGCAGCACAAGCGCTTGATTCAAAAAGTTGAGGGCTTTCTGCGTTTCCCCCAATTGATCGTAGACAAAGCTGATGTAGTAGAGAAGCAACGCTTCCTTAGGTCGGTTTCCCGCCTTTTGGTAAAGCGATCGCGCTTGGTTGTATAAGTTCAGGACTTTGGCAGGATCGCCCAATCCATCTAAGTAGGCGGTGTCAGCAATACCCGTAAGAATCTCAGCTTGCTGAGAGAGGTTGAAGGTTAAAGCTGTTCCTGATAAATTTCTCTGTGCTGTTTGTTGGAGTTCCAGCGCTAGGTTATAGGAATCCCGCGCCTTCTGATACTGACCCAACCCGTAGTAGAGGGAGCCAATACTGCTGAGGATATCCGCTTGCTCAGCCAAATCCTTCCTTTCTCGCTGGAGTTCCAGTGCTTGATTGTAGGCGGCAAGCGCCTGTTGCGATTCGCCCAAGTTACGGTAGCGCAGACCGATATGCTGGAGTGTCTTAGCCTGTGCGTCGGTATCCTTCTCGGCACGTTGGATCTCCAGCGCTTAATTGTAGAAGTCGAGTCCCTTTTGAGTCTCACCTAAATTAAAGTAGACATCACCGATGTTTTTCAGCGTAATAGCTTCAGGCAAGGCTTGTTTCTCAGCTCGAAACAGCGATAGGGCTTGATTGTGATATTCGAGCGCTTTTTGCATTTCGCGCAAATTGAAATAAGCATGACCCAGGAGATCGAGCAGGGTAGCTTCCCCAATGCTTGTACTTACAAGTGCTTGCTTGTATGAATCGAGTAGCTTTTGTTGGTCGTCCGAGTTGGAGCCAGCATTATCGGTAGAGGCGCGAGCGATCGCGGCCTGAAGGCGGTTTTTCAACTCGCGCCTGACAGCTAACCCCCGCTCGAAATAGTCCAGCGCCTTCTGAGGCTCGTCTTGGTCAACATTGTAGATGGTACCGATGAGAGAAAGAGTCAGTGCTTCCCAACTGCGAGCCTCATACGGCGGAGCTTCGTTAACCGCCAATTGCTGCCAAATAGAGAGTGCTTCTTCGTATTTGGCAAGCGCTTGTTGCTGAGATTCTACCGTTCCTTGTTTCTCTAGTTGTTGTCCTTGCTTTATCAGTTGCAGTCCCTGTTCGTAAGTTTGTTGCTCATCAGTAGTCGTTGCATTTGGTGAGGAAGTCGCTGGCTGTTGGGCAATTGAAACGCTGGTTGCCTGTGCCCTCACTGATGACAACAATAGAACAGCTACAAATAACGCCAAACTACGATAGATAGAAGCTGAAAACGATATAGGAAGTAACAATAAGAGCAATCGCCACCCAATCAACTGCCGTTTGCTACGCTTAGCCATGCCTACACCCTCACGCTCAAAATCGCCACTACTCTAACCGATGGTGCGCTGTCAAAATCTACACGTAGGAGATGCGATAAATCGTATCTCTACAAGTCCGCTCTCGTCAGGCTTTGTCTGTCTAGTACCATTTAGTCTGAGTGCGATAAGAGCGATCGCGAAAGCTCACTCATTCTCTGTTAGCTTGAAGTCATGCTGCTAACTGTTAATATGTTGCGGCACTACCAACGTTGTAGTCGCCGGTCTTTTCTCGATTTATATGGAGATCCTACCCAGCAGGATTTTCAAAGTGATTTTCGCGCCAAATTGCAACAGGATCGGTATGCTCTCCAGCAAACCATTCTGGCGGGACAGACTTATCACAAACCCAATTATGCTTGGGGAGATTGGCACGCCGGTGCAAATGCCACGATTGCTTTGATGCAAGAAGGCGTTGAGCTAATTTACCGAGGCGTGCTTCTGAAGGAGGAAGAAGTAAGGATGGAGGATGAATCCTTCTTACACCTTCCGAAGACAGTAACGTTCGTCAGTTGTCCCGATTTTTTAGTGAAACAACCCGGACAATCAAACTTTGGCGATTGGATTTACGTTCCCAGTGACATTCATTTAGGTCGGCGTCCTAAGCTGGAATATCAAACGGTTGCAGCTTTTCACGCTCATCTGCTGGCGTCTGTTCAGGGGGTTTTGCCGGATACGGTTTGGCTGCGATTACGGGAAAAAAAGGCTTATGCGGTCAATTTGAGTAAATGGGTGCCGATGATGCAGGCACTTGTAGAGGAGTGTATCGAAATGCTCCTGTCTCGGCAAGAGCCAGAGGTGTTCATTACCCGTCAGCGGTGCAATCTTTGCCCTTGGTTAAATCACTGCTATGCGATCGCGCAAGAACAGCAACATCTCTCTTTGATTCCGGGTGTAACGCCGAGTCGCTATCAGCATTTGCAGACGCTTGAACTGACGAGTCGGGAGTCTTTGGCGAGTGTCAGTCCGGCTTTTTTGGAGCCAGTTTTGGGAGAGGAGGTAGCGCAACAGCTAGTACAGCAAGCGCAATCAGTAGTGGAGAATCGGGCGATGCTTCTGGAGAAACCTTTTGCGATCGCTAAAACCACTCAAACAGCAGAATGGGTGATGGACAATCCATCTTCTCTCCTTTCACCTATCGAACTTTACTTTGATATTGAAGCAGAACCGTCGCTAGAACTGGATTATCTGCTGGGAGTTTTAGTGGTAGACCGTCAAGCTAATACAGAAACGTTTTATCCTTTCTTAGCAGAACAACCCAGCGACGAAGAATTGGTTTGGCAGCAATTTTTAGATTTGGTTTGGACTTATCCTCAGGCTCCCATTTTCCATTTCTGCGACTACGAAATCCTGACGATGAAGCGGCTGGCTAAATGCTACAACACCCCGCTGGAGAGGCTACGTCCGGTGCTATCGCGCTTTGTGGATATCCACGAGTGGGTAACAGGGATGGTGACACTGCCCGTCGAAAGTTATGCTTTAAAAGCGATCGCGCATTGGTTGGGTTTTGAGTGGCGCGATGCGGGGGCGAATGGACAAGTGTGTATCTATTGGTACGACCAATGGTTAAAAACACGCGATCGCACTTTCCTCGACGCCATTCTGCGCTACAACGAGGATGATTGCCGCGCTACCCGTCACCTTAAAGACTGGCTGGTAGACTTTATACAGGATGCGGCTCATTTGGATGCACGGGAGTAATCTTCCAACACCCAATTTTTCCAATTCAACTCTCTTATAACCTTCTCTTAAAAAAATCTTATTTTTATGATGATACGGTGCTGGTGTAAATGGCTTAATTTAACACTGGCAATCATGAGCAAGATCGATAAATTTTTTACATCTTTCTGTTTTATTGGTGGATTAACCGCTGCACTTCTGACAGCACATCCCGCTCAGGCATTCAAAATAACCGGCGTCGATTACTTAGGACAATCCACTTTTCCGACTGGTTTTTCATTTCAGGGAACTGAATTGGGAGGGCTATCAGGAATTACTTACGATGCCAGTAAAAACGTTTATTACAGCATTTCTGATGACCGGAGCGAAAAGGCACCATCTCGGTTTTATACCCTCAAAATTGATATTTCTCAGGGTTCTTTAAAGCAGGGTGGGGTGACGCCTGTAGATGTAACGACCTTGTTGAATATAAACAATCAACCTTTTGCTCCTTTAAGTCTCGACCCAGAAGGCATTGCCTTAACTAGCAAGGGAAGTCTATTTATCTCTTCTGAAGGAGATGCGAACCAATTAATTAATCCTTTCGTTAATGAATTTTCTTTGGAAGGTCAGCAACTTCAAACCCTGCTAGTTCCTCAGAAGTTTTTACCAACAGCGGCTAAAGATAGCGGAATTCGCAATAACTTAGCCTTTGAAAGCTTGACGCTTACCCCTGACCAAAACTATTTGTTTACAGCTACAGAAAATGCCTTGGTTCAGGATGGTGCTGTCGCTGACATCAAGGTGGCAAGTCCTTCGCGAATCTTAAAATATAACCTCGTAACTGGGAAGCCGGAACAGGAATTTTTATACGTTACCGATCCAGTTGCCGCAGCACCCAATCCTGTTAATAGTTTCAAGACCAATGGTTTAGTAGATTTGTTAGCAGTGAATGAAGATACGTTTCTTAGCTTAGAACGGTCTTTTGCTACTGGAGTGGGGAACACAATCAAGCTGTTTGAGGTGTCTTTAGAAAAGGCAACCGATATTAGCAGTATTAACAGCCTCAGTGCAATCAACCTCAACACTATCAAACCAGCTCAGAAAAAACTGCTGCTTGATTTTGAGAAGTTAGGTGTGACGCTCGATAATATTGAAGGTTTGACTTTTGGCCCTGATTTGGCGGATGGGCGAAAGTCGCTGATTGTAGTTAGCGATAACAACTTTAGCCCGATTCAGTTTACCCAGGTACTCGCCTTTGGAATTGGCACCAAATCAGCGGCGCATCGTTCTGTCCCAGAACCTTCGGCACTCGCAGGCTTGGTATTTGCAGCACTTGTGAGCATTAAAGTCAAGCGCCGCATTCATAGTTAATCCGGACAATATCGCGCTAAGATGCAAAGACGCCAAATGAAGCAACGTTTTAGCATCTTTGCGCCTTGGCACGAGACCAAAAAAGCCGTGTCTACCCCACCACTCGCAAGGGAATGAAAAAAAGGGGTTGACAAATCCAACGAGACTCGACATAATCGTTAATGGCTCGGAAAACAAGGGACTGTAGTTCAATTGGTTAGAGCACCGCCCTGTCACGGCGGAAGTTGCGGGTTCGAGCCCCGTCAGTCCCGTAAAAAGTAGTAGAAAAGTTAGTAGGGGTTAGGTGTTGAAACCTGCCCCTACAATTATTAGCAGCTACAACTAGCAGCTACAACAAATATAGAAACCTTTTGAGAGAATCTGCTGTGACCGTTAGAGTTCGGATTGCACCAAGTCCTACTGGGAACTTACATATTGGGACGGCGAGAACCGCTGTATTTAACTGGCTGTTTGCTCGCCATCATGGCGGCGAGTTCATCCTGCGAATTGAAGACACCGATGAAGCGCGATCGCGCCCCGAATATACTCAAAACATCCTTGATGGTCTGAAATGGATGGGCATGACCTGGGATGAGGGGCCATTTTTTCAATCCAAGCGCCTCGACCTGTACCGCAAAGCCATTCAAACTCTGGTAGAGAAGGGCTATGCTTATCGCTGCTACACCAGCGAAGCCGAACTAGATGAATTGCGGACAGCGCAAGCAGCAAGAAAAGAAGCTCCCCGTTATGACAACCGCCATCGGAACTTGACGCCAGAACAACAAGCGGCTTTTGAAGCCGAAGGGCGTCGTCCGGTGCTTCGCTTCAAAATTGATGATGACCGGGAGATCTCCTGGAACGATCTGGTACGCGGCAAAGTTAGCTGGAAAGCCAGCGACCTCGGCGGCGATATGGTGATTGCTCGTGCCTCAGACGATTCAGTGGGTCAGCCGCTGTACAATTTGGCAGTGGTGGTGGATGACATTGATATGCGGATCACCCATGTCATCCGGGGAGAAGACCATATTGCTAATACAGCTAAGCAAATTTTGCTCTATGAAGCGCTGGGAAGCGCAATCCCGGAATTTGCCCATACGCCATTGATTTTGAACAAGGAAGGCAAAAAGCTCTCGAAGCGGGATGGCGTCACTTCCATTTCCGACTTCCAGCAAATGGGCTACACGCCTGAAGCCTTGGCGAATTACATGACATTGTTGGGATGGACGCCCCCAGATTCCACTAAGGAAATCTTTACTCTGCCAGAAGCGGCTCAACAGTTCGGCTTTGAGCGCGTCAATAAGGCAGGGGCAAAATTTGACTGGGATAAGCTGAATTGGCTTAACAGTCAGTATCTGCACAAGATGCCGATAGATGAGCTATTAAATCAGCTGATTCCCTACTGGCAGGCGGCTGGATACGAATTTGACCCGATCAGCGATCGCCCTTGGTTAGAACAGTTAACCAGCCTGCTGAGTGCCAGCCTGACGCGCTTGCAGGATGCAGTCGAGATGAGTCGGATATTCTTTAGCCAGACCGTAGCCTACAGCGAAGAGGGACTGACTCAGTTGCAGCAGGACGGCACCGAAACCGCTTTGCAGGCGATTCTGGACGCCCTGGAAAATCATCAAACTTTGACAGCAGAGGGTGCCCAAGACATCATCAAACAGCTGACCAAGGAGAAGAATCTGAAGAAAGGATTAGTGATGCGAAGTTTCCGCGCAGCTCTAACTGGCGATTTGCATGGTCCTGATTTGATTCAATCTTGGTTGATCCTGAATCAGCGGGGTCTGGACAAGCTACGTTTACAGCAAGCCCTAGAAAAGTAAACTGAAAATCTTCTTTCTTTTTCTTTTGCAAGCCTTCTCAAGCTCAGCCTGAGAAGGCTTTTGGCTTCTTCTTTGGAACTTCTTATGGGATACTATCGTCACTGCTACAACTAGAGCCGTTACATAATCGGTAACAAGGTGCCGTTTTTGGAAGTGAGGATGTACAAACCCGTACCCAATTTAGGGGAAAAATCGGTAGGAAAGTCCCTCTGGGCAGGCATCACAACCATAGCCCTGATGGCGGTAGGAGTGTTGAGCCTTTCGAGGGTGCAAGCCCAATCCGTACAATCCCCGCCCATATTCGAGAATGTCACCCTCGGTCCCCGGTTTTCGCCCGATCCGTTGACGATTCGGGGTATCAGTGGCGGCGAAATAGCGGCCCAAAAAATTGCAGGTCGCAGCGAAACCGCTACCGGGCCATGTGTTGGTTTTACGGACGATAAGCCCGATCACACTGTAGTTTTAACTTCGTTTTTCAACTTTCTATCCATCCAAGTGCAAAGCCCAGAAGACACTACCCTCGTGATCAAGGGACCTGGTGGCAGCTGGTGCAATGATGAGTATGAAGGCAAAAACCCTGGCATTGCTGGTCAGTGGCAGCCGGGAACTTACGGAATTTGGGTGGGATCTTACGATAAAAGCAAATTCAACCCCTACATTATCAAAATTACTGAAGTCAACTTACTCAATCCTGGCCCCTTCCGGCGTTAATTAGCGCATTTTTTACTTGCGTCCAATGCACTTTTCGCGGATGAAGGGCGACTCTAGTTGCGGTTCTGACTGTGTTGGAATACACACTTGGAACCTCACCCCCAGTACCCTCGCCGCCTGCGGAGAGGGGGAAATACAGTTGAATCCTTCCCGGAAAAGCGGGGTGCGATCGCTACCAGCCCCTACCAGTCCCTACCAGTCGCTACCGGCACCGCCACCGCCACTGCTCCCGCCGCCAAAATCACTGCTACTGTTGCTACTACCGCTGTCAGAACTCCAGCTATTGCTGCTATTGTCGCAACTGCTACTGTTGCTAGTGTTGTCGCTACTACTGTCATAGTTGCCGGTGCTATAGCTACTGGTATTGGTATCTGAACTAAAGTTGCTATAGCTGTCGTTACTTACGGTATAGAGATTGCTAGAACTCCTGACGCTAATGTTAGGCGTGGTGGGACGTGGGGGAGTCAAAGAGGGAATGATTTCCTCTGTTTCCCGACAATCAAAACAGCAGTGACATTTATGGGTAATCTGGCGAATACCTTCGCTGTAGATTGTCGGAGATTGCAGAATCCGATCGGTGCGTTCGACAGTCAGTTCTTGGCAGATGGGACAGTTACTAAATTTGTTGATTGTGGCAACGTAGGCGCGAATATGGATTCCCATTCCGGTTAGATGAGGATGACATTTGGGACATTGCCAGCCTTCAAATTCGACGCTACCGAGATTTTGTGCCACTTGTTCTGCTGGGGTGAGATGGGGCAGCACTAAAACGGGGTCTAGTTTTTGCATGGGTTGCTGGCAATGAGCGCAGCGTAATTGCTTTTCGCCTCCCCAAAGTTTGTAGCTACGCGATCGCCCTTCTGGTTCAATTAGTACGGGACGATTCAACCAATTCACTAAACGCCGAATTATCAAGACGAGAACACCGCCACAGATGGCGATCGCAACTACCACGACTCCGGCAATCGCAAATACTTCCCAAGGAATCCCCATGTTGGGATTTTGTTGATTTGCGGCAGCATTGGTTGGCAGTTCACCCGCTTTCAACTCTACAATCAGTGCTTGCGTTCCCGCCAGGGTGCCACCGTTAAAGTCACCCTGCTTAAATCGCGGTGCGATTTCTTGTTGGATAATTTTGCTAACACGCGCATCGGGGAGAATCGACTCGATACTGTAACCCGTTTCGATTTCTACGCGACGTTCCCGCTGAGAAATCAGCAGCAGCACCCCGTTGTCCCGCCCTTTCTTGCCAATGCCCCAATAATTAAATAGCGCCGTAGCGAACGCCTTGGGAGTAGCAGAAGGTGAAGTCTCTGGCACCGTCACTACCGCGATTTCACTGCTATTTTTTGCCTCTAAATCTGAGATGATCTGGTTGAGTTGTGCTTCCGTCGCCGGACTGAGCATATCTGCCATGTCTGTCACCCAGCCACCATTGACTTGCCGGGGATTGGGAACTTCCTGAACGGTTAAAGCCTTGCTGACGACTGGGAAGGCAGCAACAGTGAAACTCGCAAAACCAGCAAGAGCAATTTGTTTGAGCATAAGCGATCGCAACTCAACAACTGTAATGGGTGCCATCACCTCTAGAATGTCTCAGGTGGATCGGCAATTCGGTTCACTCTTTTGCTCAGTTTTTGGCTCACTGTTCGGGGCGATGATGGGAAGGGTGTTGGTAGCATCCCCTGTGTTAGCATTGCCAACGCGATGGAGGCAGAGCCGAAAAGCTAAATTACAAGTAAATTACAAGCGCTGTAGAGTTAAAATTCAGGATAACGGTTGTGGCTTTTAAAATCGGATTACTGGGACTGGGGACAGTCGGCACGGGTACGGCACAAATTTTGCTAGATCCGCAAGGGCGTCATCCGCTGCTGCAAGAAATAGAAGTTTATCGGGTGGGAGTGCGATCGCTAGATAAGCCCCGACTCGTAGAAATGCCAGAAAGCTTGCTGACGACCGATTTGGAATCGATTGTCACCGACCCTCATGTAGACATTGTGGTGGAGGTGATGGGAGGCTTAGAACCGGCGCGATCGCTTATCCTCAAAGCGATCGCCAATGGTAAGCACGTTGTCACGGCAAACAAGGCGGTGATTTCTCGCTACGGCGATGAAATTTTTACGGCGGCGAATCAAGCAGGCGTCTATGTGATGCTAGAGGCAGCCGTTGGGGGCGGCATCCCGGTGATTCAACCCCTGAAGCAGGCGCTAAGTGTCAACCGGATTCATTCGGTGACTGGCATTGTCAATGGCACCACGAACTACATCCTCAGTCGGATGCAAACCGAGGGGGGTGAATTTAACGAGATTCTGGCAGATGCCCAGCAGTTGGGCTATGCAGAAGCCGATCCAACGGCTGATGTAGACGGTTTAGATGCTGCTGACAAGATGGCGATTTTGGCTTCCTTAGCGTTTGGGGGACGCATCAAGCTGCCAGAAATATACTGTGAGGGGATTTCTAAGGTCAGCGCCGCCGATATTGCCTATGCGGAAAAACTCGGCTTTACGATCAAATTATTAGCGATCGCTAAACAAGATGTACCGGCACCGGAGAAAGAAACTCTAGACAGAGAAACGGGAAATTTGGCGTCTCTACAAGTCAGAGTTCATCCAACTCTCGTACCCAAAACTCACCCGCTTGCCAGTATCAGCGGCGTCTATAACGCAATTCTCGTAGAAGGCGAACCGATTGGGCAGGTGATGTTTTACGGACGTGGGGCGGGTTCCGGGCCGACTGCCAGCGCCGTTGTCTCGGATATTTTAAATATTGCTGCCATTTTAAAAAGTGGTGGAGATGTTGCCAAACTGCATCCACTATTAAGCTGTTCCCATCAAGATTACTGCGCGATCGCCCCGATGGAGGAGCTAGTTACGCGGTTTTACGCTCGTTTCTTGACACGGGATCGTCCGGGCGTTATTGGTAAGCTGGGCACCAGTTTTGGCAACCATCAGGTGAGTCTTGAATCTGTGGTGCAAACCGGCATCCACGGCGAACTTGCCGAAATTGTCGTCGTGACTCACGATGTCCGGGAAGGCAACTTTCGACAAGCCCTGGATGAAATTCGCACGTTAGATACGATAGACAGTATTCCCAGCATTTTGCGAGTTTTATGAGGAGACAAGTGGCGAAAGATGTAGAGAGGCGAATGAATACAGCTTCCCTAAAATACAGCGATCGCTCCTGTTTTATCCGCTTTGGTTTAAGCGCAGCGGTGCGTCAGCGCGGGGGTTGGGGGAATCTCAAATATGGCATCAAAAAAGCGAACGGATATTGCGATCGCATCTTAGAAATGTTAGGAAAAAAGCAAAAATTCAGTTTTTTCTTCCTCCTTCCGGTTTCTTTTTGCCTTTTTTCGGCGGTATTTTCAAAATCCTCTGTAGCTGAAGACAATCTCGCTGTACCTACCCTTTCATCGCCTCCTGCAACTGAGGGGAAGGGTGACAAGCAAATGTGCCCGCCCCCAGCGTTAGAACGCTTGATTCGCCACAAAGTTGCCGCTGGTGAAACTTTAGAAAGTATTGCCAGCCAATACTTTCTCATTCCTGCTACTTTGATCGGCATCAATCCGTCTTTGCGACAAGGCAAAGCACCCGTAGGGGCAGAAATTTTGATTCCGCCTTACAATGGCATTCGCGTCGAAGTTCCGGCTAGGAAAACTTGGCAAGATGTAGCCAAAACCTACCGAATTCGTGCCGATGTACTCTATGAGGCGAACGGTTGCCAGAAAAATCCTAGAGTTGTATTCATCCCTGGGGTAAATTGGTCGCCTGCAAGTCTGGCTGGACGTAACAACCGAAAACTAGCCCATTATCCCTTACCCGCAACGACAGCGATTGCACTGGGTTATGGTTGGCAGCTAAATCCTCGAAGCAATCAAGTTGCTTTTCACAGCGGTATTGATTTGTTGGCAGAAGTCGGGACACCCGTGCTAGCAGTGGATAAGGGAACTGTAGCCTTTATTGGCGATCGCGGAGATTCTGGCAATTTAGTCGTTATTAATCATCCGGGAGGACGCCAAACCCGTTATGCTCACCTTGCAACCATTGATGTTAGTCGTGGTAAACAAGTTAGCCAGGGGGATGTCCTGGGAACAGTTGGTACCACAGGACTCCCTGACATAGATAAACCCCATCTGCATTTTGAGTTGCGCTACAACTCGAATTTAGGCTGGGTTGCACAAGATCCACAACCCTATCTTCAGCAAGTAACTGTTAATAGATAATCGGGAATCTGTGCTTGCAGCTAGTTTGACTCATCCCATTTCTGTTTTGACGCACTACATACAGCTCACCCTTTTTTGAGGGTAGGGGATATTTAATGTAGAGCATCATCCAGAAAGATTTGTCTTAACCCGTCAGTAAGATTTCTTTATGCACAGAAGGCTAGGGAAAAGACTTAGTAATCGCAAAAACTTGTAGTTATTCTGCGTAACTTTGCCCTTTCCTCGATTGCCCTTTGTGTTAAAAAATCATTACTCTACTTGAAATATTCGTAAGCCCCAATGTCATGCTTTAGCCCTAGCGGGCGGCTCGATCCTGCATAATCATTCGTGACTTGAGTAAGCGTAGTACCTCTTTCAATGGCTAGGGAACCAGGCTGAAGCTTGTAGTCAGTTGCCACTGTAGTTCCCGGATTTACCAGCAACGGGTTGGCAGTGATATCGCCGATACCCACAGCAATACCAGCAATGCCACCATACCAAGAGTTATTCTGAAATGCCAATCCAGTTTTGGATGGAATTTCCGTCATCGCCACACTGCCAGCTTGGTAGAAAATGTTGTTGGCAATCAGATTGTTTGTATGACCTGGATCGCTATGGATCAGGAGCATAGCTCGCGTCGCTTTGTAAAAGGTGTTGTTGGCGATAACAAAGTTCTTCAAACCTCCGCCTCTGCCGTAATTTGAAAAATAGGCAAAGCCTGTAAGTCCCCCAATGACGATATTGTTGCGGATTTTAATGTTATTCACTGGGTTGGAAAAATCGTAGTATTCATTGGATGCCTGAATCCCACTCGCTGGTTTCCCGTCTCGGTAAAAGTTTGTGTTGTTGGTGGTGTAAATGTGGTTGCGCTCTACCGTGATGTCAGTAGCGTTGTCCAGGTATAGATTCACGCTGTAGTTGTCATACACCTTATTACCAGAAGCTACACCGCCCTTGGTCAAAATAAAGTCGATTCCCTCACCGTAGTTCTGATACACGTGGTTGTTGCTGATGGTGACGTTGCTTGCTCTGCCACTAGCGATCCCCTGATCCCAACCATCAGCAAGGGTACGGCTTTTATTCGCAAGGCAATTCATATAAACGGTGTTGCCGTCGATTCGGATGTTTGAGGCTGTGGTCATATCTTTGTCGTAACCAACAAAGATACCGTTCTTGTAGGAGTTGTAAACGGTGTTGTTGAGGATCTGGAGGTTGTTGCCGCCCCAGGACACAATGCCTGTAAATTTGGAGTTCTTTACTTCAAAGCCCTTGAAGATGTTGTATGCGCCAGCTAAATTCACGATGTTGGTGTTGCTTGGCGTTTTAGTGCCATCTAAAATTGCTTTCTCGCCTGGATAGGATTGGTAGCTAATCGGACTGCTGGCGGTGCCGATGCTGCCAATGTATTGTTCTTTCGTAAAGCTGTAGGTGCCTCCCCGTACATATACCGTGTCGCCAGCCTTTGCCTTATAAGCTGCGTGACTGATAGTGGCAAATGGGCTGTTTTGGCTTCCAGAATTACTATCACTACCATTCGTCGCAACGTAGTAGGTGGTAATAGCGAGTGCTGGTTTTGTTACTAGTCCGACGCTAACCGTCGAGGCACTAAAAATCAACAGCAGGCTCAATCCAGAAGAGTGTACTTTAGACATTTTTTACTTCGTTGGTAAACGACAAGAACGCTAGAGATGACCCTGCTGTGCAGTTTTAGGAAGCTTCATCAAAACTTCATAAAACTGGTCTGCTAAATCCTAGCCGTCGTTAATACCGATTGAGATCCGCGATATTACTGACATCTTTCGGAGAAAAGGCTGAAATGCAGTAAAAACTTGCTTTATTTGTAGGCTTGTCTTGTGGTCGCTAGTTGCGTTTGCAAAAAAGTTACAAAGAATTTATCAGTAGTACGGAAACTGTACTTTATATAAAAAATATATATAACCGATCGCAAGCTAGCTAGAACAAGGTCTAACCCAAGGATTATGGTGCTTGTAGCGTTTTTATTGTCTGTAATTCAAGGATTATTGCCAATAACCTTAACTTATGCCTGGATTTTAGGGCGAGTAACTTACGCTGACAATGAGCGCATCCTATGCACTCACAAGGTTTTGAAACTTTGCCACCAAGTTTGACAGCGTTAGCGATCGCTAACGCACCCTAGCCAACAAAAAGCCCCCTGCTTGCAGGGGGCTTTTAACCGAAGTGCTTTTTATGACTAAGTATTTACTAACTCTGACTGCATCTCAGGCTGGGCGGGTTCTTCCTCAGTGATGCCGTAAATGGAGTTGTACAGTTTGACATACTCCTTCGCGGATGTGTCCCAACTGAAGTCCATCTGCATACCCCGCTTCTGCAACTCCTGCCATTGCGGTTTGAAGCGGAAAGCTTCCCATGCCCGAACCATACAGGTGTAAAGGTCTAGGGGTTCATAACGGTCGAAGGAGTACCCCGTACCAGCGTGGTTCACTGGGTCGTGGAAAGAAACGGTATCGACTAAGCCACCTGTGCGACGGACAATCGGCACGCAGCCGTAACGCATCGCCAGCATTTGGCTAATGCCGCAAGGTTCAAAGCGGCTAGGCATGAGGAAAGCATCGCTACCTGCATAGATGCGTCTGGAGAGAGCATCGTTATAGAGTAAGTAGTTTGCCATGCGACCAGGGTAGCGGGAAGCCATTTGCCACATCTGGGTTTCGTAATAGCGATCGCCTGTACCCAGCAGGACAAACTGAGCATCGGTATACGCCATAAAGCGATCGAGCATTTGAATCACAAGATCGATGCCTTTCTGCTCCACCAGTCGCGTTACCATGCCAATCACAAAGGCATTTTTGTTAACTTCTAAGCCGACTTCTTCTTGCAGTGCAATTTTGTTGGCTTGACGTTTCTCAAGAGTATCAATTGTGAAGGTCTGAGTAATGTATTTGTCAGTGGCGGGGTCGTAAACCTCCGTATCGATGCCGTTAACAATACCGGATAACTTTCCGCTAATGAAAGACAGCAAACCTTCCAACGTTTCGCCATAGGCGGGGGTTTGAATTTGTTGGGCGTAGGTGGGGGAAACGGTGTTCACCTTGTTTGCAAACTGCACCGCTGCTGCCATTGTGTTGTGTCCTTGCATATACCAAGGACACCAAGTAATTTTCTCTAAATACCAACGCCAAGGCCCTTGATAAGCCAGATTATGAATCGTGAAGACGGTGGTAATATCGGGATCTTGGTTCATCCACACCGGAATCATCCCGGTGTGCCAGTCGTGGCAGTGGATAATTTGCGGCTTCCAGTAATTCCAGCAAAACTCTGCTGCACCGTTAGCAAACAGTGTGAAACGCCAGTCTTCATCGTCCCCAGAATAGATGCGACGTGGCATGAAAGCCGGATGACCAAATAGATACAGTGGCACATCGGTTCCAGGCAGAACGGTTTCATAGACTGCGAACGACTGGAACATGGCAGAACCCGACCAAACAGGGTCTTTGGGAATCTCCATTTTGTCGGGCAGCATACCGTAATAGGGCATGAAGATTCGTACATCATGCCCCATTTTTCGCAGAACTTTTGGTAAGGCACCAACGACATCACCCATCCCACCCACTTTGGCGATGGGCGCTGCTTCAGCTGCAACAAACAGAATTCGCATTATTGCTGGCGTTTCCTGAAATATTTTGGTTACATCATACCGAGTCAGGGGATCGCCTACCCGATTTTGGAGTTTGATTTTGGATTAATGACCGCGTCCGACTTCGGTAAAAATCTCTTCTAAAATTGCCGAAGCTCCCTGTTCCCGTAACCGATGGGCAAGCTGAATTCCGATTTGTTCGGCATCGCTGGCAGCACCGCTAACGGTGTCTTTAATCATCCGCTTGCCGTCTAAACTGGCAACCATGCCCGTTAAGGTGAGTGTATCGCCATCAATCTGAGTATTCACCCCGATTGGCACCTGGCAGCCACCTTCTAGGTTCCGTAAAAAGGCTCTTTCGGCGTAGCAGCGTTGAGCAGTGGGTTGATGCTCTAGTACCTTGAGTAACTCCAGAATTTCGGTGTCACCAGCACGGCATTCGATGCCTAAAGCACCTTGTCCGACGGCATGGAGGGATACTTCAGGGGCAATAACTTGATGAATGCGATCGCTCATTCCCAGGCGGTGCAATCCTGCTACTGCCAAAATAATTCCGTCGTATTCACCTGTATCTAGTTTTGCGAGTCGGGTGTTTAGGTTGCCCCGAATATCTTTAAAGGATAGGTGAGGATAGTGGTGGCGCAGCTGTGCCAGTCGCCGCAGGGAAGAGGTTCCAATTACAGCCCCTTCTGGCAGGGTTTCCAGTTGCTTATCTTTGTGCTTTTCATGCACGACAAGGGCGTCTGCCGGATTTTCCCGTTCGCTGACGCATCCTAAAACCAATCCCTCTGGCAAGTTGGTGGGCAAATCTTTGAGGGAATGCACGGCAAAGTCTGTCTCTTGGTTGAGCATTCCCAGTTCGAGTTCTTTCGTAAAGAGTCCCTTATCGCCAATCTTGGCTAAGGCAACATCTAGAATTTTGTCCCCTTGAGTCGCCATCGTGTGGACTTCAAAGGTACATTCGGGAAAGTGTTTCTGGAGTTGTTCTTGCACCCAGTAAGTCTGGACGAGTGCGAGTTGGCTTTTGCGAGAACCGATGCGGATAGTACGAGCCGGACTAGAAACTGTAGGAGACATAAAGCGATCGCCTGAACACAGCAAATAAAGTCACCTGTTCTAGACTACCGCAGCCGTGGCTGTAATAAGCCTGGAGTTTGATGCCAACGCTCTCAAGATAGGTTAAGTAATATAAATTCTCCCCTGTGCTGGAAGCAAGGCACTCATCGTTGATTGATGTCTAGCAGCGACAGCATCATGGATAGCACGATCGCTCCTCTTGCGACAAATCAAGTCACCGGCTCTAGTAACTACCTGCAAAGGGCAATTCCTCAAAGCTGAGGGAGCGATCGCTCGCCTTCTCGAACGTTGTACCTACCCTGTGAGAAGGCATCTACGAAAATCTTGGGAGCTTGGGGTTTGGCATCAAATTTAGTCAGGCTGAGGACAGTAATATTATTGATGCGGTATTTCTGCACGTACCGTTGGTTGCCATCATACAAAGTAGTTAGGGGAAGGTAACGCAACTGCCTGTCTGGGGCTTAGATATAGGACAGTTGGCAAAAGTTTCTCTACGTACGTGTTCACTAAAACTTTAAATATTTATACAGCCCTTAGTCAGTGACTTTCCGGCTGCACTCTCAGTAGTAGCAGTAAGTTTCTGCCAAAATCATCAATGAATATACCCAGGTTCTAAATTAAAGTTTTAATGAAATCAGTTCTATCCTCTTGCTAAGGGTAGAGATTCAGAGGTATTCTCTACCAAGATGCAAGAGGGAGAACAGCAAACACTAAACTGTAAGACTTTTTGCCTTGAGGGTTTCCCCCCTCCAACCTGGATTTTTGTGTTTTAGGAACTTCTAGAAAATGATTATCTCTGCGCTATCGCAGGGAATGAATACCTCATTGGTGTCCTTTTAATTTAAAAATGCTACATATTTATGGAGACAAATGGCTAATCCAAAAAGGCATTGCCTATCAGCAAACACTATAAATTTGTAGCAGGCATTCAAGGGAAATAGTATCAATTCTGCGTTGCCAAATTGGTAGGTAATTCATTACCGCAGATGAATATCAAGTTAGCTAAATCAGACTGAAAGCATTGCCTTTTAGTCAGTTTTAACCAGCTTGCTTTGGGAGCCGGAAGTATTAACTCACGGCTTGAAAATTCTGATGTTTTTTTTCACTGAAAACGGAGGCGAAAATCATGAAATTCTTCCAGAAATTAGCACTGACCGCAGCTTTGATGACTTTAAGCATCAACCCCAGTTTCGCGGCTACCTTCAGCGTTACCAGCACGGCTGATAGTGGTGCGGGTTCTCTGCGACAAGCGATCATCGATGCCAATACAGCTGAGGGTGACGATATTATCGACTTTTTACTGGGTTCGGAGCCGCAAACAATTAACCTCAGTAGCGGACTCGGTATTTTCAGTAACCTGAGTATTTTGAGTTCTAACCTGCTGAGTGTCAGCGGCAATGATACCTTCGACATCTTCCAGATTGGTGGCGGCGCTACTGTAGACATTTCCGGACTGACTATTACGAATGGACGCAATGGTATTTCAAACTCTGGCAGGGTGACACTAACCAACACTACCATTACTAGCAATACAAACAATGGCATCGTCACCCAACCCGGGGCGATAGTAACCTTAACCAACAGCACCGTCAGCGGCAACGGCTCTCGTGGCATCCTCAACTTTGGCAGTACGCTGAACATCGGCAATAGCATCATTGCCCAGAACCCAACTGACATTATCTTTATTTTCACCGGGCAGGGCGCAATCAACGACCAAGGTTACAACCTGATTGGCAACGGAGATGGTACCCCCTTCGTTAATGGTGTCAACGGCAATATTGTCGGCACGGGTGCTAATCCTGTTGACCCCCTACTTGAACCCTTAACAGATAATAACGGCATCATCCAAACTTTAGCTTTACTCCCAGGCAGTCCTGCGATTGATGCCGCTAATCCTAACAGTTTCCCCGCCACCGACCAACGCGGCGTTACTCGTCCTCAAGGCGCAAGGGCAGATATCGGTGCTTTTGAGTTGGCGCAAACTCCTTCTCAACCCGTTCCCGAACCTGGCACTGTTTTGGGTTTAGCTGGTTTGGGTTTATTCGGTTTGTTGCGGAAGAAAGCCCGCTTTAATCATCAGTAAATCAGTCTGGGTTGGGTTCGCCAAGTTTAACCCAACCCACAAAGAAAATTTTGCTGTCTTTTTGAATTTATAGAACGCCACAACCATGAAATTCTTCCAGAAATTAGCACTGACCGCAGCTTTGACGACCATTAGCATCAACCCCAGTTACGCCGCCACCTTTACGGTGAACAACACAGCTGATAGTGGTGCGGGTTCTCTGCGACAAGCGATCATCGATGCCAATACAGCTAGCGGTGACGATATTATCGACTTTTTACTGGGTGCGGGGCCGCAAACGATTAATGTCAGCAGCGAACTCGATATTACCGATAACCTATTGATCAACGGTTTAGGAGCTGACTTGCTGACTCTCAGCGGTAGTGGTGGCTTCAGCTCCGACTACGTCTTAAATATTGGTGGCGGCGTTGTTGCAAACCTTGGCGTTACTGTAGGGATTTCCGGACTGACTGTTACGAATGGAAGCAATGGCATCAGAAACAATGGCACGGCAACCTTAACCAACGTTTCCGTCAGCGGTAACGTTCTCGATGGCATCGTCAACGCTGGCAAGATAACCTTGAACAACAGTACCGTCAGCGGCAACGGTCAAAATGGCTTTGTCACCGTTGGCACGGCGATTGTAACCAATAGTACCATCAGCGGCAGCGGCGCTAATGGCATCAACAGCGCAGGCAACCGAATTAACCCCGGAAGCTTGACCGTAACTAACAGTACCGTCAGTGGCAACGGCTTTTCTGGCATTAACAACGCTTTTGCCCAGGTAACAGTAACCAACAGTACCATCACTGGCAACAGCGGTAGTGGCTTCTTCAGTAGTTTCAGTAGCACGTCGAATATCGGCAATACCATCATTGCCCAGAACTCAACTGATATTAGAAGGTTACGTGATGTCGCAATCAACGACTTGGGTTACAACCTGATTGGCAACGGAGATGGTACTCCCTTCGTCAATGGTGTCAACGGCAACATCGTTGGCACGACTGCCGCTCCAGTTGACCCTCTACTTGGCCCCTTAGCTAATAACGGTGGTTCTACCCAAACTCAAGCATTACTTCCTGGCAGTCCCGCCATTGATGCCGCTAATCCTAACAGCTTCCCAGCAACCGACCAACGCGGCGTTACTCGTCCTCAAGGCGCAAGGGCAGATATCGGTGCTTTTGAGTTGGCGCAAACTCCTTCTCAACCCGTTCCCGAACCTGGCACTGTTTTGGGTTTAGCTGGTCTGAGCTTGTTCGGTTTGTTGCGGAAGAAAGCCCGCTTTAATCATCAGTAAATCAATCTGGGTTGGGTTCGCCACGTTTAACCCAACCCACAAAGAAAATTTTGCTGTCTTTTTGAATTTATAGAACGCCACAACCATGAAATTCTTCCAAAAATTAGCACTGACCGCAGCTTTGACGACCATTAGCATCAATCCCAGTTACGCCGCTACCTTCAGCGTTACAAGTACAGCTGATAGTGGTGCGGGTTCTCTGCGACAAGCCATTCTTGATGCTAATACGTCTAGCGGTGACGATATTATCGACTTCTTACTGGGTGGGGAACCGCAGACGATTAATGTCAGCAGCGGACTCGATATTACCGATAACCTATTTATCAATGGTTTGGGGGCTGATTTGCTGAGTGTCAGAGGCGATACAACCTTCGACCTTTTCAGTATTGCTAGTGGCGCTACTGTAGAGATTTCCGGGCTGACTGTTACTAATGGAAGAATTGGCATCTTAAACTTAGGGACGCTGACAGTAAATAACAGTAGCATCAGCGGCAATGGATTTAATGGCATCCAAATCAACCAAGAAAGCACGTTGACAGTAAACAACAGTACTATCAGCGGCAACGGCAGTACTGGCATCAACAACAATGGCATGGCGACAGTAACCAACAGTACCATCAGCGGCAATGGATTTAATGGCATTAACAGCACTGGCCCTCGCCAATCCAGCATCTTGACCTTGACCAACAGTACCATCACGAACAATGGCGCTAATGGCATCCAAAACAACACCACGGTTAACATCGGCAATACCATCGTTGCCCAGAACTCGACTGACATTAGGAACATCTTGCTTGGCGTAATTAACGACCAAGGTTACAACCTGATTGGCAATGGAGATGGCACTCCCTTCGCAGGTAAAAACGGTGTCAATGGCAACATAGTGGGCACTGCTGCCAATCCAGTTGACCCCCTACTTGGCCCCCTAGCAAATAACGGTGGTTCTACCCAAACTCAAGCTTTACTTCCTGGCAGTCCTGCGATTGATGCCGCTAATCCTAACAGTTTCCCGGCAACCGACCAACGCGGCGTTACCCGTCCTCAAGGTGCAAGGGCAGATATCGGCGCTTTTGAAGTGGCGCAAACTCCTTCCCCACAACCCGTTCCCGAACCTGGCAGCGTTTTAGGTTTAGCTGGTTTGGGTTTGTTCGGCTTGTTGCGAAAGAAAGTTCGCTTTAATCATCAGTAAATCAGTCTGGGTTGGGTTCGCCACGTTTAACCCAACCCAAAAAGAAAATTTTGCTGTCTTTTTGAATTCATAGAACGCCACAACCATGAAATTCTTCCAGAAATTAGCACTGACCGCAGCTTTGACGACCATTAGCATCAACCCCAGTTACGCCGCTACCTTCAGCGTTACCAGCACAGCTGATAGCGGTGCGGGTTCTCTGCGACAAGCGATCATCGATGCTAATACAGCTGACGGTGACGATATTATCGACTTTTTATTAGGTGTCGGGCCGCAGACAATTAACCTCACCAACGGACCACTTGGTATTAACGATAACTTAGCTATCAATGGTTTGGGTGCTGACTTGTTGAGTATCAGCGCCCCTTCTTTCTTCAACGTCTTCACTATTTCTAGTGGCGTTAGTGTAGACATTTTTGGGCTGACGATCGCAAATGGAAACAGGGGCATCGAAAACAATGGTACCGTGACAGTAAACAATACTACTCTCAGCGGCAACATTATTGGCATCGAAAACAATGGCACGGCGACAGTAAACAACACTACACTCAGCGGCGGCAGCACTGGCATCGGCAATAATGGCACGGCGACCGTCACCAACACTACCATCAGTGGGACTTTCAATGGCATCGCTAACAATGGCACGGTGATAGTAACCAACAGTACCGTCACCGGCAACCGCATTAGTGGCATCGGCAACTTTGGCACGGCAACAGTAACCAACAGTACCGTCAGCGGTAACAGCTTTAGTGGTATCGGTAACTTTGGAGGCACGCTGAACATCGGCAATACCATCATTGCCCAGAATAGACGTGACATTCTAGGCAGCGGCACTATCAACGACCAAGGTTTCAACCTGATTGGCAACGGAGATGGCACTGTCTTTGTAAATGGTGTCAACGGTAACATCATCGGCACCACTGCCAACCCAGTTGACCCGCTACTTGGCCCTTTAGCAGATAATGGTGGTTCTACCCAAACTCTCGCCTTACTCCCAGGCAGTCCCGCCATTGATGCCGCTAATCCTAACAGTTTCCCGGCAACCGACCAACGCGGCGTTACTCGTCCTCAAGGCACAAGGGCAGATATCGGTGCTTTTGAAGTGGCGCAAACGACGACTCCTCCACAATCCGTTCCCGAACCTGGCAGTGTTTTAGGTTTAGCTGGTTTGGGTTTATTCGGTTTGTTGCGAAAGAAAGTTCGCTTTTCTCATAATCAGAACTAACCCACTGAAACGGCGATCCTCTTTTAGAGGGGTTCCACGGCTAATAACGCGATCGCATTCTTCACCGATTTCATTTCAGTAGTGCGATCGCATTCTTGCTTTACCTATCAGCGTTGCTTAGATATTGCTCTAATTGCGCTGTCCGCTGTTTTGTTACTTCTGCAAGGCAACTGCTATAAATCATCGGTTCCATTGTTCCGCCTGCAAATTCAGTTCTTTCATAAGTACAACTAGCATCTCTAAACTTGATCCAAGCTTGCTGTGCTGAAATTAATTTCTGTCGCCGCGAACTTTGCAATCTTGGTAGGAGTTGTTTGTATATTTGGTTCAACTTTTTATCTGCATTTTGGTAATCTATTCCAGCGCAGGCATTCATTTCTCCTTGAGTCTGAGGATTATTGCAGTTAGGTCGTTGAGCTAGGCGGATTCCCGATACATCTGGTGTTGCATTTGCATTTGTCACCGCCGCAGTACCTAAACTGAGCAAAGCTGCCACACCTACAATTGCGGGTAATAACTTATTCATGGTCAAATCTTGAATTCTGTGTAGCCAATAACATAGCAAAAAGGTCATAGCAACAAAGTGAAATGCGATCGCTCTTGATGAGCATCGGCTAGCATTGGCAAATGACGACTCCTGTTAGACCTATTAATCTATTTGAGTACGAAAGGCTAGCCAACCAGCACCTCTCTCAGATGGCGCTGGATTACTACGCTAGCGGTGCTTGGGACGAAATCACGCTGCGGGATAATCGAGCAGCCTTTGAACGCTACAAACTCCGTCCTCGGATGCTGGTAGATGTCAGCCAGCGAGATTTAAGTACCACGATCCTCGGTCAATCTCTACAACTGCCCATTCTCATCGCGCCGATGGCGTTTCAGTGTTTGGCGCATCCAGACGGTGAAATTGCTACTGCCAAAGCTGCGGCAAAAATGGGGACCGCGATGGTATTGAGTACCTTAGCAACCAAAAGTATAGAAGAAGTTGCCAGCGTCGGGAATCAGACACCGCAGTGGTTTCAGTTGTATGTGCATCGCGATCGCGCCCTTACCCGTGCTTTGGTAGAACGCGCCTATGCTGCCGGTTTCCAAGCGCTGTGTCTGACAGTTGATGCGCCTCTGCTGGGTAAGCGAGAGCGAGATACGCGAAATCAGTTTGTTTTGCCATCGGGGATGGAACTGGCTAATTTAGCGACGTTGACAGATTTAGAGATTTCCTATAAACCCGGCGAATCGGGTTTATTTGCCTATTTTTTAGAGCAGCTAAACCCAGCGCTAACTTGGAAGGATTTGGAATGGGTGCAATCTCTGTCGCCTTTGCCCTTGGTGGTAAAAGGGATTTTGCGGGGAGATGATGCGCTTCGGGCGGTGGAACATGGAGCCAAAGCGGTGATTGTTTCTAATCACGGGGGCAGACAATTGGATGGAGCGATCGCTACGATTGATGCTCTGAGTGAGGTGGTTGCGGCTGTGGGGGACACCGCAGAAGTTCTGGTGGATGGCGGTATCCGTCGCGGCACTGATGTCCTCAAAGCCCTGGCATTAGGGGCAAAAGCCGTATTATTGGGACGCCCGGTGTTGTGGGGATTAGCGGTAGGGGGAGAGGCGGGTGTCCGACACGTACTGGAGCTTTTGCGAGATGAACTTGATTTAGCGATCGCTTTGAGTGGCTGCGCCAAGTTACAAGATATTGACTCCAGTTTGGTGCTGCGGTTGTAGGAATGCTTCGTGTTGCGCTTGCCGATGAGAAGATGCGATCGCCTCTTTAAGACGGTAAATTCGCTGTATGTGACTAGGATCACCCAGTCCTGGAAATACGATCACATTTTCTCCGGCATGTCAATCACCTAATGTTAGATAAAAACTATTCATATTAGTAGTATCAGAATCTTATGCGCTAATTTATCTGCTGTGGGGGGGAGTTTGAGATGCTGGAAAAACTAATGGTAGCCGCGACTCTAACATTCTCTCTCAATGTATTTTTGGGACATAGCTGGTCAACTGCCCCTCAAATGGCATCAGAACTCAACTTGCAAGAAACCGCATCGCAAATCATCAGCCTCTTACCTCGCCCAAATACTCAGACTCCAGAGAATGGCAGCGGTTCTAATTCTGTACGATAAAGCTTGATGTTTTCCCGAATGGTTTATGCTGGGGAAAAAAGAGAGCTACCGCTGCACAACTCGATATGAAACCCCAAATCGCCGCAACAGCAGCACTGCTGACGACACTTTCCCTTGCTGCTCCTGCAAAAGCTGAAAACGTCGAACATACTAGACAGTTATTGGCTACTAAACAATGTTCGCAGTGCAACCTCAGTGGTGCGGGTCTAGCTTTAGCTGACTTATCAGGAGCTAATCTCACTGGCGCTGATTTGAGCCGTGCTAATCTCAGTCGTGCCAACTTGAGTGGAGCCGACCTCAGAGGTGCAAATCTGAGCGGGACTTCTCTATTTGGGGTCAATTTGAGCGGTGCAAACTTGACAGGTGCGAACCTGGCAGGTGCCGACCTAAGAGAAACTTATCTGGTTAATGCAAATTTGGCGGGTGCTAACATCAATGGTGCTAACTTGCAGGCGGCTATTGGTATCCCTAGCTACGCAGCCACGCCTGAAGATTTCTACGCTTGGGGTGTAGCAGAGGGCCAAAAAGGAGACCAACAAGGCGCAATCGATCATTTCAACCAATCCCTGGCTCTGAAGCCCAACTTTGCTCCCGCATACCTAGCGAGGGGAGTGGCGCGTTATCAAATGGGCGATCGCTCCGGAGCCGTTCTGGATTCTCAGAAAGCTTCCGAACTTTTTACCATCCAGGGAAATATTCAAGGCTATCAGACTAGCCAAGTTTTCATTAAAGAGCTGACAACACCTTTGCAGGAAGCGGGTAGCAGCGGCGGAAATTTGGCGAATTTCCTAGGAGGTATTGGTAGCTTACTCCTCCGATTGCTTTTTTAATTCTGCTAGGGTGGGTTAAAATCCCTGCCCAGTATTTACGAGTCAGTTTATGACGATATCCAGTAATTTGTGGCAGGAAAATCAAGATTTAGTGCAAGCCTGCCTCAAGCATCCTTTTGTCCAAGGCATTGCCGACGGCACGCTACACCAGGAGCAATTTGCTTACTATGTGGGGCAAGACGCCTTTTTCTTAGAAGCTTTTGCCCGTGCCTATAGCATTGCTGCGGCTAAAGCTCCCGACACGCAGGGATTTAATACGTTTCATTCCCTAGCTGGGGGTGTTTTAGATGAACTTTCCCTTCATCAAGGCTATGCAGATGAGTGGGGAGTCAACCTGCAAGTAGTAGAACCGGGAGCTGCTACACGCCGCTACACGGACTTTTTATTAGCAACAGCTTGGAGTTCGGAGGTTGGTCTAATTGCTGTGGCAATGGCACCCTGTATGCGTCTGTATACTTTCTTAGGTCAGCAGATAGCTCAGAGTGGAATAAAAGACCATCAATACACTAACTGGATTCGCACTTATAGCAGTGAGGAATTTGAGCAACTAGCTCAGAAATTAGAAAAGCTGGCTGATCGTTATGCCTCTACCACAGCATCTTTGAAATCAACTTACCGCTATGCGATGTTGTGCGAACGAGACTTTTTTCAAGCTGCCTGGGAGGCTATTGATTTAAAAATCTAGATTTCAATTGATAGCAATTCTCGATTGGATGCAGTACAGTTTAACCCTATCTCTGTGTCTTCCCGCTCACCCAGAAGGGTTTAATATTCTCTCCCCTCTCCGTGAAGGTCGAGGGGTTGGGGGCGAGGTTCTGAGTTGAAAAGCAGTGCGGGTTAAGAAGATGTTTCTAAATATTATTGCAGAATTCTATTTTTATCCCTTGATTTTATCTTTGATTTGCTGCCACAAGCTTTTTTTCTTCTGAGTGAATGCTACTTGAGCTGGTTTAGGTTCATTCAGATAACGATAGTGTTCCCAAATATCCCAATACGAACCACCTGGCTCTAAACGGACGCCCGCCCAGTGTACAAACTTCAGAGTTTGGTTAACTTTTGGATCGACTAATTTATAGCCTTCCTGCTTAAAATGCGGGCTTCCTGCCCAATTTCCAGGCCCCTTCCCGTTTTCTCGAACAATATTAAATCGTCGAGGCATTCGCTTTAATACGAGATAATTAAGAATCGTTTGGTCGGAGTTCAAGACATAAAAATATTCAGGATGAGATGCACAGAACTCAAAAGTATCTTGCAAATCTTGTTGAGTAATTAGGTTTTTCTTGGAACCCCAAAAACCACTATTGAAAACATCTTTCAATTCGTCTTCAGAGAAGATTTCTGTGATTTTGGGTGTAAAAACTTGTTTAATGCCTCCTGTGTATTGATAATCACAGCAGATAAAATCATTGTTTGCAAGATAATTAAGATTTTCTATAATTTTTTCAAATACAACAATATCAGTATCAATATATAGAAATTCATCGAAAGGCCCAAACCAACAGGCTAACTTGCGAAGCAAGTTGGGTCTATCTAAAAGGTTGTCACCACAGGTCTGCTTGACTAAATCATCTATCTTTTCTAATAACTGTAAATCTTCGTATATTTTTACCCCATGAGACTTAGTAATAATATCAGCGATCGCTTGATACTGATTGTTATAGGGAATCATCACAATCGGACTATCAGCATCATAAGCACGAATGCTATTCAATAGCGCGATCGCATTATCAATTACGCGATCGTTGGCAAGAATATAAATACCACGACTCATTCAAATATCCTCAACTGGTGAATCCAATTTTCTTTAAAACTCTTTTGGCTAAACTTGGAGCCTGATTGTAAGGTGTCGGTTTGGTTGTAAACTTGGGGCGCTTCTCTGGTTCGTGAAGATAGCGATAATACAAGAAAATATCCCGATAGGGAAAATCAATATTTTCTCCCTCACTAATCCGAGAAAACAATTTTGATGACAGCCCAATATAGTGTAAATAGGTTAGTCGTTTTCCCCGATCGTACAGAATGTTATCCCTAGCTTCAAAATGGGGAGAAGTAACCGCGTTTCCAGTCTTTTGGTCGTCAGGTAAATGCAGCGCCAAGTTATAAACTGGAATCTCGCCTCTCATCGTCATATAGTTAAGAACTGATTGGTTAGGCGCTGGCATAAATAAAATTTCTGCCTCGCCTTCCTCTAGCTTGGATACAAACCAATCTCTTTGTTCCTGGGGGAATAACCCTCGCTTCCCGGCGTACATTCCGGCACAAAATATCTCTGTACTAAGCCGGTTTTTATCAACAACTTCTAATAATTTTGGTGACTGGAGATTAAAGATATGATTGGGGGATTTATACTGAAAATCATAAACTACAAAATCATTCTCATTTAATTTATCAAAGATAATCTTTAACGAATCCATGACTACGATATCGGCATCTAAGTAGATAAACCTTTCAAAAGGGCTATCCGCATCAAAGGCGCAGTATCGCCGATTCATGCCTATACGATTAACACCGGGGATTCCTTGTTCTTGCCAAGTCTTTAAAGCAGTTGGATGAGCTGCCCATACCCGTTTAGAAAAATCTTCCCAACGAGCAAACAAGTTAACATCATCCAGCAAGGTTACATTTTCCCGATTAGCGATTTCCGCGCGAACTCGATCTACTCGATTATCATAGGCAATAACGCAGACTGGGATTTCTTTACCGACATTGGCTTCTATGCTATTTAATAGAGCAACGAGTTGGTCGTAGACTACATCATTCGCTAGTGTATAGATGCCGTCTGTCATATAAAAATCCTCAGCAGGTTAATTTGAATAATACATTAAAATCTTTTTAGGAGCTTCCTGATGTCTAAAACACAAAGGCAGAATTAATGTCAATTGCTAGCTGTTCACTGTGGATTTTGGTAGCGCGAACCGATCTGCCGTTCATGATGCACACCATTCCTCATCTAGTGAAGATGAGTAAATTCAAGTTTAGCGAACGGGTGTTGGCTGTAGATACGGCACCGCTAACGGGGGACAAAGTCGGGCGTCCAGGCATCGGTACTCTAGAACAGTTACGGGAGCGCTGCGATCGCTTGCTGCGCGATGGTGTGGTAGACAAGGTAGTCGATATAGACTACTCCGGAGCATATCACGACCGAGTATATCGCAAACATTTTGGCAGCCGCATCCGGTATACACATAACTATAAGGGCTACCCCATTTTGGGCACGATTTTTCACATTGAAGAAGCCCAAGGTGACTATATGCTTCACTATGACAGCGATATGCTGCTCCATCAGCAACCCGATTATAGCTGGGTAGAAGAGGGGATGAAGTTGATGCAACAACACCCGGAAGTGATGGCAATCAGACCGCTGACTGGGCCACCGACGGAGGATGGTAATATGTATCAACGGGTGCCCTATGAGCGAGACCCAGATGGATTCTATACATTTAAGTTTTTCAGTAGCCGCATTTACTTAATTGACAAGAAGCGCTTCGACAAGTTACTTCCATTACCAGTGCTGTGGCGTCCTTATCGGCAAAAGATTGCCAATCGGTTGCCAGTGAGGTTACAAACGATATTGAACAATATCGCTGGTAAAGGAGCTTTGGATTCTTGGGAAGTGATGGTATCGAACCAACTGGAGGCGACGCAGTATGTCCGAGGGGTTCTCGATTCTCCGAAAGCCTGGACGGTTCATCCAAAAGACCGGGGTTCAGAATTTATCGAAGCTTTACCTAGAATAATCGAGAAGGTTGAAACAGGGTGGTATCCTCCGGAACAAGCCGGTCATTATGACCTTCAGTTGAAACATTGGCTTTAAGGGAAAGGTGGAAGAGTTCCTAACTCTAGCCTGATTTCTCAGCGTGCTAGTAACCTATCGCTCATTTATAACCCCTCATGACTGAAAAGTTACCGCCGATTTATTTTTATCTTCCCGAATCAGAGTGGTCTGATATCAATTTATCGGTGGCTCCTGATACCTACCAAGAAGTTTATAAAAGCGGAAAATCTACTGGCACGTACAACTGGATTTTTCAAACCTATCTTCGCCTTAAAGCTGATGGTTTTCCCTGTGAAATAGCGGGAAAAATGCCTGCTGAGGGTATTGTTGTTGCTTGGACAAGTAGTTTAACACACGAGCTGAAACCAGGGTCTAAACTACTCTTGGTTATTGTTTGTGGAGATAAAGCGAAACACCCTTACGCGCAGCTTCATGTTGTCCAAAATCGTCAGGAAATGCTCTACCCACACGTACACGTTGGGGATAAATATTTAGTTCCAGGAGAGAAATATTTCATTCCTCATTGGCCTCATCCAGGGTTGATTCCTCGCGATCGCGCACGAGGCGATCGCTTTGAGAATATTGCTTATCTGGGCCGAGAAAAAAATGTGGCATCGAAACTAAAGCAGCCGTCGTGGCACCAGCAACTCAATGCCTTATGTTTGCGTTTTCAGCTAGTCGGTACCCCTGTAGGCTGGAACGACTGTAGTGGGGTTAATGCCATCCTAGCAGTACATAGCTTCGGTCGCCAAAATGACTACCACTGGAAACCTGCTTCCAAGCTTTACAATTCTTGGTATGCGGGTGTACCTGCGATTCTTGGTTGCGAGTCAGCCTACCAAACCGAACGCAGAAGCGAACTCAACTATATAGAAGTGGCTTCACTGGATGAAGTAATCCAAGCTCTCAAGCGACTTCGCTATGACAAAAAATTACGTCAGGCGATGGTTGAAAATGGTCGGCGGCGTGCTGAAGAACTACAACCTGAGAAGCTGGTTACACAGTGGCGTAATTTCTTAACTGATGTAGCTGTTCCAGCCTATGAACGTTGGTGTATGGCATCAGATTTGACAAGGAAAATATTTTTGATGCGCCGTGACTTAGCCATAAAAACCAAGGAGATGCAAAAGAATTTGCAGCAAACGCGAAATAGCTTAGGAATTCGCACTAGCATACGTTCAATGGTCTCTAGCGTCAGAGGAACTTAGGATTGCCATTGAATAAATGGAAATGGCAATTTGGCTCATTCCCTTAGTAACCAAGACTTTATTTGCATAGTGCTATGACTGACAGCTTACCGCCAATTTATTTTTACATTCCTGAAAGTGACTGTCCTGGTGACATACCGCAAAGTATCGATACTTACTGGCAATGGTTAGATACCAAGCGTGGTATGTACGACTGGACATTGCAAACTTATCTGCGCCTCAAAGCTGATAATTTTCCCTGCGAATTGGTAGGAACCATGCCGACAGAAGGAATTGTTGTAGCACATTGGGACTTTCTTCCACAAAGCTTACAACCAGGATCGAAGGTGCTGATTGTTTGCATTCAGGCAGACCGAGCGCAACATCCCTATGCACAGCTTCATATTGTGCAAAATCCGCAAGAGGAAATGCTGGTACGGTCGATAAAGCTTTGGGAAAGCTACTTTATGCCTCACTGGCCTCAGCCGGGGTTAATTCCCCGCGAGCGCGCACGTGGAGACCGATTTGAGAATGTTGCCTATGTGGGTCGTGAGGAGAATTTAGCACAAGAATTGAGAGAGCCGGAGTGGCAGGAACACCTCAAGGATTTAGGTTTGCAGTGGGAAATCGTCAATAGTCACGATCGCTGGCACGATTACACTGAAATAGACGCCATTGTAGCCATTCGCAACTTTGACCGTAAAGGCGGCTACAGTTGGAAACCCGCAACGAAGCTATATAACGCATGGCACGCTGGTGTACCAGCAATTCTCGGTCGCGAGTCGGCATTTCGCTCAGAGCGTAAAAGCGAACTCGACTATCTGGAGGTGACTTCGCTTGAAGATGCGATCACCGCTCTCAAACGCCTGCGCGATGACCAAGAATTGCGTCATGCCATGATTGAAAATGGTCGAGTCCGTGCCGAGGAAACAAAGGCAGAAAAATTGGTAGAACAGTGGCGTAGCTTCTTGACAGATGTAGCAGTTCCAGCTTACGAACGTTGGTGTACGGGTTCGTATTTGACAAGGCAAACATTTTTAATGCGCCGTACTATGGCTGTCCAAACAAAAGGTATCCGCAGCCAAATTCGTCGTGTAAAGGGACAAATCACAGGTCCTTTGAAGTCGCTTGTATCTCAATCTAGAACTTCCTCATCTAAGTTGTGAAACAATAAAGCGAACGGCTGAGTAGACTGTTGCACTTGAAAGTAAAGCTCAGGAAGTTGAAGGCTAACATCGTGGCAAAATCATCTGAAGGCTTTAGGTTTGAGTTAGGCTATAGTGAAACCTTAGCACTGGAACGACTACAGTGATGTCGATGTAGTAGTAGCCGTGCGCTTCGATCGCCAAGCATACACCTGGAAACCCGCCACGAAGTTAGATTAACGCCGCTAGTGTACCAGCAATTCTAGGTACGGATTCTGCATTCCGAGCAGAGCGCCAAAGCGAACTAGACTATTTGGGGGTAGCTTCCCTTGAGGATGTGATCGCTGTTCTTCAGCGCCTTCGCGATGACAAAGAGTTGCGGCGTGCCATGATGGAAAACGGTCGAGTCCGTACTGAGAAAACACAACCGACGAGGCTAGTTGCACAATGGCGCAACTTCCTTACAGATGTAGCGGTTCCAGCCTATGAACGCTTGTATACGGCATCAGCTTGGAGCCGACAAACATTTTTGCAACGCCGTTCCCTAGCTATTAAAATAAACAGTATGTAACGTCGTATAAATCACCTGCAAAAATATTTATCACCTTCGATAAAATCTTTTATCTCTCGACTCTAGCTTTGTATATAACTCAACAAACATCAACAGGATAATTAAGTTATGATAAAATTTTACATAAGCATGGCAAACAATAATCCAAACAGGGAAAAAGCAATGAAAAATGGCATATATTTATTAGCGAATGATAATGTTTACGATCAGGTAGTTGCTTTGCTAAATAGCATAAAATCTAATTATAGTCAAGATATACCTGTATGCATAATACCTTTTAATAAAAACATAGATTTAATAGAAAAAGAAATTGTTAAAAGAAAAAATGTTTTTTTATTTGAAAACAAAAACTCTATAGAAAAATGGGTGAATTTTATTACTGAAGTTCACCAAATATATTACGGAAGGCTATCAGAGATAAAAAGCAAAAAAACTCAGGTTCTAAATATGCATAAAAAATACTGTGCATTTGATGGACCTTTTGAGAATTTTATATATATTGACTCTGATACATTGGTATTTCAACCCCTAGATCATATATTTTCTAAACTAGAAGAATACGATTTTGTAGTGCATGATTTTCAGAGAAAAACTGCTATAAAAAAGGGTACGGTTAGCAATTTTTTTGAGGTTTTCAAAAATGTACATGAATCAGAGTCTGCCCTTGCTAATCGAATACACTGCTCTGGCTTTTGGGCATCAAAACAAAATCTTATAAATGAAAAGGATTTAGATGGTTTTATCAAAGGACTTGCTAACGATGAAGTAAAAATCTTTGGAGAATGGTTGAGTGAGCAACGCATTTTAAATTATATGACATTGAAAAAACAATTTAATCTATATAATTTTACCCTAGATGAAAAGTCAGAATATAAAACAGGCGTATGTGTAACATCTCCTCACTTTGAAGATAAAAACCATATTTTATACGATCAAGAAAAAAAATTGACTTACTTGCACTATATGGGAGTTAAAAATGACCGATTTGAGCGCTTGTGTCAGGTGGCAAAGTTGAATTTACCTTTTAAAAATATTTATATAAAGCTTGCTGACAAGTTCTTAGACTGGAAAATCTCTAGTATTCCCTACAAAAACGTATTCCTTTACTATAGATTTTTGCAAGAAACTGGAAAAGCTTGAGAATCTGAAAAGCGCAAGTTTTCAGAGTAGTTAGATGATATAAAGATGGATATATCAACACCAGAAAAATAATAGAAGTATTGCACAGACAATTGAAGGTTAGGAAAAATTGAACAGGATGCTTTACTGAGCTATGCCGCTCATTACAAATGTTGGCGACCATTTGCCCTGGCTGGGTACTGGGTTTTATTAGACCTCTTGCAAAAGTCGTCGCTGGGGTAATATGAGGTCTGAAATTATGCGCTCGCTCACCTGTCTTCTACGCTCACCCCTGGTAATTCATAAGTAAAGCTAATGAAATAC
>NZ_JAMPKG010000046.1:0-37170 GCF_039962015.1 Trichocoleus sp. AS-A1 | reverse complement strand
CCGAGCTGCTATGGATAATAATTACATGCTCAAGATTTTGGCTGCTTGTTTAACCCAAATTGATCAGAACTCTCAACCCGCTTGTCAATAGCATTTGAGATGCGCTTGCCCTGCACCTAAAAAGGGGCGCAGGTGACTATAAGTTTCTGCAAGTGGAAGAAGCGCTCCTTCAATTTCTTGAGTTTTGTTCCTAGAATGCTTAGTGTAGCGTCGCCATGCAGTCTCAATAAATGCTGCTGGAAGCCCACGAGTATGTTCTGTGCCTCCCCGTTCAAGTACATAGTCAAGGTCATGAGAATTTCCATAGCGATCTTCCCATGAAACCTTTTTAATAGACCTTGCCTTGCGCTTCTTTTGATAGTCTAAGTAAAGACCTTGTTCATTAGCGACTTCCTGAAGCCTCTCTCGAATAAATTCTTGGATTAGATTTCCAAGAATCTGACCCCATTTATGTGAAAATGACTCTGCCACTCTTGCTGTTAAAAAATATTTTTGTTGTAACACTTATCCCCGAACCCACAAGCGACCTTCACAGAGAGGAACGTTGTGCTTTCGATTTTTCCACTTCACATTTCGGTCACGAGTCTTCTCAAACGTGAAGGATTCAAATCCTGCCGATTGTGCTAGCGCACCCATCCACTCAATCACCGGGATATAAATTCCATAAGGAGCAGAATCGCCAACAACAAAGCAAACAGTGGAAGGATGTTGGCAGACTCTGCGAAGTGCTATCCAAACTCTAGCAATGTCCAAAAAATAGCACGCAATCATCAGATGATAATTTTTTTTCCCACCGTGCAAATGACGTTCTTTAGCCAGCGTGTGGCAGATTTGAATAATACTCGATTGGATTGGCAATAGTTCAGGAGATGCTAAAACTTTATCCAAATTTACACTCTTATTTGTTACGTGCTGTGAACATGAGCGAATTAGAAATTGCCGCACAGTTTTCTGAAGGTCTCCCCAACCTGCAATTTCTCCCATAAAACACATTTCCAGTCGTGTAGGATCTGCATAATCATAGTTGTTTGCATAGGGTGGTGAGGTGATTACCAAGTTTGCAAAGTTATCAGGGACACCAATACAAGTCCGAGCATCAGACTGAATAAGCTTAGCCTGAGAAACTGCTGTTTTTCCTACTATTCTCATGTCTGTGGCAATCGTTTCTGCCATAAGTTGAAAAGCTGACTTTGGTTCTAGAGTTGAGCTTTTCGTTTTGCGAGGTAAAATGTACTGCCAAGGTGCAGTACCTACATGAGAAACATGACGGAGAATAACAATGAGCGTTAGCCAGGTTAACTGAGATTGCGGAGAATTATCTGCTAATTTCTCCCAAGCTTGACGCAAGCAATCTAGAGATTCCAGTGATTCGTTGGTGAAGCATTTACGGATCAAGGGAGGATAATTTTCTACACAGCCTTGCAGAGTTTCAGCACATCTTATGACCTTCGTTGTATGTTGAATAAAAGCATCTAGGTCAGTTTGATATAACAGCTTTGCTTTGGCTACACGAGCAACGAAAGGATGCGCTTCAATCCCGTAGCATTCGACCCCTATTTTCTCAGCAGCTAGCAAAGTCGTACCCGCACCAGCAAATGGATCGAGGACAGTGACCGTTTCCTGTTTCTTGGCTTTAGTGATGATAGTTTCAACCCATTGAGCAGAGAACCCCGCACTGAACCTAAACCAGCGATGAACTGGCAATTTCATGTTGTCCGCAAAAGTTGAAAAGTTGCTAAAGCATTCAGGATTGAAAGGTGGTGAGACTGGCGATCCAACTTCCCAAAATTGCAACTCTAATTGTTTTGTCATGTAGATATTGAGTGTTAGACTGCCTGAGTTTTAAAGTGAATTTCAATTTCGGTGATTGTTACTGTACCGGATTCTCGCTCCTGCCCATTGCAACTTTTCACGGAGTGTCTGGTAATAGGAATAGTTTTCCCGCAAAATAATGAACTTTGCGAGGCAATTTGCCATGCGAATGTCTACACGCTGTCCGGGCCAAATGGCAGTTGCCAAGACGCCATCCATCCATAGTTTAGTGTTTAACTCGTAGTCAGCTAAAGGCCAAACGCTGACGACAGAACCAGAAGGGATGACAATTGGGCGACTCGCCAGACTTAGCGGGCAGATGGGCGTAACGGTAATCGCTTCCATGCCAGAGTGGACAATCGGGCCATTGGCAGAAATAGTGTAGCAAGTGGAGCCAGTGGGAGTAGAAACAATCAGTCCATCTCCCTGATATTGATCGACCACCTCTCCATCAATTTCCATTTCTAAGATGGAAGTAATCATGCGGTCGGCGGAGGCAGGTTTGATGCACATTTCATTGAGTGCCAGGTAGCGATCGCTCACGGGTTCTAAATTCGTGCGGTTCCCCTCAAATAACGCCGCCTGTAACATCATCCGCCGTTCAAGGGCATAGCGATCCTCGCTTAACCTGTCCCAAACTCGCTCAGTATCTTCAAATTCCTCAAACGGCTGGGTTAAAAATCCCAGGTGTCCCCCTACATTCACCGCCAAAATCGGTATTCCTTCGGGTGCGAGATGCCGTACTGCCGCCAAAGCCGTACCATCGCCGCCCAATACTATCGCCAAATCGATTGGATGCATTGCAGAAGCCAAAAACACTGGGTAGGGGTTATCCTTCGCCCCACTCGGCCCCATGAGTACGTGGCAATTGCGTTTTTCCAGTTGTTTGGCGCATTTTTCTGCCCAGCTGCGGCTGAGGGGATCTCCCGCCTTGTGTGCAATGATGACGTTTTTTAGCTCCAATTTGCCTTTACTCAATCGAGGTTAGCTATTTTTCAAGATACCTATCGCTCTGCATTTGGGCTACCTTTCCGTTTTTTAACCCTATCCCTGCCGTTGCCCGTGAACGGGCAACCATATTCCCCTCTCCGTTCACGGAGAGAGGTTAGGGGTGAGGTTCCACTCTTTAGGCATCGCTATTCTGGCAAAGATAAGCAAGATGTCTGCGTGGGCATTGAAGGCAGAAAATCTGCTAAGCCCAAGTAGCGAATCCCTTCTGGGGTAACTTCAAAGCGACAGGGTAATACTTCCACCCCTTGGGCGATCGCATCGCGCAACAACTTCCCATACAGGGGATCGGTACTGTCTCCAGGAGCAAAATGAGTACAGTCGCCGCGATTCACAAAATAAAGCATTACCGCCCGCATCTGAGGAATTAACGCGGTCAATTCCCGCAGATGCTTTTGTCCTCTTGTCGTGACTGTATCGGGAAATAGCACCAGTTTCCCTTGCGCCCAAGTCGTGCTTTTGACTTCTAAATAAATGGGTAAATCGGAGTCATTCCCAGTCAGTAAAAAATCTACCCGGCTATTTTTTTCTACTCCATAGGGCACCTCAAAGCGAACTTGGCTGTAATTGCCCAATATTGGGAACAGGAACTTTTCTAGTGCTAACTTAACGACCCGATTAGGCAAAGCTGTATTCACTCCCACCCAAGTCGGTTCAGTATCGTAAACTTGAATCATTTCCCACGTATACGGCAATTTCCGCTTGGGATTGTCGCTATACGACACCTGCACGGGGCTACCGGGCGTTGAAACCCCAGTCATTGGGCCGGTATTTGGACAATGGGCGGTGATTACCTCTCCAGAAGCTAGTTCAATATCGGCAAAGAAACGCTTGTAGCGTTTGAGCAAAATTCCGGATGAGAGAGTCGGGTAGCGGTAGAGCCAATCCATAGTATTTTTAACGCAGAGGTAAGCCAGGGAAATCGTAAAGGAGCGCAAAGGAGATTTTAACTTGGCGTACCTTGGGGTTAACCTTTGCGTTTAAATAAGATGAGCCAATTGAGGGATTGTTAACCGTTCGTGACTGAAAAGCAGAAAACCGCTCGGACACTCGCGAGCATTGCCGGAATTGTGGCAGTTGCTACGCTGATTAGTAAAATTTTTGGGTTAGTGCGCCAACAAGCGATCGCCGCCGCTTTTGGCGTGGGTGTCGTTGCCGATGCCTACAACTACGCTTATGTGATTCCTGGCTTTTTGCTGATCTTACTGGGCGGCATCAATGGCCCTTTTCACAGTGCGATTGTCAGCGTTTTAGCCAAGCAGCGCGACAAATCGGAAGCCGCGCCCCTCGTGGAGACGATTACAACACTCGTAGGCGGGATACTCCTACTCGTCACGATTGTCTTAATCGTGTTTGCGGGTGTGTTTATTAACCTAGTGGCACCCGGTTTAAGCGAGACGCCGCAAGGAATGCAAGTGAGAGCGATCGCCATCCAGCAGTTACAGATCATGGCTCCGATGGCGCTGATGGCTGGGCTGATTGGGATTGGTTTTGGCACCTTAAATGCGGCAGATATGTACTGGCTACCCTCGGTTAGCCCCTTATTCTCCAGCATTACCGTAATTGGTGGACTGGCAGTTTTGGCGCTACAAGTCGGCAACCAAATTACCCTACCCCAATACGCTGAAGTAGGAGGACTGGTGTTGGCGGGGGGAACCCTTGCCGGTGCCGTGTTGCAGTGGCTAGTCCAACTTACTGCCCAGTGGCGGGCTGGCTTAGGCAAGTTACGCCTGCGATTTGAATGGAATCAGCCGGGGGTTAAGGAGGTCTTGAAGGTGATGGGACCGGCGACGCTTTCCTCCGGGACGCTGCAAATTAACCTCTACACCGATTTATTTTTCGCCTCGTATATCCCCACAGCAGCGGCTGCCATGACCTATGCGGGGCTTCTCGTTCAAACACCTCTAGGAATTATCTCGAATGTCATTTTAGTCCCCCTGCTGCCGGTTTTTTCGCGACTCGCTGCCCCTGAAGATTGGCCCGAACTCAAGCAGCGGATTCGCCAAGGATTACTGCTGACTGCGATTACTATGTTGCCTTTGAGTGCCCTGATGATGACGCTAGCCGTCCCCATCGTCCAAGTAATCTATCAACGCGGAGCCTTTAAGTCTAGAGCATCTGAGTTGGTTGCTTCATTGCTGATGGCTTATGGGATTGGGATGTTTGTCTACTTGGGGCGAGATGTACTGGTGCGGGTATTTTATGCCTTGGGCGATGGAGAGACGCCCTTTCGCATCAGTATCGTGAATATCTTCTTCAATGCTCTGCTAGATTTTATTCTTGTTCAACGTTTTGGGGCACCCGGTTTAATTTTATCCACGGTGATGGTGAATACCATTTCAGTCGTGGCACTCATTTGGATGTTGAATCGCAAGCTTAACGGCTTGCCTTGGCAAGAGTGGAGTTTGCCAATTTTGGGTTTGACAGGTGCTAGCTTTGTAGCTGGTTTAGCGACTTGGGGTGTCAGTAAAGGTTTTCAACAAGTCTGGAATGCGAATGGGTTGCTGGTGCAGTTATTGCAGCTAAGTTTAGCCGCTTTTGTTGGCTTGATCGTTTATGCTTTCTTGGCAAAGCAGCTAAATTTGCCAGAAGTCGATATTTTTGTCTCGCGGATTCGCCAGCGCTTCGGGAGATAGCGATCGCACTTGAACCAGCTCAATTAGGTGTATGAAACAATACCAAACTTGAAGAGGAAGGTGTGATATCTAACAGTAAGTCGAGATGAGTATTGAAGCTTGGCTCATCTAGCTTAGCGATCGCAACCCTGAATGAAGACACTTAAAGCATATGTTGTCAGCTTATTTGACAAAGAGTTTATCCCGACTGGATTAAAAACGGCTGTATTTGTCGGGACTCTCTTGTTTTTGATCAATCACGGGTTTGCCTTTTTCCGAGGCGAAATGACGCGCGATCGCTGGATTTCTGGATTGCTGACCTACCTAATGCCTTATCTAGTTAGTGTTTACGGTCAATACGCTTATCGTCGCAAGTTAATCAAAACTTCTGCGTATCAAACTAAACATTTTTAGTCATGCAACTCGCTCTTGCTAATCCTTTTATGGGCGAGCCGGTAAAACCCCCAAACCCCCTCTCTGGCAGAGAAGGGGAAGGGAAAAGCGACAGCTTGTTTATAGACTGCGCTGGAATTCTTCCAGAAGCTCCATCAGGTTTACCTGGCACTGCGTAGGCAACAAATCTACTAAGGGAACTTCCCGCTTCCCGCCGCCTAACTTGACAGGAATCCCTTGCAGGACTTTCGACACCTGATTTTCATCTACAGAATTATCAGCCAGTAGGGGGTACAACTTTTCTGCTACAACCGTATGCAGCTTGGCATCTCGCAAATAAAGGTGCCATTTAGCCACATCGATGTAAACGTTTTCGCCAATTTCAGCGGCGAGAGATTCAATTGCTTCGGAAGTGTTGGTTCTAGCCATAGGATTTACTTTGGTTATGCGGATAGGGAATCTAATGCTTTCATTGCAGTTGATCCCCGTCCGAGTTTGAATCCACGAAAAGCAAGAAACAGGGATCTATCTTTAGGTAGTTTTTTTGGATTTTTCTTTGGTTTTGGGCTGGAATCCTAAACCAGCACTGGTATTTCCAGATTCTGTTACTGGGTCGGAATAATCTGCGAGTGCAAAGATATACAGAGCGTGGGTAGCTAAGACTAACGCCCATCCGCCTGTCACCCAGGTTGCCCAAGGCCATGTAGCATTCTGCAAGTTGTGGAAAAACCACAAGCCAGAATTACAGGCACCAAAAATCGCCACATGGATGGCAAAATTCATTCTATCGTCGAGGCGACGATAGGCGGGGTCATTGCGGTCTGGTTTGCGAGGCCAACGAGGAGGCATGGAAGTGATGAATTATAAGTTATGAGTTATGAGTTGTTAGCGCTAACAACTAAATTCATTCTAAGCCGCTAACTGCCCTGTCCCTGGCGAAGGTAATCTCCCGACTTGCCACCCGTCTTACTCACCAAGCGAATCGATTCAATCACCATCCCCTTTTCCAGGGCTTTCGCCATGTCGTAGAGGGTGAGTGCCGCGACGGAAACGGCTGTTAGTGCTTCCATTTCCACGCCAGTTTCCGCCTTGGTGACGACTTCCGCTTGAATCTGATATCCCGGCAACTGGGCGTCAGGCACGATCTGAACTTCTACTTTATGAATTGGCAAGGGATGACACAGGGGAATTAGCTGAGAAGTCTGCTTTGCTGCCATAATCCCAGCCAATCTCGCAGTTCCCAATACATCTCCTTTCGGCGCGTTCCCCGCCTGAATCGCCTCAAATGTCTCTAGCAACATCCGCACTTGTGCCGCAGCAACAGCATGGCGTCGAGTTTGTTCTTTGCCGGAAACATCCACCATCTGAGCCTCACCGTGGGCATCCAAATGAGTGAGCGGTTGATTTTGAGAAAAATTTTGCATCATACGGTTAGGCTATGCTATTATAAATTTCTGGCAAGGGCTTGTAGCTCAGTGGACTAGAGCACGTGGCTACGGACCACGGTGTCGGGGGTTCGAATCCCTCCTAGCCCGTTACTAAGTAAAAAAGAAAAAGGCAAAAGATTCTTTCTTTTGCCTTTTTTCTTTGGATTATGCCTCACTTTGTAGCCCAACCTTATTCAAGGCATAAACATCCTTTTCTCTGCCAAAGGCGAAGCGGAGGGAATGGGATAAATTTTTGCTCGATAGGGTAGCGAAGATAATCAGCGCCAGGAATGAAATAACTGTTGTAATACTAAACATTGCTCGGTAGCCAATGGGTTCGGCAATGGAACCCAAAACAGGACCCGCGATCGCTATCCCGACATCAAACCCCGTGATGCACAAAGCGAAAACTCTGCCTCGTTCTTGGGGAGAGGAACGGTCGGAAATCAAGGCAATCATCATCGGCAGTAATGTTCCCGCTCCTGCGCCTTCCAAAAAACCGCCTACTAAAAAGCTACGGGCAGTGTAAGCATGAGACAGCATCAGCATTGCCAATGCATAGCTGAATATACTGCCAGTGATAAAAATTCCGCGTCCGTAACGGTCAGAAGCGCGACCAATGATGATGCGGGAAATAAAAGACGCGATCGCGGCGGCTGTGTAAAATAACCCCGGATTTAAGTCAACTTCGGCATCTTTAATAAATAACGGGACGAAGGTACTCAACGCTCCAAACGCTACACCAACCAGCAACAACACTAAAGCTGGAATCCTTAGACGAGGGCTTGCCAGAAGTCGCCAAAATTGTTGAGTTTCGGATGAACCGGCAGAGGAATCGGTTGTCTCGTGGACGATTCGGGGTTCTTTGACTTGATTGGCACAAACTAAACCGATCGCTCCTAGCCCGCAAGAGAGCAGAAACAACGGCGTGTAACCAACCCCAGCTTGGATATAACCCCCAACTGCTGGCCCTATCGCCATCCCAACTGGCGTTACCAAGCTCATGTAGCCAATTAACTCACCCCGCTTGGAGAATGGGGACAAATCAACCACCAAGGCGCTGTAACCAGTCGTGAAAGCGGCAATGCTAATCCCGTGGAACGCTCGCAGCAGCATTAACAGGGGAATTGATTTAACAACTAGATAGCCCAAAGGCGCGATCGCTGCCACGGTCATGCCAATCAGCAAGACCACCTTGCGACCGCGTCGATCTGCCAAACGCCCCAGCCACGAACGACACAGAACCAATCCGAGGGCAAATGACCCCATGACAATCCCAATCTGCTGCGTCGTGCCACCCACATCCTCGATATAGAGCGGCAGCGTCGGGAGCAAGGAAGCCATACTAGACCAAAATAATAGCCCAGCCGTAAATAAAACCAACAGATTGCGGCGACTGGGCGGCTCTAGCGTCCAAAAAACTTTCAAAGCTTAATTCCTTCTTACACTTTTAGCCTTCCCTTTGTTTACTATTGTTAACATTCCCCCCAACAACTTCCCTCACCCGATAGATTGGTCTGCCCTGAGACTCGTGATAAGTTCTCATTAACAATTCTGCAAGCAGTCCAAAAGAAAACAATTGCACACCCGTCACTAGCAGTACGACCGCCAGAATCAATAACGGGCGATCGCCAATGCTCTGACCGAAACCCACTTTTAAAATCGTTAAATACAGACCGAGCAGCGTCCCCAATGCCATTGCAATAATGCCAAACAGCCCAAAGACGTGCATGGGGCGGGTGAGGAACTTTTTCATAAAGTAGACGGTTAACAAGTCCATCACGACTCGGAATGTCCGCCCCAGCCCATACTTACTGCTTCCATAGCGGCGGGCATGATGCCCTACTGGCAGCTCAGTAATTCTTGCCCCCTCAATGAACGCCAAAGCTGGTAAAAATCGGTGCAATTCCCCATAAAGATTCATATCCGCCACCAATTCTGAGCGGTAGGCTTTTAGGGAACAACCGTAATCATGCAACTCTACACCCGTGACTCGCCCAATTAACCAGTTAGCGATTTTAGACGGAAGCAGACGAGTCAGGGCGGCGTCCTGTCGTTTCTCACGCCAGCCACTTACCAAGTCATAGCCTTCTTCTAACTTTGCCAGGAGCCGGGGAATATCCGCTGGGTCATTCTGCAAATCGCCATCCATTGTGATAATCACCTTGCCTCGCGCATAGTTAAACCCCGCAGACATTGCTGGAGTTTGACCGTAGTTTCGACGCAGAAACACTGCTTTTAAGTTTTTGTGGGTTTGCACTAGAGATTTCAGCAATTCCGCTGAACCATCCTTGGAACCATCATCCACGCAAATAATTTCGTAGTTCAGATTCGTCTCAATTAAAGTGGTTGCGATCGCTTCAATTAGGTGGGGTAAACTCTCCACCTCGTTATAAACCGGCACTACTACGGAAATATCAGGGATACCGTCAGCGGAAATTTCGCTCTGCGTTACCAGTCTTTCAGGAATTAACACGATTGCCTCCCACCTTTTGATGTCTTATTGTCGTTGTGGTTGATAACTGGCAACCACTCGCCCACCAGAGCGCAGTTGCCGAAAATACGACTGACTAATCGAATCTCCCTGTTCCGAAAGGACATCAATCCCAATTCCATTACGACCTTGCTCTTGACCGGAACTATGGATATAACGTCCTTCTCCCAGGTATAAAGCAACATGGGTTGTTCTATCGCCGATGCCAAAAAAGATTAAATCACCTGATTGTAGCTCTTGAATCGCAATCGATTCTGTAAAAGCTTCCTGCTGATAGGAATCTCTCGGCAACCAAATCCCAGAGGCAGAAAAGGCGGCTTGCATCAGCCCGGAACAGTCATAATTTGGCCCAACTGTTCCGCCCCAGAGATAATAATTCGGCTGTTGCATCGCCGCTTGCATAAAGGCAATAACTTGGGGTAAGCGATTTTGAATTTCTGTTGGGGAGATAGTGTAAGCCCGCAAGGGCGTTTGTGCCTCTTCAATCTCCTTGAGGTCTTGAATTTCCACCCAGCCGGAATAGTCATCTTCACACAGACAAACCTGGATAGATGAATCTAAATCTGTCTTTGGCGACAAAATCCGCAAGTGACGCCCGATTGCTGCCTGAGTTGCCAAACGAGTACAACTAGGGGAATCATAGAGGTTTAGATTGACTCGACATTGGTACTCGCGGAATGAGTCATGGGTCATGGGTCAGTGGTTGTTGGTCAGTGGTACAAACTATTGAACAATTGACAATTGATAACTGACAACTGATAACAACTAATAAAAATGACATTTTTTCACAAAGACGCACAACTAGAAAAATTAGGCGATCGCATTTTAGAAGCAACTTGGGCAGAATTTCCGGGATTAGCCCGCAACCAAATTGCCTTAACCTGGGTAGTCTACGATCCCCCAGTGCCCGTCAATACTGGCGGTGCCCTTAGTTCAGAGGAATTCTGGAAATATCCAGTCCGGGGCTTTAGCTATCGCGGCGTCGAGAGAATCTTTCCTGCCAGCATCGTTAAACTGTTTTATCTGGTTGCTGTACAAGAGTGGCTGGAACAAGGAATGATCCAAACTTCCTCGGAGTTAGAGCGAGCCATCCGCGACATGATTATTGATTCCAGCAACGACGCCACCAGCTTAGTGCTGGATGTATTGACTGGCACTACTAGCGGTCCAGAGTTGCCGCCAGGGCCGTTTGAAACCTGGCAGTTGCAGCGCAATATCGTGAATCGCTACTTTCAATCCCTCGGTTGGACAGAGATGGAAACCATCAATGTCAATCAAAAACCTTGGGGTGACGGTCCCTATGGGCGAGAGCGGGCATTTTTAGGGGAGATGCGGGAAAACCGCAATATGGTGACGACCAATGCCACGGCGAGGCTCATACATAGCATTGTCGGAGGCGTTGCAGTTTCCTCCGGGCGATCGCAAGCAATGATGGGACTGATGAAACGCAGCCTCCATGCAGAAGACGATGAAGCCCCCGATGAGGAAAATCAGGTGCGGGGTTTCTTAGGTGGCGGACTGCCTCCAAATGCCCAATTGTGGTCTAAAGCCGGTTGGACAAGCCAAGTTCGCCACGACGCCGCTTATATCGAGCTACCATCACGGCACCCTTATTTGTTGATTGTGTTCACTGAAGGCAAAGCAAATAGTAAAAACAAAGCGATTCTCCCCTTTGTTTCCCAGCAAGTTGTCGCGGCAATGGACAGCCTTACCTAGTACAATCTGCGGTTACAGAGGCGAGCTTCATCAATCACGAAGAAACCCTTTTTATTGTAAAAAAGGGTTTCTTCGTCATCAAAATCAAAATAAGCGATTGGTCGCATCCCAAGCCTTTATCAGAGAAATTGCGATCGCTGCTTTGGAGATAAAGCCTAGGAATCGGGAATAAAAATCTCTCTTATCACCCTCTGACCCTCTTTATTCCATTTCACCTGTCAACATCAATTTCGTCGAATAATAGCCACTTTCAGCGCATAATCCTTCCTTGGTGGGTAGCAAATTCTTTTAAAATTTCCTAAATTGACGACAGGGAAATATAATTTCCGAGAGAATAGGCAATTAAGGTTGGCTTTCGTAGATTTTTGAGGAAGTTTTTGAGGAGTGACCGTGAATACAATCTTTTCTAAGCGTGTTTCTTTCTTACTAGGTCTGACCGCACTGACAGTTTTCAGCGGTGGCTTGTCAGCTACAGCCCAGTCCACTGCCACAGTCATTGACCAAAAGACTCCTGCGGTCGTTGAGACTTCAGAACCTGCCGCATCTGAAGCGATCGCTGAGCCAACAGTAATGGGTATGCCAGTTGTCAAGCCAGTTGTCAAGTCGGCAGATGTCACACCGATTACCCAATCAACTGTTCCGGCTGCACCACAAGTCCCGGCTGCACCGCAAGCCCCGGTCTCAACACAATATAATCTGAGCCAACAGCCGGTCATTCTCTCTGAGTACCAAGATGCAACGCTGGTTGAAGAAAGCGCAAAGCCCGTGGCTTCAGAGCCTTCCTCCTTGGCAGCGGCTGATGATACTGCTACTACGCAACCATTTCCCGGCGTAACCACTTCTGCTGCCGCTCTCGCCGCACCACAGCAACCAACTGCTGAAACTCCAAACTTACCCAATGACTCTGAGGTTGCTCAAACCGATATCGAACTCGGTCGAACCACCCGTGCCGGTCGCAGCTACGTCGGGGTTGGCTTCAATATTGGTTTCGGGGGTGATAGTGCTTTGGGCGATGGTAGTTTCGCCGTGATCAGCAAAATTGGTCTAACCAATACGTTGTCTGTACGCCCTTCCGTGCTACTCGGTGACGATACGACCTTTCTGCTTCCAGTGACTTACGACTTTAACATCCGACAGTCAGATCCGTTTGAACCCGTCAGATTCGCCCCTTACGTGGGTGGCGGTGTCACGATTTCCACGGGTGATGACAGCGACATTGGTTTCCTGGTTACGGGTGGCGTCGATGTACCTTTGACACGGCAATTTACAGCAAATGCAGCTCTAAATATCGGATTTCAAAGCGATGAAGTGCCAGTGGGACTAATTCTGGGCGTGGGTTACACCTTCCCTGGTTTCTAGAGAAGGTAAAAATCAAAGGCAAAAGACAGCAGAAAAATTTGGTTTCTCCTGTTTCTTTTGCCTTTGTACTTTTTTACTTTTTGCTGGTTACTTCTACTTGGGGGCTGACTTTGCCGGTCACAGCTAGACTACCCGTAGGTTCCACTGCCCAGACATCGTAGCTACCCACCACATCGCCATTAGCATCAATATCTACGTTACCGCTAGCTCCCTGGTAGTTAATCTCCTCACCCTTACGCACCAGTTCTAGCGCTTGACAAACATCGCTTACTTCTGTGCCAGGGGCATTGGCGACATCGCGAATCTTACTTTTAATGCCTTCGCCGGTATTTGATTTAGCGTCTTCGGCTGCTAGTACCATCAAAGCGGCAGCATCCCAGGCATGAGGGACATAGGCGCTCAATCCCCTTCCGGTTTTCTCTTTCCAAATCTTGGTGAACTCAGCCAGTGCTGGGCCATTAGCACCGGGAACCGTACCGATTGCCCCAGCTAATATAAATTTATCATCGCTGGTTTTGCCGACCTGTTCGGGAAAGTCTTCCGAATAAGCACCATCGGTTAGCATCACCTGGACGCCTTTACTGAGACCTTGCTCGTAGGCAGATTTTAAGAACAAGCTGCCGGTTTCGGCGTAGACAACCGCTGCTACCGCATCCGGTTTGCCATTAAATGCAGCTGCTGCCTCGCTTTCAAAAGTGGCAGCTTTAGGGTCATAACGAGTTGGCTTTCCTTCGTTGACGACAGTCCCTCCTAATTTTTTGAAGGCTTGTACAAATTCTCTTTCAAAGCCAACTCCATAGTCGTTGTTGATGACGACAGTGGAAACGCGCTTAAATCCTCTGTCACTAGCTAGTTTTGCTAAAGCCTGAGCTTGATAGGTATCGGGGGGAGCTGTCCGCGCCCAATAACCTTGAAATTCTCCTTTTTTGGCTCGTTCGGTAAAGACTGGGCTGGTGCTACCCGGTGAGATAAACATCACCTTGTTGCGGACAGCAACAGGCACGGCGGCACTAGAAACGCTGCTGGCAAAGGAACCGACGACGCCAGCAACTCTATCTACTTCCGTTAATTTGGTCATTCCTGCGGTGCCAGCGTTGGGATCGGTTTGGTCATCTTCAGGAATAAATGTGACTGGCTGACTATTGACGCCGCCACACTTGTTGACGGTGTCTATTAACAGGCGGATAGCATCTGGCAGGGGTTGCCCTACGGAAGATAGGTCGCCAGTGGTCGGCAGCAGTGAGCCAATCTTGAGTCCGGAACCGCTGGTGGCTGGGGTAGAACCTGTAGTCTGGGCGGGGCTACTGGTTGTACTGGTTGGCGTGTTATTACCTGGCGTTGTTTGAGAGGGGTTTTCGCAAGCAACGGTTAGAAAACTTGTCGTAATGGTGGTAACTGCTAGGGCGATCGCCCAACTCGGTTTGATATTTTTGGCTGAAGCGGGTCTGCTCATTTGGGTGTTTAACTCTTCAACAGTCCACGATTGAAATCAAATATTTTAATTGATCTCAGTTGTTTAAGAATACAGCCATAACTTCTGCCAACATTTTAGCTAGCAGAAGCGATCGCTGTGAGACGTCAAGAGTGAGGCGTTTGCTTTTCCCGATTGGGCTTCGCTACTTGTCTGTTTTCGCTTTTAAAACGGAGAGGGAGGGATTCGAACCCTCGGTACGGAGTTACCAACCGTACAACAGATTAGCAATCTGTCGCTTTCGACCACTCAGCCACCTCTCCTAGGTGACAAATATAGATAATAGCAGATATTAATCAATTGGTGCTGCTGTCAAAAAAATTTTCTTTTTTTTGATGCCCGATCGTGCCGAGTGAGTCTTCGCAGTTGCAGGGAAAGCCATGATTCATCCTCGTCGTTGTGGTTGTTTGCTTCTTTCCCAATGCCTTAGTATAATTACCTATTGTTAAATTTCTTATGGCTGGCAAAGAAATCTAATAAATGCTTACAACCCGCTTTCTTTAAGGCTTGGGCGATTTAAATATTCTCGCGTTTCACAATTAAATCTATAAATTTTCACTTCCCTGACCGTTGGAGGACGGAAAAATGGGAATCCATTCGCTACTCTGGCGATTTATATGCCCTTTGGCTTAAAATTTTATTTCTTTGGGGGGAGGTCATGATACCCAATGATACCCACCCGTCCCCCGGAAGGTTGAATATAGTCAGGTAGTAGATTCTCTCCCGTAGTTGATGTTCATCATCAACGGCGAAGCTTATCCTATTAGCACAAGTAAAGATTCCTTAAGTTCCGGTGGGCTAAACAGGCAACTAAGTAGAATAGTCAACCCCTGCTTCGCCCTGAACGTCGTTGAGTGAAAAAATCGATATAAATATATGCTTTCCACAAACAACCAGCACATTGCTCTAATTTCCGTCCACGGAGATCCAGCAATTGAAATCGGTAAAGAAGAGGCTGGCGGTCAAAACGTTTATGTACGTCAGGTGGGTGAGGCACTTGCTCAACAGGGGTGGCAAGTAGATATGTTTACCCGCAAAGTTAGTGGCGATCAACCCACGATTGTTCAACATAGCGCGAATTGTCGAACAATTCGCTTGACAGCTGGTCCTGAAGAGTTTGTCCCAAGAGACAATTTGTTTGAGTATCTGCCAGTGTTTGTCGAACAGATGCTCAAGTTTCAGCAGCAAGAAGGCATTGAATATTCTATAGTACACACAAATTACTGGCTCTCATCTTGGGTGGGAATGGAGCTGAAGAAAGTTCAACCCATCAAACAAATTCATACTTACCACTCTTTGGGAGCCGTCAAATATAAGTCAGTTTCGACGATTCCCTTGATTGCTACCACGCGGCTAGAGGTAGAAAGAAAGGTTTTAGAGACAGCGGAACGGATTGTTGCCACCAGTCCGCAAGAGAAAGAACATATGCGATCGCTCGTTTCCACAAAAGGCAACATTGATATCATCCCCTGCGGCACCGATATTCGCAAGTTTGGTTCCGTCACCCGCGAAGCAGCAAGAGAGAAACTGGGAATCGACGCCGATACCAACGTGGTCTTCTATGTGGGTCGATTTGATCGACGCAAGGGAATTGAAACACTCGTTCGCGCCGTTGGCAAGTCCCAGATGCGTCAGCAAGGCAACCTGAAACTATTTATCGGCGGGGGTTCTCGTCCCGGTCAAAGTGACGGTATCGAACGCGATCGCATTGAAAAAATTGTCGGCGAACTGGGGCTGCAAGACATCACCTCCTTCCCCGGACGGTTGGGTGACGACACCCTGCCCGCTTACTACGCCGCCGCTGATGTTTGTGTCGTACCCAGTCATTACGAACCCTTCGGTTTAGTGGCAATTGAAGCAATGGCTTCTGGAACGCCCGTCGTTGCTAGTGATGTCGGCGGACTCCAGTTTACCGTCGTCCCCGAAGAAACGGGTTTACTGGCACCCCCGAAAGATGCCGTAGCGTTTGCAGCCGCGATTGACCGCATTCTCGCCAATCCAGAATGGCGCAAGCAGCTAGGTGAGAAGGCAAGAGTTCGGGTAGAGAAGATGTTTAGTTGGGATGGCGTAGCGACTCAACTAAGCGACCTTTACATCCAGTTATTGAAAGAACAACCTGCACCAGAATTAGAATTGGTCACTCAAGTCAGCGCCTAATTACGCAGCAGCTTGTCCTGGAAATACCCTACAAAGACTTCTAGTTGTACGAGTAAGATTAGTACAACTAGAAGCCTTTATTTTACTGTATACTTTTTTCCAAATAAAAATTATTCTACATCTACAGAATGATTATTTAGAAAAATTCCCTTTTTAAAGCAACCATTTGAGTGTTGCTCGCTCTCAAATTATCCGGATTTTCAGGAGATTGGCTGCAATTTATTAGTGATGGAATAAATAAAATAATGGGTTGGAATTGGATGATGTTGTTATATATATACTTTATTTAAATTTTACAATCCGATTCTAAGTTCCCTTTTTCCATCCAAAATCCTCAACCTAAAATGGTGTTAACCTCAAGTAACACAGTACCGCTCGTGGCGTTGATAGTAATTCACGTTGATACCAATTCACGTTGATACCAATTCACTTTGTACTTGTGACTTTAGTAAGAGCGCATAGTCGTGTGCTTACGTTCATATACTTACAATCAATTAAAGAAAGGGTATGAATGACCTATGATAATCTCTAATTAAGCGTGCAGAATACCAGCGTGAAACGGCTATTTACAACAGCATGGAACCTTCTTTTGAACGCTATTCAAACCATTTACAGTCGTCTTTTTAGAAAAAAACGTCGCCAGTTACGTCGTCAGCCCCTCCGACAAGACGCCTCAATCGATTCTGAATTGAATCAAATCAACCTCACCCCATCGAAACCGACAGAGGAAATCAGCAGCAGCCCACCCATCCCCATCAATGAGGCAGATAGGCTCAAAGCGCTGAATCGCTACAAGATTCTTGATACTGCTCCTGAAGAAGCATTTGACGATTTGACGGCTCTGGCAGCCTATATTTGTGGCACTCCCATTGCTTTAGTCAGCCTCGTCGATTCTAATCGGCAGTGGTTCAAATCAAAAATCGGTCTAGAAGCAACGGAAACGCCAAGAGACGTGGCATTCTGCGCCCATGCCTTGGTGCAACCAGATGAGTTGTTGATTGTGCCCAATGCCTTAGAAGATCGGCGGTTTTCCAACAACCCGCTCGTGACCTCAGACACCAATATCCGGTTTTATGCGGGTACCCCTTTGGTAACATCTGATGGCTATGCTGTCGGCACCCTCTGCGCGATTGACCGGATTCCACGTCATCTTACCCCCGAACAGATGGAGGCACTGCGGGCGTTGGGGCGTCAAGTGGTCAGCCAGATGGAGTTACGGATTAACCTGGATAAATTAGAACGGACTGTCAGCAAGAGTCGGCGAGTAGAGCAAGCACTCCGCCGCAGTAATCAACGACTGCTGCAAACCCTCAAGACATTACGAAATACTCAAGCCCAACTGATTCAGAGCGAAAAAATGTCGAGTTTGGGTCAATTGGTTGCTGGTGTCGCCCATGAAATTAACAACCCTGTCAACTTTATTCACGGCAACCTGCCCTATGTTAGTGCCTATGTTCGGGATCTCCTCGATTTGCTAAACCTCTACAAAAAGCAATATCCCCATCCCGATGGCGAGATTCAAAAAAAAGCAGAAACAATTGATGTGAACTTTCTAGTAGAAGATTTACCAAAAACTTTGGCTTCTATGAAAGTGGGTACTGACCGTATCCATCAAATTGTTTTTTCGTTGCGAAACTTCTCCCGATTGGATGAAGCCGAGATGAGACGAGTTGATATCCACGAAGGGATTAATAGCACGCTTTTAATCCTTCAGCATCGGCTTAAACCCACAGCCCAAAATCTCGGCATTGAAGTGATTAAAGAGTACGGAGTCCTTCCACCCGTTGAGTGCTACGCAGGTCCCTTGAACCAGGTATTTATGAATATCTTGAGTAATGCGGTGGATGCTCTAGAGTTGTCAATGGTCAATAGTCAGCCGTCAATCATTCGTGAAACAACAACTGACCTAGAGACACGATTAATCGTGTCTCTACCCACTAGCAGTGCTTGGATTCGCATTAGCACCAGCCTTTCTTCTGACCGATCTCATGTAGTAATTCGCATTGCGGATAATGGCCCTGGCATACCGGAAGAGATTAGGGCAAAGATATTCGATCCATTTTTCACGACGAAGCCTGTAGGGAAAGGCACGGGAATCGGATTGTCGATTAGCTACCAGATTATCGTTGAGAAGCATGGCGGGGTACTGAAGTGTCTGTCTGAACCAGGACAAGGAACAGAGTTTCGGATTGAACTGCCGATTCACGGGAAAATAATGAAGATGAAGGAGCAAGAATGATCCCGCGCCTTTCAGGAGTAGGCAGAAGACTACAGTGACAATTCTGGCTCTCGCAGAGCTTCTTTCACCAGCTGTTGTACTTCGGAACGGACGTGATCGTAGGCTTCAGATGCACACCAAGGACGGAGATATAAAATTGTTCCGGTTGCTGAGATGGAAGCAACGTGACAGGTCGTTTTTGGTTCTTCCAAAACTAAGGGATGGGGTTGAATTAAAGACAAAAGTAGGGTGATAGTCGGTTCGATCGGGCGATCGCCAATATCAATGTCTAAATCGACTCGCCGCTTGCCGAGTACGGTGGTATTTTTCAGCGTCCCGCTAAATAATTGCCCGTTCGGTACTGTAATTACTACGTTGTCTCGCGTTACTAGCGTAGTCGAGAAAATGCCGATGGCATCCACCACTCCGGCAGCCCCCGCCCCTTCAATAAAATCGCCTACCTCAAACGGGCGCAAACTAATCAGCATCACACCAGCGGCAAAGTGAGATAAGGTATTCTGCAATGCTAAGCCGATTGCTAAACCAGCCGCCCCCACTACCGCGACAACGCTGGTCGTCTCGATTCCCAACCTGTTGAGAACAGCGACCATCCCGACGACCAGCGTGAAAATCTCGGCTACCTGAATCAAGAACTTGCGTAAGGTTGGCTCTGTGCGACTTAGCGCTTTGCGGGTAAGACCTCCTACCCAACCTACAGCTAATCGGGTGAGCAGCAGAATTGTCGCTGCCCAGAGAAGGTTCTGTAGAATCTTAAAATACGCTTGGCCAATCAGGTAGTTCCATAACTGCGATGCAGCTTCAACAGAAATAATATCCATTTTCAATCGTTTTTCACTTCCAATTAATATATCTTTTTTTATAAGAATACTGGAATGAATTCGGAATTTAAGCTAATTTATACGCCTAGATTGTTATTACGGATGGGAACTCAACAAGATGTGCCTGAGATTGTCAAATTTTACCGGAATAATCAAGGGCATCTATCTCCCTGGCAACCTTTTTGGCCTGTTAATTTTTTAACCCATGAGTTTTGGCAAGAGCAAGTTGAGAAAAACATTAAAGAATTTGAATGCGATCGCTCTTTAAAATTATTTATTTTCAAGAATGGGAATTTCTCAGAAATTATTGGCAATGTTAGCTTTCACGGGTTTATGCGGGGTGCTGCCCAATTTTGTTATTTGGGCTATAATTTAGCAGAATTTGAACAAGGTAAAGGCTATATGACGGAAGCATTGCACTTTGCCATAAATGATGTCTTTGCACAATTAGATATGCACCGGGTGATGGCAAATTATCTACCCCACAATCACCGGAGTGCTAATTTACTGAAAAAATTAGAATTTGTTGTTGAAGGATATGCTAGAAAATATTTATTTATTCAAGGTGAATGGCAAGACCATATCTTGACCAGCTTAACGAATAAAAATTGGCAGAGGAAATGAATTTTTGTCTGCCACTATTCTTATTCTCAGCTATTCTTATTCTCGGTAGGGGTACGGCACTGCCGTACCCCGGCATCTAGAAGCAAAGACTTGCAAGTATTTCAACTTGCGTCAAGACGATGTAGCCTGTTCTGATTCCAGGGGTTGACCGACTGCTACGCGAGGGAGGCGATGCTTGAAGCCGCAGAGAATTTCCCAGGAAATCGTGCCTAAAGTCGCCGCCCAGTCATCCGCAGAAATTTCGGCGTTTCCTTCTTGCCCCAGCAGAGTGACGACTTCGCCAGTTTGTAAATCGGGGATTGCGCTGACATCCAGCATCAGCTGATCCATTGTAATCGCGCCGATTTGCGGTACCGGCTGACCTCGGAGCAAAACTTGCATTTTGTTGGAGAGGTTGCGGGGAACCCCGTCGGCGTAGCCAATGGCGATCGCGGCGAGGCGCATATCCCGGCTAGCGACAAACTGATGCCCGTAGCTAACTCCCGTACCTGCTGAAATATTTTTTACTTGCGTTACCCGTGCTTTTACTTTCATGACGGGTTTGAGGTCGATGACAGACTTTAGATGGGGCGCGGGGTAAAGACCGTAGGTTGCTAAACCCACTCGCACCATGTCGTAGTGTAAGCTTGGGTCGCTTAAAGCGGCAGCTGAGTTGGCGAGGTGCAGACGGGGAGGCGTCATTCCTGTAGTTTTGATAAGAGCGATCGCTTCCTCAAATCTGTCTTGTTGCTGTCTCATTCCCGTGGGATCTGGACTGTCAGCCGTTGCTAGATGAGAGTAGATACTGGCAATTTTGAGATGGGGCAATCGCTGCACCAAGGAGACAAACTCCGCTGCTTGCTGCCAGGGAGTGCCTAGGCGAGACATCCCGGTATCTAATTTTACATGAACCGCTAAAGAACGATTTAAAGTGCCTAATGTCTCGGAAAAGACTAAAGCTTGCTGAGGCGTGCAGAGAGTCGGCTGCAAATCCCAGTGAGCGATCGCTTGCACTTGCTCGGTCGTATTACTGGCACCTAAAATCAAAATCGGTGCCTGAATCCCCGCTTCCCGCAGTTGAATTCCCTCTGGAATCGTGGCAACACCTAGCCAACTTGCACCGGCTTGGCAAGCAATCTCGGCAACCGTAATGGCACCATGACCATAAGCATCCGCCTTCACCACCGCCATCAGTGCCGTTTTTGGGGAGAGAAAACGCCTCAGCTGCCGCACATTATGAGCTAAAGCGGCTAAATCAATTTCTACCCAAGCCCGTTCCTTGAGCGCTGTAAAATTTTCTCGCTGTATTTGGGAAAGATTGGGGTACCCAGAAGAAGGCATCCCGACAGGAGTCGGCTCCCAGCTTAGCATTAGACTCACTCCTCACTCACTCACACCTGTTAGTTTAGGACTTACGCCTTCAAGCCATTACTACACTATTGGTATATCTAGCTTTAGCGTTCATCGATTCCGTCTAGAGAAAACTCTAGGGGAAGTCCTACAGTTAACAACTTAGAGTGAGCGATCGCGTCCGGATCGTCAAGTAGTTTCTCGTTGTTATTGATTAGAGACTGTAGCTGTCGTTCTGAACGCAGCTAGGATGTTGGCATCCAACCCTAACCTTCCTCCTGTTGGGTTTCGGGGTTTTCGCCATCCAGGGTGCTTCTCGAACACAGCTTGTTGACGCAGTATTTAGCGATCCCGCTTTTCGTCAAACGTCTGGAGGTAGATTTTGGCAGAAATCGTATCGAATGCCGAGTTTACGAGGAACAATAAAGGAGATAATTTGACTTCCCCTCTCAACACTTAGCTAGGACGGGTCAACCCGCCTTTACAGGACGGACTCAGCACTAAAGCATGAGACTGCGAACGAAGACACTAATGGTCATTGGCGCGACACTCGTCGGTCTGGTAGGGGTGCTATATGCTACCTCTTCCATCGTTTTGTTGCGGAGCCTCAAGCACGCTGAGGATCAAAATACCCGTCAGATGGTTAAGGCAGTTCTGAATGTTTTTGCCCAAACTGGCGATGACTTTAGTTCTGGATTTCTCGATTGGTCGGCGTGGGATGACACCTACAACTTTATTAACAACCCAAACCAAGCTTATCGGGAGTCGAATCTAAATCCAGAATCGCTCTACAACTTGCAGATCAACTTGGTGCTGTATATCAATAACAGCGGTGAAATTGTCTTTGGGACTGGGTTCGATCTGAAAAGTCAGAAAAAAACACCGATTCCACCGGCCCTCAAAGAACACCTGGCTCTCAACGACCAGCTTTTAGAGCGTCCCAATTCTCATCGCATCCTGTCGGGAATCATTCTGCTTCCGGAAGGGCCAATGCTGGTTAGTTCGCAGCCGATTTTGCCTTCAAATGGCAAAGGTTCTATCCGAGGAACTTTGATCTTCGGGCGCTATATAGACGATCGAACGATCGAGAAGTTGGCAAGAATTAACCGTTTGCCCGTGATGATGTACGGGATGAACGATTCTCAAATGCCTGCTGACTTTCAAGCCGTGCGTTCTGCTTTTTCAGAACAACGCCCAATTCTGGTGCGATCGCGCGATGAAGACACGATTTCTGGATACGCCCGGATTAAAGACATTTATGGCAAACCGGCTTTGCTGTTGCGGGTGGATGTCCCCAGAGAAATCTACAGGCAAGGAAAGATTCGCCTAGTCTATCTCATCTTGTGTCTGTTGGTAGTAGGACTGGTATTTGGTGGAGTGACGCTGCTGCTGATAGAGCGATTGGTGCTATCTCGGTTGGCAGCTTTGAGTGGGGAAGTTCGGAAAATTGGCGCGAGTAGCGATCTTTCGCTGCGGGTATCGACGCCCGGAAAGGATGAATTGTCCAGCTTGGCACTGACGATTAATGGGATGCTAGAAGCGTTGGACAAATCTGGACGCGATCGCATCGAAAGCGAAGAACGTCATCGCGCCGTGGTTGAGCAAGCTTCAGAAGGGATTGTTCTGATTGATGCTCGCTCTTCTCAAATTCTGGAAGCCAATACTGCCTTTAATCGCTTGCTCGGTTACAGCCATGAAGAAATTCTACAGCTGACCCTTTACGATCTCATTCCCCACACCCAAGACAGCGCTGACTTAAATATCAACCAAATCCTAGTCGATAAACAGCACTACCTAGGCGAACGACGCTACCGGCGTAAAGATGGAACGCTGGTGGATGTGGAAGTGAGTGCCAACTCGATTTCCTATGGTGGCAGAGAGGTCGTGTGTGGCGTGGTTCGAGATATTAGCGATCGCAAACAAGCCCAAGAAGAAATCCGTTTGTTGCAGACGACGACGCAAGCGATCGCGGATGCCTCAGATTTTCACTCAGCTTTGCAAGTCACGCTGGGCAAGGTTTGCGAGACAATCGGCTGGAGTTTTGGGGAAGCTTGGATTCCCCACCCAACGGGTGACTTTCTCGAATGCAGTCGGGGTTGGTATGGCGGTAAGGAGAAAGTATCCCCCGCCTTGAAGAAATTCAGACACTTCAGCCAGAAGCTCACTTTTGCATCCTGGAACGGATTGCCGGGACGAGTTTGGTCATCGCAGCAGCCAGAGTGGATTGATGATGTTTCAATTCAGCCACCAGCCGTTTTTGATCGTGTCGCAATTGCACGAGAAAGCGGATTGAAAGCAAGTTTCGCCATTCCGATTATTGCGGCAACGTTTTGGGAATCGTCCCCCCTGCCGATTCAGGACGGGCAAAGCGCTGGGGTGCCCCTACAGCAGCCACAAGTGCTAGCTGTTCTGGTTTTCTTCAGCTTCGACAGCCAGGAAGAAGACCGGCAGATGGTGGAGCTAGTATCGGGCGTTGCGGCTCAGCTGGGTTCCGTCATTCAGCGCAAGCAGACGGAAGCCGCACTCCAAGAAAGCGAGACTCGGCTTTGCAGACAGCAGCGGGCGCTGATGGAACTGGCTACGTGTCAGGCTTTATACACGGGCGATTTGAGCGCGGCTTGGCAGGAGATTACCGAGACAGCCACAAACACGCTGGGCGTCGCACGAGCGAGTATCTGGCTTTATCAACAAGAAATCGTTGAGACTCAGGAACCGGCTTCTACCACATCCCAACCCAATCCAAAATTGCTCTGCGTTGACTTGTACGAAGTCACTCAGGAGCGGCATAGCTGGGGCATGGAGCTGTACCGAGTAGACTATCCAGGCTATTTCCAAGCACTAGAAGAGGAACGCGCGATCGCGGCTTCTGATGCCCATACCGATCCTCGGACGAAGGAGTTTTCCGCGGCTTATTTAGCTCCTTTAGGCATTGCTTCGATGTTGGATGTCCCGATTCGGGTAGGTGGACGGACGATGGGGGTGCTTTGTCTGGAACACATGAGTACGCAAAGGCAGTGGGCGTTGGAGGATCAGAACTTTGCGACTTATTTAGCGTATATGGCTGCTTTGGCAATGGAAGCGAGCGATCGCAAACAAGCAGAAACCGCCCTCGCGAATAGTGAAGCGAAATTTCGCTCGCTGATTCTCAACAGTTCGGATCTGATCGCCATTTATGACGCAGATGGCATTACCCGCTATCAAAGTCCTTCGATTGTGAGTATTTTGGGCTACCAACCAGAGGAATTGACCGGGGTACACACCTTGGGCATGATTCACCCAGAGGATCGTCGCCGCGTTTTAGAAGCTTTCCATGAGGCGCTTAACAACCCTCAGAGTGTTTTTTCCATCGAATATCGTTTTCCCCGAAAAGACGGCTCCTGGTGTTTTCTAGAATCAACTGGGAGCAATTTGCTAGCCGATCCCTTCGTGGCAGGCATCGTTGTTAATTCCCGCGACATTACCGAGCGCAAGCAAGTGGAAGGCGCACTTCGGCAAGCCGAAGAACGATATCGCAGCATCTTTGAAAACGCAGTTGAAGGCATTTTTCAAACGACACCGGATGGACGCTTCATCAGTGCGAATCCTGCCCTCGCACGCCTTTATGGCTACTCGTCCCCGGAGGAATTAATCGCCAATGTGACGAGCGTTGAGCGGCAACTTTATGTTGACCCAAACCGACGGACGGAATTTATTGCTGCCATGCAAAAGTATGATTCTGTATCTCGGTTTGAGTCTCAAATTTACCGCCAGGACGGCAGCACTATCTGGATTTTGGAAACCGCCCGCACGGTAAAGAATTCTCAAGGGAGAATTCTTTACTACGAAGGCACTGTCCAAGATATTACCAATCGCAAGGTCGCAGAAGAAGCACTGCGCTATCAACAGGAACAATCGGAACTGCTGCTGCTCAACATCTTACCTGCCCCGATTGCCGAGCGATTAAAACTTCAGGAAAGCACAATTGCCGATAGCTTTGCCGAAGTTACCGTTTTGTTTGCTGATATTGTTGGCTTTACCCAACTTTCTGCCGATACATCACCCACCGAACTTGTCGAATTACTCAACAAGATATTTTCTGCGTTCGATCGATTGTCCGAACTGCATGGTTTGGAGAAAATAAAGACAATTGGGGATGCCTATATGGTTGTCGGCGGTTTGCCAATGCCCCGCAACGATCATGCCCAGGCGATAGCTGACATGGCGCTGGATATGCAAGATGCGATCGCGCTATTTAACCTCAAAAATGCGAAAAATTTTCAGATTCGAGTCGGCATTAGTACGGGACCCGTCGTTGCTGGCGTCATTGGTATCAAAAAGTTTATCTATGATTTGTGGGGCGATACGGTAAATACAGCTTCTCGGATGGAATCTCACGGTCTGGCGGGTCGAATTCAAGTCACTGCCACTACCTATGAGTTATTACGAGACGAATATGTTTTTGAGGAACGGGGTCTTATCCATGTCAAAGGCAAAGGTGAGATGACAACTTATCTTCTAATTGGCAGAAAAACTTGACTTACTTTGCTTTCAATATTGCAGTTCTCGGTTGGGTGCGGTACATCTGTAGGGGTATGGCAACCAAAAGCCCCTACTGAATGTTAGCGAAATGTTAGCGAGTAGGTTGGGTTAAACGACGGTGAAACCCAACCATTGTTTATGTGTTTTGGGTTAAGGAAAAAAAACAACCAACGCAAGTTTTAGATTTTCAGCTATCAAAGCCCATTGCTGAATTCCTTTAGTTACTTCCTTAAGAAAATTCACCTTTTTCCAGACAGGCATCTGGCGAAAAGCCAGTATTAAAAATCTGTCGATTTCTGGACTGGTATTGCGCGATCGCGGTTAGTAGATTGACAAATTAAAAGTTGTCATTTTGGGGGATGCTGCTGCAACACTTGTTTCAAATATTGCCCGGTATAAGACCTCGGATTGTCCGCCACTTTTTCTGGAGTTCCCATCGCAATTAACTCTCCACCTTTATTCCCCCCTTCCGGTCCCAAATCGATAACCCAATCGGCGCAACGAATTACATCTAAATTGTGTTCGATGACTAAAATTGAATTGCCTTTATCTACCAATCTCTGTAACACATCTAGCAACTTGTGGACATCGTAAAAAGATAAACCCGTTGTCGGTTCATCGATTAAATAAAGCGTCTTCCCGGTAGCACGACGAGAGAGTTCCGAGGCTAACTTCACTCGTTGCGCTTCACCACCGGAAAGAGTGGGCGCAGTTTGCCCTAAACGGATATAACCGAGTCCCACATCTACCAAAGTTTGCAACCGTGTTGATGCTTTAGGGATATTTATAAAAAATTCCAAAGCTTCTTCTACGGTCATGTTGAGAACATCAGAAATAGACTTGTTTTTGTACTTGACTTGTAAAGTTTCTCGGTTGTAGCGATCGCCTTTACAAACTTCGCACTGCACGTAGACATCTGGCAGGAAATTCATCTCGATCACATTCACGCCTTGTCCGCCACAAGCTTCGCAGCGTCCGCCTTTAACATTGAAAGAAAATTGCCCCGGTTTGTAACCTCTCGCTTTTGCTTCTATCGTTTGTGAAAATACATCTCGAATCGCATCAAATATACCAGTATAGGTCGCTGGATTAGAACGAGGGGTGCGTCCAATTGGAGATTGATCGATGACAATTGCTTTATCAATTGCGTTCAATCCCTTAATCGCTTCCAAGTGTTTCGGGAAGGGAACTTTGCGGGTGAGGTGGTGTTGTAAGGCTGGGTAAAGTAATTCGTTAATTAGGGTAGATTTGCCAGAACCAGAAACGCCGGTGATGCAGACAAGTTTACCCAGTGGAATTTCGACATCTATATTTTGTAAGTTGTTGCGGTAGGCATTTTTGAGAATGAGCGATCGCCCATTTCCCTCTCTCCTCTGTGCAGGGGTTTCAATTACCTGCCGTCCCGACAAATAAGCACCTGTTAGAGAATCTTCTGCTGCTAACAAGGTCTCCAAGTCACCTTGAGAAACAATTCTTCCGCCATGAACGCCCGCACTAGGACCAATATCAACAATGTGGTCAGCCGCACGAATCGTTTCTTCATCATGCTCGACCACAATTAATGTATTGCCCAAGTCGCGGAGTTTAATTAAAGTTTGCAGCAAGCGCCCATTATCCCGCTGATGCAGCCCGATACTCGGTTCATCTAACACGTAAAGGACGCCGGTTAAACCCGAACCAATTTGGGTGGCGAGGCGAATTCGTTGCGCTTCCCCGCCCGAAAGTGTCATTGCCGGACGGTCAAGCGTCAGATAATCTAAGCCAACATCGAGGAGAAATTGCAGCCTAGCTTTAATTTCTCTAAGTACCAAATCGCCTATTTGAAACTGGCGATCGCTCAATTTTAAATTATTAATTCGTTCTCGGCTTTCCCCAATATCAACGCTTGTCAAATCGAGCATCCGATACTGTCCCAATCGCACAGCCAAGGCTTCCGGTTTCAATCGCTTCCCGGCGCACACTTCACACGGCTGCTCGACGAGATATTGCTCCATTTTTTGTTTAATGAGTTCGGAACTGGTTTCATCGTATTGCTTCTGGAGGATAGCAATAACGCCTGCGTAGCGTCTAAAATCATTTCGACTTTCGTTCCAGATTGATTTGTCAGCACCATGCATAATGATGTGCTGCTGTTCTGCTGTTAGCTGATTCCAAGGTGTCTGAATTTCAAAGCCATACGCTTGTCCGACATTGTATAGAAGGGAGAGATAGTAAGAATTATCCTTTTCTGACCAAGGCGCGATCGCAGCATACACCGGCGACTCCGGAAAAGGTACCAATAACTCTGGTGAAAATGTCCGCAAGCTACCCAATCCATGACACTGAGGACAAGCACCATAAGGGGAGTTAAAGGAGAACAATCGCGGAGAAAGTTCATCCATCACCGCCCCATGTTCCGGGCAAGCAAAGTTTTCTGAAAAGACTAATTCATTGGAGCTTTCCTGATAGGAATTCTCAGCGTTTGTAGAATTTTCTTGCCCACTTTCGTTTTTTGTGGTATGTTCCGTGTACGAATTATTTATCTGGTCGGATTCGTTAGGTTTCGATGTATCATTTAATAACTGAATGACCGCAATTCCACTGGCATGACGCAGACAAGTGCTGAGAGAATCGGTTAGACGCTCCTGAATACCGGGTTTCTTAATCAGTCGGTCAACGACAATTTCAATCGTGTGTGTATAATTTTTATCTAATTCAATAGAATCGGACAGTTGAAACACCTCTCCATCAACTCTGACGCGAGCAAATCCTTCAGAAACCAGGCTGGAGAGCAATTTTTGATGGGTGCCCTTTTTGCCGCGCACTACAGGCGCTAAGATTTGAAAACGGGTGCCATCAGGCAGTTCCAGGATGCGATCGCACATTTCATCAATCGTCTGAGGTGCAATCGAGCGATCGCACAGAGGGCAGTGAGGCTCACCCGCGCGTCCAAACAGCAGCCGCAAATAGTCGTAAATCTCAGTTACCGTGCCAACCGTTGAGCGGGGGTTGTGAGAGGTTGATTTTTGGTCAATTGAAATTGCCGGACTCAGTCCCTCAATCGCATCCACATCTGGCTTATCCAACTGCCCTAAGAATTGCCGCGCGTAGGCACTCAGGGACTCCACGTAGCGCCGTTGTCCTTCTGCAAAGATGGTATCAAAGGCGAGGGAAGACTTGCCAGAACCAGAGACGCCAGTAAAGACAATCAAGCGATCGCGCGGTAGTTCTAGATCGATATTCTTTAGATTGTGCTGCCTAGCGCCGCGAATGCGAATCGCGTTCTGGCTGTTTTGATTTACACCCGTGGAATGGTGCCCATTTGAGGACTCAGTTGGTAAAGCATCCGAAAGATTGACACGGTCAGACATGAGGGCAGAGCGAAACAGTGCTTAACGATCTTAGCGCTGGCAAGAGGCTGCGCTGGATGAGTTAGCCAATTAATCAATTTATCGCTAACCGGGCGGGTAACTCAGCGATCAACTAAGCGCTAATACATCTTCATACAAGGTTGCGATCGCGCACCTAAAATCAACACTAGCCAAGTGAACTGCTTCCCCTCCGCCGTAGGGATCGAGAACCCATCGCCCCTCAGATCGCCTTCTAAACAGTCTTTTGGGGAAATGTAGATATCGCTTTTGCGGACAGTCATTAAATTTTGGAGACAGCGATCGCTCTCACTTGTGGCTCCCTATCAAACAAAATTCGTGGGCGAAGTAAAATTTTTAAAATCAGCAACAAAGAACCAAACTCTCCAGGAGCCTCCCGGCGTTTCCATTGACCTGGGCGGCAAAATAGCATTTCTACTAGACGCCGATATTGTTTGAGGTTTAATTTCTCAAAAGCCACTTGCACCGTTGGATACTCACCTCTAAATCCTGTGTGGATAATTTTGCCTTGCAATTCTAATTTTTCTTCCATAATTTCTAATGTCACTGGCAACATTTCACTGGTATCATTCGCTAGCCCTTCGTGGGTTAAGGCAATTTGGGCACCTGCTTCCGAAATTATTGTAGTAATGCCCCAAAACTTCTGCCCAGCAACATTCAGGCGGATTACCCTTCGTAAATCAAACCATTCATAAATATCTGGTTTAGGGACATCTAATAAAATTAACAACGCAATGCCAATCATTAACAAGTTATAACCGCTCCAAATCCAACCCAACCCGATACCTTTATACACTTCAGTTGCTCCGTAAGCTTCTAGCCTTTGCCAATTACCCGTTATTATGCACATTCCTAAATTTCGCCACAAACTGACAGCACTTGCTATAAACAAAATAATCAAAGGCCATGCTAAATTCCAGTTAAAAGAAAAACGATCGCGTGATATTCCCTTAGGCGTTACCTTAAACTCTTTAGAAAAAGGCTTCAGCATTGCTTGAATTACAGTTAGTGCTAAAGGTATGCAAAGCACCAACGTGTAAATATCCGTGAGCAAAGCTGACCGAGAACGATAATTTAACCAGGAAAAAACTGAAAGTTGCACGACATAGTAAGGTAAAAAATAATATAATAATTCACCAGTCATTGCCCGAATAGGAATAACACCGAAAAACGAATAAGCCAAGGGTATAAACAGGAAATAAACCCGCGACAAACTGGTAAACCAATGTAATAATCCTTCTAAATGAGCCAGCCTTTGCAGAGGACTAAGTCCTGAAATCGTTAACGGATTTTCCTCAATAAAGAACGCTTGTAAAGTGCCTTGTGCCCACCGTAGTCGCTGAGTAGCATGAGCGGCAATATTTTCTGCGGCTAATCCAGCACTTAACTTTTCATCTAGGTAAATTAATTGGTAGCCTTGGGCAGATAAACAAATGCCGGTGAAGTAATCTTCGCTTAAGGAGTTGGTGGCAAAGCCACCCGCTGCTTCTAAAGCACTACGCCTAACAATGAAAGAAGTTCCAGAGCAAATAACACTACCAGCTGCATCCCGAATCGGTTGAATTTGTCGGTAAAACACTTCTTCTTCTGGCGTTAGGACGTGTTCTAATCCTAAATTGTAGGCAATTGGATCGGAGTTATAAAAGCTTTGGGGTGTCTGTACCAGGGCAACTGTTTCATCTTGAAAAAAACCTACAGTGCGAGTAAGAAAGTTTTTAGTCGGAATAAAGTCTGCATCAAATACAACAATTAATTCTCCACTTGTTTGAGGGAATGCATGATTTAAATTACCGGCTTTTGCATGTCTATTATCAAGTCTGGTTTTATATTCGCAGCCCAACTCCTCAGCCAATTTATGCATTTCTGGGCGTTTTGTATCATCTAGCAAATAAACTGTTTTATTGGGATAATCTAAAGCTTGGCAACCAATAATTGTGCGTTTAACAATAAATACAGCTTCATTGTAAGTAGGAATAAAAATATCAACAGTTGGCAGAAAGCTGCCATCAATCACACTTCTAGCCATTTGGTCAGCTTCACAATGTCGCTCTTTGACGTTCAGCATCAAAAAAAGCTGAATCGTACTACTACTCAACATCAACATTTCCATGAAAAATAACCCCAAACTGAAAACCCCATTCAGGGGGTCAGCAACATTCAAAGTTGAGAGCGATCGCCATACAATATATCGACCCGTTAACCCCAGCAAAATCCCCACTACAAAAAACCGAGACCAAGCATCGGTTTTTGGAGAGATTTTCCTTATTATCAAAACAATTACTAGCAAAGCAACCGTAGGAACTAGTAGGTATTCACTTTTCATGGGCGCTTGCAGCCACAGGGGTGGATTCTCTTGTAAAGTATTGAGTTCGGCAAACATCTGACTAATTTTCCCTTCACCCGCAAACCACGCAGTAGCGATCGCAGATGCAAAGACAACAATTCCTACCATGAGCAGCGTTGCCATCCGAAGGCGGAAAATTCGTTTTAGGACTTGACGCTTTGAGATTTTATTTTTAATGTATGAAGTCGTCATCGCTGTAATTTCCTAATTCAAAGTTGTTTGATAATCAGTTAATTATAGGTTTTTTTAAATTAATAGTAATATACTAATTTTCAATTATGCACTAACTGAAAAAAATATTAGACAATACGTAATGTTGTTTATTTTTATAGTAATTACAACTTTTATATATGCTCTAAAGTTTTACCTAATTACTGGGGGTTAATAAGACTGTTTAAGCACTAGATAAGCTTAGTAATCATTGAAGCTAAAAGGTATTACAATAGAAGCCAATTTTAATCAGCCAAATGTTCAGACTGCACCATTAACTGGATCATCTGCTACATCGGTAGCACAGACGCCTACACAATCTGGGACTTTTCAGGGATCAGAACATCATACCCAAGGAACTGTGCGCTTGGTGACAGAAAATGGAAAACGCTATCTGGAGTTAGATCGAGCTTTCAAAACTGACAATGGCCTGGATTTATTCGTCATTCTGTATCGTTCTGAAAAACCTCCAACAAATGGCATTAAAGAGAAAGATTATATAAGTATCGGTCGCTTGCAAAAAATAAGTGGTGCTCAACGCTATGCTATTCCTGCTAGTGTCAATCCAGCAGAGTTTGGATCGGTGGTGATTTGGTGTCGCTTATTCAACCCTACCTTTGGCTTTGCCCCTTTCAGTAGCTAAAAAATCAACGCATACTGAGGTTGTTATGGAAATTGCAGATTTGGCGGCTTTAATTCATCCTGCGATCGCAATTGCAGTCGTCTTCCCTCTGATTGGCATTGTCGTCAACCGCGCTTGGCAGACTCGCCAACGCCGCTTACAAAATTTAGAAGGCAAAAGTAAAATTCCGCCAGTGGTTGGGCAAGAACACGTCCAATTAGGCAAATGGCTTTCTGGTGCCATTGTCGGAGTTACCCTTATCGGGCTTGCTTACCCAATTTTTGAGCATATTTTGAGCAAGCAAATCTGGAGCCAGAAACCTTTTCAAGTTGTCTTTATCGTCCTAATGTTTGCGGCTACCATTGCCTCTTTAATGTTGCTCTACAAAGCCAAACAGCGGCTCTGGCGCGGCGTTTTTGCAACCTCAACCGGCGCAGGTTTAATTATTCTCGGCTTCCAAGAAGGCGTCTATCGTCGGGACAACGAGTGGTTGGTGTCTCACTACTACATCGGCATCGCAGCGGCAATGCTGATGATTTTTTCGTTAGCAATTATTGAAGATATCTACAAAGATCGGTTAAATCGCTGGCGCACCATTCACATCATTTTGAGCTGCATTGCACTCTTAATGTTTGTAGGACAAAGCATGACTGGTACGCGAGATTTACTAGAGATTCCTTTAAGGTGGCAGAAACCTTATGTGGATTGGCTTTACATCCAGCAGTGCAACAGTCAGCCTTGCATCATCCAAGTAACACCTGCAAAAAATTAAGTGACTCAAGTTTTAATCTGGCTACAAAATTAGCGCGATCGCTCCCATCAAACTGCTTTAATGTTGGTCGATGCTCTTTCTTCCTAGTCAAATGGAACGAAGGATTTTTCTTAGATGCTTTTGTCATGTGATTTTTATGAAAACTAAGCGCTGAACAGCTTGTATAAAAACTCCTTAGATTTTTTGGCTTCAATTTTAAAAGGAATTATGCATAAAAGACAACCAAATACAAACATCCCAAGGGGCATCAAACCAGCTATGCCTATTCGACTATCTGATAGCAATGCCAATAGAAATCCTACTCCGATGCTGCCAGTCATACTCAACCAGTAGCCCATAAATATTAATACAAAAATATGCAATTTCATAGTTATATTGATTGAGCAACCAATAACTTGAGGGAAAATTTTGCCTTTGATAATTGGTAAAAATGAATTTCGGGAATGGATAATTCTAGATATTTGGAAACTATCATCATAAATTTTACCTTCATAGGGTTTATGCGATCTTGATGCCGAAGACCAAGAATTTCTAAACGTCTTAGGCGGTTCAATGACATCAGCCAATATTCTCTTGACTTCTTCTGAATCTAGATTAGTTGTAATAGTGAAATTTTCATAAGGTAGAAAAGACATCTATGACTCCTTGTTGACGAGTTACGCGATCGCTCCAAGCAAGTAGAAATGATGCAGTAGCATGGCTCGATTAGCACAGTTGCTCTTGAGTCACGATGGTGAAACTACAGGCAGTAGCACTTGAAAAAAACGATCGCTGGCCGTATCGCGCTATACGTGGCCTTTCGCTGCCACAACTACACTGTTACATCATGTCCCAACCCTCTACTTACTCAGTGCGCTTTAAAAAAATGCCCTTGAGTCCGGCTGCTTTTGCTCCTTGATAATCCTCTTTATGACTGTCGCCAATGTGCCATGCTTCCTCAGGCGAGCAGTTATGTTTCTCCAACGCAGCGGCAAAAATTTTGGGATTGGGTTTGGCCGCACCGATTTCCGAGGAAATGGTGACAGAGGTAAAAAATTCAATTAAATTTAGTGATTGCAAAACCGAGTAGATACGGGAATCGAAATTTGACAATACACCCAGCTCAATTTCCATTTCCCTCCATTTTTCCAAAGCTATAAGAACATCGGGATAAACAAACCAAGGTTCCGCGGTGGAGAAGTAGGCGTAGAGTTCGTCAAAAAAATTGGAAAAGTCTGAAAATTGCGGCAAGACGCCAACTTGTCCAAATGTAGAAAGCGCGATCGCTTTCCACCACTCAAATTCCCGATCCGGGATTTCTTGGGGTTCTGCGCTTGGAAAAACTGGCGGCGGTGCGGCTTTAAAGCTTTGGTAAAAGGCTGGATTCACCACCTCAGCAGAGACTTGGACGCCAAACCGACTGGCGATCGCGCTATACGCCTCTCCTACACTGCCCCTCACACCAAACATGGTGCCCACGGCATCGAGAAAAATAACTTTGGGGCGCTTCATGCTACCTTAGCGTTCCATCTCAAGATCGCAAACCCAACAAAACCAGCGATTAGATTCATCATCATGTCATAAATCCTATCTCAGTATTGATGCTCCCACAGCTCTACTTCCTTAAAGCCGTGGGAGCGTCAATTCCTTCCTAAACGTAAGGGCACGAGACAAAGCCTCGCGCCCCTACATGAGAATCTAAGAGATAAATATAGTGAAACTGTATAAGTGGGCATTGCCCACCTTTGACTCCAAGCCGATAACCCTGCATTCCGGATTACTTCGAGAACATTTCCAACAAGGGTTGGGCAATCCAATTGAATCCGACTTTCAACTGATGGTTGAGCGTTGGCATCCGATACAGATATGCCAGACGCCGGAAGAGATAGGCAAGGGAACCATCCAGCTTTACTCCCATGCCGGTGAAAGTAGCGTTATCCGTCCCCAAGGTCATGATTTCGCCGAAACTCTGATAGCGGAAGGGAAGCAAAGGACGCCCGGTCAGCGATGCCCAGATATTCCAGGCAGTATAATCTGATTGCTGGAAGGCAGATTGGGCAGTTGCCGGTATTTGCTGACCGTCAGCGTCGCGAGCGTCCGAAAGGTCGCCAAGGGCAAAGATTTCTGGATGGTCAACCACTTGTAGAGTCGGCGTAGTGGTAATTTGACCGCGTTGATTGTGTTTGAGTTCGAGCGATCGCACCGCCTCTGCCATTTGCGTTCCCACCGTCCATAGCACCAAATCCACTGGGATTGGGTCTACCTGTGCTTTGTACACTAGCGAGATCGTAGTCGGTGACATCGACTCCACTGCCGTGTCCAAATCGATCCACACACCCCTTTCTTCTAAAGCTTTTCGCGCCGCTTCCCGGTTAAAATCTGGCGATGTCCGGAGAATCATATCAGCTTGTTCAATTAACCGGATGCGACCTCGTTCGCCAAGGCGATCCGCCAACTTGCAAGCCAATTCAACCCCACAATAACCCGCCCCCACAACGGCGATGCGAATTTTATCTGTTTCCGACTCTTCCAAAATTCTCAGCCGTTCTTCCAAGCGGTAGGCGTGAGCAATCGTCCGGAAAGGAAACGCATATTCAGCTGCCCCCGGCACCATATCTAGGGGCGTCTCTCCACCCAGGGCTAACACCAAGCGATCGTAGGAGAAGGCAGGGCCATCATGCAAATGTACCAGTTTTTCCTGAATATCTATTCCAGCCACAACGCCCTGGCAGAAGCGCACACCCGTGTTCGCTAAAATCTCTTGAAACGGTGGGGCAATTTCCCAAGTTTGCAGTTCCCCGGTGAGTAGTTCATACAGCAGGGGCGTGAACAAAAAGCGGTCATCTCGATCCACCAGGACAATTTCCGGACGTTCCGATTTTTCCCAAGGCAACTGGCTCAAGCGCAGGGCAGTGTAGAGACCGCCAAAGCCGCCACCGAGGATACATATGCGTTTAGGTTGCTGGGTCATGGTTCTAGTGAGTGGGCGATTCAAGCGCAGGGCAACTAACTTACAGGATAACAATACAATCCTTCAAGCAAGGGGGTTGTCCAATTATGTGATTTGATAACGTTCGTCTAATCGCTGGCGCTGGGGCGGCAGTAGCCTCGCACCTCTCGTTCCTGGGCTGCTGCCTGATAACGAGAATAAGATGTGAGAATAGCAACTTTAAATACTGAGTGATGATCGTCTTACCTGAGAAAACCGTCCTCACTTCTTTAGGTTACGAACTCGATTGCAGCAGCGAAGCTTTTGGTTATTTAAGCGATTCTTCAAATTTACTCAATCAGCCCCAGAAACTGCGCCAGCGGATGCAACAAGACGGGTATTTATACCTTCGGGCACTTCTAAATTCCCAAGAAGTTTGGCAAAGCCGTCAGGAAATTGCCGAACTCTTAGCCGCAGAAGATTGTCTCAAAACCGGACACCCGATTCTAGAATGCGTGGCAAAACCGGGATTAAAAATGCATTTTAGACCCGATTTAGCAGCCCAAAGTCAGGCAATTAAAAAACTGCTTTATTCGGGTCGAATGATGGAATTTTATCAAGTTTTTTTAGGCGGAGATGTCCGACCTTTCGATTACACCTGGTTAAGGGCAATTGCCCCCGGTCATGGTACTTATGCTCACTGCGATATCGTGTACATGGGACGGGGAACTCATGACCTTTACACAACTTGGACACCGTTGGGCGACGTATCTCTGGAGATGGGAGGGTTGATAATTTTAGAAAACTCGCATCGGCTGGAAAGGATTAAAAACGATTATGGGCGCAAGGATGTCAGGGCAAGCGCATCTCAAATGCTATTGACAAGCGGGTTGAGAGTTCTGATCAATTTGGGTTAAACAAGCAGCCAAAATCTTGAGCATGTAATTATTATCCATAGCAGCTCGG
>NZ_JAMPKG010000045.1:0-39824 GCF_039962015.1 Trichocoleus sp. AS-A1 | reverse complement strand
TCAATCTCTACTCGACTTGAGACTAACATGCTCAGGCTCAATTAATTAGTTTTTTTTGATGTAGCTCTATCAGCCCCTATGCCACTACCTATAGCGTACCTGCGTAAGTCCTGAGCTAATAGATGAGAAACGTAGATTTAACCGCTATTTCTTGTGTAGGGGTATGGCATTACCATGCCCCTAGAGGACGTGAATTTTATAAGTTATTGTATCCACGTTTTTAGTGTTCAAAAATATCCTTATATTGCAGCAAATCCAAAGTCACAATCGTGGGCAAACATTCAAAACATTGCTGAGCAACTTCCCACCGCCCTTCGCGTTGCAGCATTGCAATTAGTTTTTGTCGCACGCTGAGTAGATAACGAACATCATTCGCTGCATAGCGGAGTTGTTCTTCGGATAAGTTTGCAGCATTTCCCCAGTCTGAACTTTGAGCCGTTTTGTCGAGTTCTACCTTCTCTAGCTCTTGCACCAACTCCTTTAAACCGTGGCGGGAAGTATAGGTACGGGCAAGCTTGCTGGCAATTTTAGTACAAAAAATTGGAGTTACATAGATGCCTAAATTTTGTCGTAGTTGGGCAACATCGAAACGGGCAAAGTGAAATAGTTTTAGGATATTGGGGGCTTCCATCAGTTGTTTTAAATTGGGAGCGTCTATCTGTCCTTTGGCAATTCGCACAACTGTAACCCGGTTTTGAGCGTCACACAGCTGCACCAAGCATAAGCGATCGCGTTGGGGTATCAATCCCATTGTTTCCGTATCCACTGCGATCGCTGACTCTTGCAGATACTGAGACAATATCTCCTCGGAAAGGTCGCGATCGCATACTTGAAAATCTTCCAATTCTCTCTCCTTAGCGGCGTTTAATGAATATTTGAGTTAAGTAATACTCGCCCTTTGCGTTCTTGGCAACACCTACCCCAGTTAAATCATACTGACCTTGAATATTTTTCAGATGACCGGGGCTTTTTAGCCAACCTTCTACTGCTTGCTTGGCTGGATCGCTAAAGCCTTGATTGTATGCCACATTTTCAGATGCACCGCCATAAGAAATTGATTTACCAATTGCCTTCGCTCGCTGCTCAAATCCATTATGGCTGAAAGGAACCGCACCATTTGCCATTGCCTGACTGTGTGCCCTTGCCTCTTTGCTAATTCGAGGATCTAGCGTCAGAGGTGGCAAATTTTGGGACTTTCGATATTGGTTGATGAGTTCGTGAGTATACTCTTCCAAGGTTAGGAAATTACTAGAGGAACTAGACGTGGGGCTTGGGGTAGCTGGTGATGTTTCATCTGGCGAAATTTCACCATCAGGGCTAGGGATCAAATCGCAGCCTCCAGCGCCAACAGCCAGGACAAGCATTCCGAAAACAAGCCCCGCAGCTAATTTTTGCATGAGTTCTGGATATATTTGAGAATCAATTTGGCAATTTTTTTAGGATGAGAATATAAATTTTCACTGTAGCAATTCTATTTTTTCAGCTATCTCTTCAGATTCCGGTTTCTTTTAAAAAGTCCGGGATCTCGCCTTCACCTTGCCAAGAATTCAGACAGGGCAAGATAAGTTTCTTCTGGCGCTTCTTCGGGTAGAAAGTGACCGCAATTGATAGCCTTACCGCGTACATCAATTGCGCGATCGCGCCAGGTTTCTAAAACATCATATTTGCGCCCAATAATTCCTTTTCCGCCCCAAAGAACTAGCACCGGACAGAGAATTTTTTTCTCCATATCTAGGGTATCGTGTTCTAAATCGATGGTAGCAGCGGCGCGATAATCTTCGCAGGTGGCATGAATCGCAGCGCGATCGCTAAAGCACCGAATATACTCAGCCAAGGCTTCCGGAACAAACGCAGAAAAATCTTGACTCCATCTTTCTAAACAGGTGCGGAGGTAATATTCAGGATTAGCGCCAATCAATGTTTCGGGTAAGCCATCGGGTTGAATGAGAAAAAACCAGTGGTAGTAAGCCGTGGCAAAATCTCGATCGGTCGTCGCGTACATTTTATGAGTAGGCGCGATATCTAATAATGCTAGTTTCTTAACTCGGTTAGGATGATCGAGTGCCATGCGATGAGCGACTCGTGCGCCCCTGTCATGACCGGCTACATAAAATTCTTCATAACCTAATTTTGACATCACCTCGGCTTGATCTTGCGCGATCGCTCGTTTTGAATAATTTCGATGATCTGGTTCGCCTTCCGGTTTAGAGCTGTCGCCGTAGCCTCTCAAATCCGGTGCCACTACTGTAAAATTCTCAGCAAGACGAGGTGCTATTTTGTGCCACATGACGTGGGTTTGAGGATAGCCGTGTAGCAAGAGCAGTGCAGGACCAGATCCCGCCTTAACCAAATGGATTCTTGCTTCAGTGGTATCAATTTTAGTCACATCAAAATTATCGAACATCGTCATTTTTTAATTAACGTAGTGCCCAATCTAAAAATCGCTCAGTATGATAGAGCGCTAACTGGTTGCTAAGCCCCTGAAAGACAGCGTCAAAAGCGTGTTCAGCCCAAGGAATTTCCAGCAAAACCGATATATTTCCATCTGCACGCAGACGTTGATGCATTTGCTGGATAAATTTTAATTGCACTAAATTATCGCGGCTTCCATGCACCAATAAAGTTGGCGGTAGCGATCGCCTAACATAACTAATCGGTGAAGCAAGACGATACCGATCGGGCATGGTCGCAGGCGTTCCGCCCATAAATGTTTTTAAAACCGCTCGCGTATCGATGGGATCGGGGCGTGGCGGGTCGGCATAGCCTCCAGGCAGATCGACCGGGCCATAATAGCTAACCACCGCTTTTACAGGCAGTGCATCCGGCTCATAAGCCGCTAACATTGCCAAATGTCCGCCAGCGGAACGTCCCACGATGGCAATCCGTTCGGGATCGGCCTCGTACTCGGCTGCGCGTTGGTGGATGAAGGCTAAGGCGGCACGCACGTCATCTAGCTGCGCGGGAAAACGGTAGCGCGGCGTGTGTCGGTAATCGATGGCAAAGACACTATAGCCCCTCGCTGCCATATAACGGCTGAAATCAGCGTTTTGGGTTGGGTCGCCGCTCCGCCATGCCCCAGCGTAGATGATAATTAGCGCTGGATAATTGCCGACTTGCGGCGGTCGGTAGAGATCCATGCTCAACGGGACACCATCTGGGTTTGAAAAGACGATGCCAGAGGTATAACGACTCTCACCGGGATGGATGCCTCGAAACACATCAGCTAGGACGAACGGTTGTTCGCGCATCCCTTTTTGCTGACGATTAGGCAAATTTCCCCTGTAGTTGCCGAGACCGTCTTGCATTGCCACAGCTAGATGCTGTTGTGTCGCTGGCATCTGTAACAGTGGCAAAACACTCAAAAGCAGTGCTAGCAAACTAGCAGCCAAAGCCAGAAATTGCCACGGAGTGCGACGGATCGTTACCAGCACCAACAGACTTGCGATCGCGTTTAGCACCACCAACCAAGGACTGACTTCTGGTGCCCCTACCCCTAATGGCAGTAGGGACATCGTGGGCGCTGGAACCACAATCCAGGAACTCAAGAAAAGTGCCGCGCCACTCAAGAGCAAAACTAACGTCTGGGTAATTACTGCTAACCAATGAGACACAATCGCTGCTCTATTGCCCCAGGTAAGCTTCTAAGACTTGTGGATTGCGCTGAATTTCAATCGGAGTCCCCACAGCAAGATTGCGACCTTCAGCGACAACCCAGACGCGATCGCACAAGGACATGATTACATCCATATTGTGTTCAATAATCAAAAAGGTCATGCCCTCCTGATTCCATTGGGTGATGTAGTCGCAAATTTGTCTAATCAGCGTCGGATTCACACCAGCCGCCGGTTCATCCAATAAAATTAGCTTTGGCTGCGTCATCAGCGCCCGTGCCATTTCCAGCAGCTTGCGTTGCCCTCCAGAGAGCGCCCCGGCGTAATCCTGCGCCTTCGCGGCCAACCCTACTGATTCCAGCAGAATCGTGGCTCTTTCTCGCTGCTGCCGTTCTTCCTTCGCCACCAGATGGGGTTGAAAGCAAACTTTCCAAAAATTTTCCCCCGTCTGTTTTTGAGCTGCCAGCAGCATATTTTCCATCACTGAAAGCCGCGATAGCACCCGCGCTACCTGAAATGTACGAACCATTCCCATCTGAGCAATTTGATACGGCTGCAAAGAATGAATCGGTTCGCCGTCAAAAATCACCCGCCCTTTGTCTGGATGAATGAAGTTTGAGAGGAGATTAAATAGCGTCGTTTTGCCAGCACCATTCGGGCCAATCAGTCCCGTGATACTGCCTTGCGGCACCATAATCTCGACATTATCGACAGCCCGAATTCCGCCGAAGCTTTTACAGAGTCCGCTCGCAGCGAGTAAAGCGATTTCTGAAAGTGGGGGTTTTGGGTCTGCTTCGACTAAATCGGGGCTTTCTTCGAGATGCTTGCTGCCCCCATTTAAAGACCCCTCAGACAACCGATTGGGCGGAATGTGCGAGTTATTTGCCAAGGGTCAGTTCCTCTTTTTTCCCTAAGATACCTTGTGGACGCCAAACCATCAGCACCATCAGGATTAAACCAATCACCATGATTCTAAATGCCCCTTCCCGCGAGGCATCCAGTTGCACCAACTGAGGTAAGTAAAAGCGAGTCAAACTATCGTAACCCCAGAAAATCACCGCCCCCAGGATTGTGCCCACGTTGTTACCCGCACCGCCCAAGACAACAATCGTCCAAGCGTAGAAAGTCGTCAGTGGCTCAAAGTTATTCGGGTAAACCGTTGTCGTCTGCCATGCCAAAAAAGCCCCAGCGACTCCGGCGATCGCGCCTCCCAGCATGAAAGATTGTAATTTGTACCAAAAGACATTTTTTCCTAATGCTTTAGGAATTTGCTCATCTTCTCGAATCGCTTTTAGCACTCGACCCCAAGGCGATCGCACCAACGTCTCCAGCAGCCAAAACGTCAACCCCAATACCAGCAGCGACAACACCATCAAACCAAGCTTATCTCCTGGTGGCAAGGCATATCCATATACCCCAAACGATCCTTGCCGAAATTCTTTGCCCATTGGCAATGGCTGATTATTGACAACTAAACGGAGCAATTCGGAAACGCCGATGGTCACGATTGCTAAGTAATCCTCGCGCAACCGTAGAGTTGATAATCCGATTAACAGTCCTAGCAGCGCTGCTAAAACAGCACCGATAGCCACCCCGAAAATTAGGGGAACCCCCTGCAAGCTCAACAACACTGTGGTGTATGCACCGACTGTCATAAAGGCAATATGCCCAAAATTGATCAGTCCGGTGAAGCCCCACTGTAAATTTAAACCCAAGCTAAACAGGGCAAAAATTGTCGTAGAAATTGTCAAAAAGATGAGATAGCCAACCATGCCACGCTTGTGAGACTCAATAAACTATAAACTCTAAGCTCTAAGCTTTAGATTGTCCAAGATCCCTCTAACAAGAAGGCTCTAGGGAATGTTACGTTGTTCGCCAGTGTTTAATTATGAATTTTCTCAGAGGTCGATTACAACGCTTAACTGCTCAGCTACCCGATTTAATCGATCAACTCGCTGATGACAACTTGGATGACGCCTGGAAAGTTCTACAACAGATTTATTATGACCTGTATATGCTCAAAGCCATCCAAGAGTCGAAGCATACCGTACAGCCGGGGGAAACCCTAACCCGCGAAGAAGCTCTCCGGATGTTGCACTTCCCCTAAGTTTTCCCCTGTTCGTCGGCTGAATCAAGGGGTAAAAATCGCTTTTAGTCAAATTTCGCAGTAAAAAGAAAAAGTATCTGCCATTTGGAGTAAGAGCCAGTTGCCCTGTGAAACTAGAAGTGCGCTATGCCCGGTCTTTTCTGCGAGACCTGAAGAACTTAGAATACGCAGCTAGAGAGCGGATATATGAATTTGTCTTTGAGGAGTTCATGCGGATCGAGCGAATTACCGATTTGCCGGAACTCCGGGGAATCGGGTCTGATAGTATCTTCTACCGCTTTACGATAGATGACTATCTGATTGCGATTGAAGTGACCGGGCATCTTGTTAAATTTCTGCGGGTTCTGCCCAAACCGCGTCTTTAAGAGGCTTTCGAGTTGAAAGCCGGTCGTTGTAAGACCGAATAGAGCGGTCTAATGAATTTTCCTGGTTATCTCAGATAAATCTAGCTGTACAGGACTCTAAAGCAATTCTGAATCTCAATTTGGGGTGGGAGAATTACCCAATTAACGAATTGACAGGCTAATTCGTCAAAAGTGATGCTGAAGCTTACCTTAAACTTGTGTTGACTGGAAACACGCTTATTGAGATTTACTTATGGATGCTGCTGCACTTTGGCAACGTTACCAAGAATGGCTCTACTACCATGAGGGGTTAGACTTTTACCTCGATGTCAGCCGGATGCGGTTTGATAGTGAGTTTGTCGAGGCGATGCAGCCGAGGTTTGAGAAGGTGTTTCAGGAGATGGAGGCACTGGAGGGAGGCGCGATCGCAAACCCTGATGAAAACCGCATGGTAGGTCACTACTGGCTGCGCGACCCGGATTTAGCGCCCACTCCGGAAATCAAACAACAGATTGTCCAAACTTTAGAGCAGATTGAAGCGTTTGCCCAAAAAATCCACAGTGGCGAAATTCATCCACCCAACGCTCCAAAGTTTACCGATATTGTTTCCATCGGTATCGGCGGATCGGCACTCGGTCCCCAATTTGTCGCCCAAGCGATCGCCCCAGACTTCCCGCCCCTCGCCATCCACTTCATTGACAACACCGATCCGGCGGGCATTGACCGTATCCTCTCCCAGCTCAAAGATCGGCTGAACAGCACCCTCGTCTTAGTCATCTCCAAATCAGGGGGGACGCCAGAACCCCGCAATGGCATGGTAGAAGTGCAAAAAGCCTTCGCTGAGCAGAATCTGAATTTTTCCCCTCAAGCTGTTGCCATTACCGGGGAAAGCAGCAAATTAGATCGGCAGGCAAACTCAGAAGGCTGGTTGGCAACCTTCCCAATGGAAGATTGGGTGGGAGGACGTACCTCGGAACTGTCAGCCGTAGGATTGCTCCCAGCCGCCTTGCAGGGAATCGATATCCGCGCTATGCTTGCCGGTGCCAAAGAAATGGACACTGCCACTCGCCTGGCCCAAGTCAAGAAAAATCCAGCCGCACTACTGGCGATGAGCTGGTACTTCGCCGGAAATGGCAAGGGCGAAAAAGATATGGTGGTGTTGCCCTACAAAGACAGCCTGCTGCTATTCAGCCGCTATTTGCAACAGTTAGTCATGGAATCTTTGGGCAAAGAAAAAGACCTTGACGGAAATATCGTCTACCAAGGGATTGCTGTTTATGGCAACAAAGGCTCAACCGACCAACACGCTTACGTGCAGCAGTTGCGAGAGGGCGTCCCGAATTTCTTCCTGACTTTCATTGAAGTCTTAAAAGACCGGCAGGGTAACTCCCCCTTCGTCGAGCCGGAAGTCACATCCGGCGACTATCTCTCTGGTTTACTCCAGGGAACCCGACAAGCTTTGTATGAAAACCAGCGGGATTCTGTCACCGTGACGATTCCTCAGGTAAATCCCCGCATGGTAGGTGCCTTAATTGCTTTGTATGACCGGGCTGTTGGACTTTATGGGTTCCTGGTCAATATCAATGCTTATCACCAGCCAGGGGTAGAAGCGGGTAAAAAGGCTGCCGCCGCCATTCTCGACTTGCAAAGACGAGTTTTGCAGGCAGTACAAGAGGAAGGCGCTCCCCTTTCTTTGACTGAGTTGGCTCAGAAAGCGGGTGCCTCCGATCAAATTGAGGCAATCTACAAAATTCTGCGCCACCTTGATGCCAATCAGCGGAGCGTTGTTTTACAAGGCAATTTGGGCGAACCCAGCAGTTTGAGGGTTTCCGCCATTTAAATGGCTCTAATTATCATAAATTTGGCATTCTAGAGCGAAGACAAAGCTTCAACTCGAAGGATGCTGAATATGGCTCTAATCGAGGAAATTGAGGTCTGTCCGCTAGCTTCTGCAAATAGGGGAGTGGCTAAGTTTTACATCCCCTCAGTTTAAGTTTAAGTAGGGGCACAGCGTTGCCGTGCCCCTATGGCTAATACGAAAGTTTAGAGACTCTACCTCTCAATGCCGAGACGCTCGTGCAAGCTGCTCAAAACAGTAACTAAAAAGGCACAGCTAAAACTGAGAAATTCAATCCTTCTCCTTCTTAATTTGTCAATAAGCTGGGGCAAGTCAGAACAAATACGTCCCTTGTTCCTTCACCGTGAAATAGTGGCTGAATGGGAGTTGTATAGTGAAAAAATTCCCGATCGTTGACTAATAGCAGTTCGCCTGGATGAAGAACTTTAGAAAAAACCGGGTCATGCTTTTTGGATTTGTAGAGATGGGTTTCTCCACCTTGAATATTTTCCCGCCCTACAGAAAATATGCCGACAAAATCAGTCCCATCCCGATGAATCCCTTCAGGGGCAGGGTTTCCATAATTATCTGGCGAACAGGTCGTTCTAATTTGATGAACTCCTATTTCAACAGCTTCTGGGTCGAGTTGGCAGTAATCAATAAATGCCAAAACAAGTTTTTTGAAATCTTCAAGCTTCGTAATGGCATCATCTAGTTCGGCATACTCTCGCTTGATATCGCCGACTAATGGATTGTATTGCTTGCTTTGAAACAAGTAACCATGCGGTAGTTTGACTAAGTCATTTCCAAATACTTTGAACCGAGATAATCTTCTGAAACGATAATTATTCTTGATGTAAGGGTCAACAGGAAGATCGCTAAAGAATGGCTTAAAACCTTCTATCTTTACGGAATGGACTTTGTGTAAGGTAAACATCATGGCATAAGCCAAATCCGTCGATCCCGGTAGCGTTTGCATCGCTTTTTCTCCAGTACGCTTCGATCCCCAGTTTTCCTTCCTACTTTAGGAAGGCTATTCTTTAAGCATAAACTTAGAATTTTTAATTTGGTTGTTTATGATACAAAATTAATACAAATTTTTGATAAAGATTCCCTCCCAATGACTCAGTGAAATGTAAAAATTTAGATATAGTTTTACATATTTCTTCCTTCTCTGGGATTTTACTGAACTGGCAGCCTTAAGTTCGCACTGCTTTTACCAAAGCCTCGCACGCTCGCAGGAAAATACCGACATCCACACCGAGAGTTATGTACTGAACTCCGGCATCAATCCACTGCTTCGCTGTTTCAGGATTATCGGCAAATGTGCCCGCAGATTTCCCAGCCTTGCAAATCGTGGTAACGCATTTTTGCATCAGCTCAATTACCCGCGAGTCTTGCACTTGCCCCGGAATGCCCAAAGACTGCGACAAGTCATAAGGGCCGAGGAAAATGACATCAATGTGGGGCACGCTGACAATTTCTTCAATATTTTCGACGCCGCGAATCCCTTCGACGTGAACGACAATCAGAGATTCTTCGTTGAGCTGATTTGTAATTTGCGTCCCTGCTGCTGCGTACACGCCAGCACGGGTGTAAAATGAAAGTCCGCGCGAACCAAGAGGGCTATATTTGGCACCACGCACAACATCCGCTGCGTCGGACTGAGTTTCTATCTGAGGCACTTGAACACCGGCACTGCCGATGTCCAGTGCCCGTTGAATTTGCGGTGCGTCGTTCTTGCGGATGCGTACAATCGGTGCCAATCCCACGCAGTCGGCTGCACGGCACAGGTCTTCGGCAACCAGTGTGTTGAGGGCACCGTGTTCCATGTCAATCACGGCAAAGTCAAATCCTGCGTGTCCGCAGATTTCTATAAAAGCCGGATAGGCGCAGTTGATGAACGGGCCGAGGACAACCTCACCTCGCTTGAGTTTCCGTTTCAGTTGATTTTCACGCATTGGTCAGTTTTCACCTTAAGAGGCAGAACAGTGTTCCCACTTTTAGGATGGACTTGACCTATTCTAGGGGTTATGTACGCTCTTCCTCTGTGCCCATGCCTTTGCTCATCGTGGTTGCCGATGACGATCCAGGAATTCGGCTTTCTATATGCGATTATCTGGAAATGTCTGGCTACTCAGTTATTACAGCTGAGGATGGTCAAGCAGCTCTCAGTTTAGTTGAGTCATATCATCCTCATTTGCTAGTAACAGACATTATGATGCCCCGGATGGATGGCTATGAACTGGTGCGGCGTCTCCGTCAACGCCCAGCGTTTCGTCTATTACCAGTAATTTTCTTAACGGAGCGTGCAACGACCTCAGAACGGATTCGGGGCTACCAATTAGGCTGCGATCTGTATCTGCCCAAGCCGTTTGAGTTGGATGAGTTAGGGGCAGTGATTCGCAATCTTTTAGAGCGATCGCAGATGATTCAAGTCGAATGGCGATCGCTGATTCATGCTGTTGCCACACCAGAGAAGGAAGTGGAAGCTCCTGGGCTTCCCCAACATACTCCTTCAAACTCATTCAACCTAACTCAGCGAGAACAGGAAGTTCTCGATTTACTCACTAAGGGTTTATCTAACGCCGACATCGGCAACGAGTTGCACCTCAGTCCTCGGACGGTGGAAAAGCACGTCAGCAACCTGCTGAGAAAAACGGAAACTAGCAACCGAGCCGAACTGGTGCGTTTTGCCTTAGAGCATCATCTGGTGGAATAGTCAATTGCTAATGGCTAATTGTTGAATCTAATTAGCCCATTAGCGATTAGTATGACTAACGTGTTGTAGCAGACCCTCACAGGCATCTAAAAGTAAATCGATGACTTGGTTAAACCCCTCCGGGCCACCGTAGTAGGGGTCAGGAACCTCAGTCGCAGTATGGGGGGTGCAAAAGTCACACATCAGCCGCACCTTGTCCCGATACTGCCCTGATGGGTCAAGGGAGAGGATATCGTGGTAATTCTCCCGATCCATTGCCAGAATTAGGTCAAAGTCCTCAAAATCAGACCTTTGAAACTGCCGCGCTTGACCTTGGAGTTTAATTCCTTTGTGTCCTGCGGCTACTCCCATGCGTCGGTCGGGGGAACGACCAATGTGATAACCAGCGGTACCGGCAGAATCGCAGATGATCCGTTCCTCTAAGTTTGCTTGCTCAATCAAATGGTTCATGATGTTTTCTGCCGCAGGCGACCGGCAAATATTGCCCAAGCAAACGAATAATAACTTGTAGGACATTTGATGCTAAGATGTCTAGTTTTGTACGTTTAATGATTGATACACTTCCCCATTCACAAGTCTCTAATTCCGCACCAGCATTAGAGGAAAGCCAATCGGTATAACTCATTAATCATAAGTGGTCATCTACCCCGGTGTTAAGTTTAGCAACGAAATTGCTGCATACTGGGATCGCAGTGGGATAACGAATGCCGGGATTGAGTTAATCTTTACTTTTGTTATTCTGCCTGACTCCACCGGCAACTCATGAAAGCGAAAGGCAAGCATTTAATCATCCCTTTTTTGCCTTTTACTTCCTTTGTTCGTTGGTCATTTGAGGTTCATTACTTGATGTTTAAAAAGTCCCGCTACAAACCTTATCAAAAACGCCGCCAGCCGCCTTCGCTCCTCATCCTACTCCTAGCTTTGCCCCTCATTTTGATTCTCTTGGAACTGCTTGCACGGGTTGCTGTGAGCGTTGCGGGCAAAAATGCTGAATTGGCAGCCTATGAAGGTGAACCGACAGAAGTTACCGCCTACCGCCTTAAATTCCTCGATCAAAACCAGCAAACCTACGGGGGTTTACCGAATTCTGGGCGTCTGGTTGCCAAACGGCGTTTATCAGTGGGATATCAGCTGGCAGGAAATCAACAGAGCAAATTCTGGCGCATTAACGAACAGGGTTTTCGTGATGACCAGCCGGTTTCTCAAGCGAAACCCAAAGATGAAATTCGGATTTTCATTTTGGGCGGTTCTACAGCTTTTGGTCAAATGAGTTCCAATAACGCAACCACGTTTGCCCATAAGCTCGAAGGTAGTCTGAATATACGGGTAAAGCAGCAGAAAGCTTCTCCAGAGAAATTTCGCCCGGATTTCTTGCCCTACTACAAGCCAGAACGGGTGAAAGCACTCGCCTTGCCGCTACGGATTCGGGAAGGAAACTATCGTGTCATTAACGCGGCGGTTCCTGGCTATACTTCGGGGAACGAACTGGCTGGGCTTGCCCTCCAGATTTTGCCTTACCAGCCTGATGCGATTGTGGTTTTGAACGGGTATGCAGACTTAATGCTACCCAGCACTGAAAATGAAACGGATATCCCTTATATAGAAAACTTTCTGAACAATGCAGCAGGGCATCTGTGGTTTGAGCTGACTCAGGACATGAATCGCTGGCTCAATCAGACCTATTTAGTGAAAGCAACACAGTATTGGGTGTTAAAACCACAACCGTCTGTGGACCAGCTGACGATGGCAGTGAGTGAGGAAAGCGTCCCTTTAGCACAACGTCTGCCAGCTAACACCACTGAGCTGGAGCGTCGGGTTAAGCGTTATCAAAATCACCAGACACAGATGGTTCGTCTGACAGCAGCGGCGCAGATTCCATTGGTTTTGGTAGTTCAGCCAGAAATCACCGGGCGTTCAGCGAATAATCTTTCTCTCAGAGAACGGGAGCTTTTAAGCGAACTCGGTTCAACCTACACCCAGCGAGTACAAGCCGGTTATGGACAAATAGACACAAAGACTGGGCAGTTACAGAGAAGTTTTCCGGAAAATGTGAAAGTGCTGAATTTTTACAAGCTTTACCAGAATTTCCCAGGTCAGGCTTTTTCAGACGCCATTCACTTGACGGATGAAGCCAATACAGTGCTGGCAGATCGGCTCTACAAAACATTTTTGGAGTTACCAAGGCTACAGATACAGCCAGCAAAGCAGCCGCAATAGGCAGGAGAGCCAGGGAGCAGAGGAGAGAACAAGTAGTGTAGAGCCAAATTCTCCTCTATCCCTGAAGTTATTATGCGTATCTTATAAAGATTGCTAAACCTAGGAAATATTCCCGCAGTTTTGCCTGCTAGCCGTCTCTCTACGATAAGTAGGTGGCAGGCGAGAAGCCTGCCTAAGAAGAGCGGCAGATATTGATGCCTGGGAAATCCCTTAAGGGTTACAGTGGCAGGTCGAGTCCACTGGTGAGGTCTTCCATCCGCGATCGCATTGTTGCCGTGGATTTTTCGTAAGCATCTTTCATTGCCGCTGTTACAAGTTCAGCTAGAGCATCTGCTCCCTGATTGTAGGCGTCTGCTGAAATTTCTACCCGCAGAGGTTCTTGATTGCCGCTGAGGAAAACCTTAACGCTTCCACCGCTGCTCTCTCCCCCAATCTCCATTTGCTCCAATTCTTCTTGGAGCCTTTTGGCACCTTCTTGAACCTGCTGGGCTTTTTTAAAAGCTTCGGCTAGTTCTTTCATTTTGCCTAAGCCAAAGCCAAATCCTTTCTGTGTCATAACTATTAATGCCGTATGCGATAGACTTGCAAGCCAATTTCAATCTTAGTATCCCTGGCGTCTGGCGACACCTTTAAGCAGGCTGAAACTCACCTAAGATTTTCACTTCTGGTTCTAAGCACAGAGACCAATGCTGTTCCACTTGCTGCTGAACATAGCGAATCAAATGGAAAATATCGCTAGCTTTAGCACCGCCACAGTTGAGGATAAAGTTGGCATGGCGTTGGGCGACTTGGGCACCGCCAATCTGGTAGCCTTTGAGTCCGGTTTGTTCGATCAACCAGGCAGCTTTGTGAGAATCGGGATTGCGGAAAACGCTGCCGCAACTTGGCAAATGGTAGGGTTGAGTGGTTCGCCGTTGCTCTAGATGTTTGGCAGTTGTTGCCATAACTTGAGCTGGGTCGGCTCCCGGTTGGAGTTGGAAGGTTGCCTGTGTCACCAAGCGATCGCCTCCTTGCAGAATTGAGGTGCGGTAGGCAAATCCCAGTTGTTGTGGTGTCAAAATCTCAGCTTTTCCGCTGGGTGAGAGGGCTTGGACGTTGACTAAAATATCAGCGGTACAGCTGGTGTGAGCGCCTGCATTCATCACCACTGCGCCGCCGACTGTACCGGGGATGCCAACAGCCCATTCCAACCCTTGCCAACCGCGTTCTGCTGCCTGCCATGCGAGGCGGGCGATGGGTTCTCCGGCACCTGCACTCACCTGACCCGTTTCGGGGTCGAAGCTGGTGTGGCGGAGATGGCGAGTACAGATGGCTAAACCGGGAAGACCTTTATCGCTCACCAGTAAGTTTGAACCGGCTCCCAAGAGGGTGATCGACAATTCTTGATACCGCGCCCACTCAAAACTAGCTTGCAGTTCTTCGGTACGGCGGGGAGCTACATACCATTCGGCTGGTCCTCCCACTCGAAAAGAGGTCAGGCTGGAGAGGGGAGCTTGCGATCGCACAATACAATCGGTTCCTGGTAGGTAAAGCGGGGAAGAAGACTTGGTGGATTTTTTCTGGGGGGAAGAAGCGTTTACAACGCTGGCTGGATCATAAGAGAGAGTCATATCAATTCACAAATTTGAATGCCGAGACAGCTGAGGCCACAACATGAGTTTTGAGTAATTTTGAGTGAATCTGTTAGCTGGGAACTTCTTTACTCATAAGTACGACTTCAATGCAGCTAACGGATTCAGTCATCACCGATTACTTGAGACTGGCTTCGTCAGTTTTTTGATAGAACGCCATGACCTCAGGAATAATCTGATTTAGATTCCCCGCCCCCAAAAACAGAGCCAAATCGCCCGGTCGAAGGGTATCTGTAAGTAACTTACAGATGGACGGGAGAGACGGTTGGTAATGCACGTTCGGATGATTACCCGCCACTAATTCCGCGACTTGTTCACCGCTAATTTGCCCCAAATTAGGTTCTCCGGCGCTATAAATATCGCTGAGAATCACAATATCGGCATCTTTAAAAGATTGAGCAAATTCCGGTAAAAAAGCGAGCGTCCGGCTGTAGCGGTGTGGTTGGAAAATAGCGACAAGCCTTCGCGGCGGCAACACTTGCAAGCGAGCTGCTGACAGGGTTGCCAGAAGTTCGCTGGGATGGTGGGCATAATCATCCACAAAGTAGATGCCATTACGCTCGCCCCGCAGCTCAAATCGGCGGCGGGCACCCTCGAAGGTCGCGATCGCCTCTGCAATTACCTCAAAATCCATCCCCAGCTGACGACCCACAGCCACGGCTGCTAGGGCATTGCTGAGATTGTGCTTGCCTAGCAACTTTAAGGAGAGCTTCCCCAGAATTTCTCCCCGTTCCCAAACTTGTGCCTCTGTGCCATCCGCCCGATAATCCACCCGATCGACCGTATAATCAGCCCCAGAATCTCGCTGCAAGCTATAGCTGATTGCGGGTTGCAGAGAATCTCTAACTACAGCACAATCAATGCACCCCACCAAGGTTTTACAGCGTTTAGCGAATATCTGGAAGGTGCTAATCACCTCTTCGAGCGATTCATAGTGATCTGGATGATCCAGTTCAATATTTGTAATCACACCAATTGCGGCTGAGAGTCTCGATAACGACCCATCTGATTCATCCGCTTCCGCGACTAGATAGGGACCGTCTCCTAACCGTGCGTTGCCTCCCCAGGCATTCACTTCACCGCCTACCACGATTGTTGGGTCTAATCCTGCTTGTAGCAGTAAATACCCAATCAAACTGCTAGTTGTAGTTTTCCCATGAGTACCAGCGACAGCAATACTTTGGTAATCCTGAATCAAAGCTGCTAATAAATCAGAACGATGAAAAATCGGACAGCCTAATTCAATAGCTGCCCGATATTCAGAGTTTGCCGGATTGATTGCAGTTGAACAAATCACTTGGGGCAGAGCCATTGCCCTTAGGTTCGTAGATGACCCTCGATTACTCGACCGAGTTGCTCCAGTTTCTACAGGTTCCCTGGAGGGTTCCAGGCGATCGCTTATACCAATGACTGCCGTTGGTAATGCTTCGTAGGCTGAGTCCTCGGTTGGTTGAAAAAATTCCAAGTTTGCGGCGTCTTGACTTCCAAAAACATGAGTGCCAACGGCCTGCAAACGTTTAGTAATATGGCTGGAATGAATATCCGATCCAGATACAGGCAGCTTACGCTTGGCTAGAACGTAGGCGAGAGCTGACATTCCAATTCCACCAATGCCGATGAAATGAAACGGCCTCCCGGTAAAATCAACAGTATTCGGCATCTTAGCTCCTTACACACCACACCACACCAGGCTGCACGGATAACACGCGCTATCATATCAAGAATTGATTTTTCTTGATACAACCTTGCCAAGATTTACAGCACAATCCCAGAGCGCGATCGCAGAATCCGCTTTCGGTCGCTATAACTGCACTTTAGGTCATTCCTAAATAGAGCGGCTTCTATCATGGGATGGTTTTTATCTTTACACGTCAAAATGCATTTCAGTCCGGAAACTTCCTGCAAAGACTAACACCAAGACAGTAGCAGATCATCCGCATTTTTACTGCTTAACCTAGAGAATAGGAAACAAGCCACAACGGATCTTGTATGCAAAACTTGGGAATTTTGGGTGGAACCTTTGATCCCATTCACTGTGGACACCTGTTGATGGCGGAAACTGCTTTATCTCAAGCGGCTCTAAACCAGGTCATTTGGGTACCGAGTCGCTGTCCTGCCTACAAAGTGGCGGTGGAATTTGAGCATCGCGCTCAAATGGTGCAACAAGCGATCGCAGACCATCCAAACTTTGTTTTCTCGCCTCTAGAGACAAATTGCACCCGTCCAGATTATGCCATTAATACCCTTTTAGACCTCCAGATTCTCTACCCGAATAGCCGCTGGCACTGGATTATTGGCACGGACGCCTTCAAAACCTTACCTCGTTGGCATCGACGGCAGGAACTTGTACCCGCTTGTGAATGGTTGGTGGCACCGCGTCCAGAAGAACTGCCGATCCCGGTGGATGATAACCGAGAAAATTTGCTCTGCCAGCAGATTGTTCAACAGCTTGTCGCCCAAGAGTTGACGATTCGCTGGCAGTTGTTGAAAATGCCGAAAGTGGGCATTTCATCAAGTTTGATTCGCCACTATTGTCGCCAAAAACACTCGATTCGTTATTTAGTCCCAGAAGCTGTCAGAGTATATATTTCCATCCACAACCTCTACGGAGGCGAGATTTTAAATTAATTTGGAATTAAAATAATGATTCAAAATTACGAGCCGTTTTAATTTTGAATCATTATTTTAATGATTCTTGAATGCTTCAGAACGTCCCGATTCAGGCAGAGCATTCTCTTTCTCAAACAACGCTAATAGGTAATTTGGCTGGGGTTGAATGGCTTCATCATAGTTAGCGAGTGGGCGATCGCTTCTTGATACTGTCCTTTACTAAGCGTGTAGCCTCGTAAATACCAGGCGATGAAGTCGTCTCGGCTTAAGTTTCAGCACTTGGTCAAAAGCTGGTAGCGTTTCTTTGTACTTAACCTAGCCTCCGTAACTCGTAAGCGAGGTTAAACAACTCAATCAGTGCTTTTAACTTAAGCAACCAGTTTCGGGGTAGATATGGAACAACCAGTTAGACTATGCGCTGGAATGAGATCGAGTACCCTAAAACTTGCGATTTCTGTAGTTTTCAGAGTACCTAATGCTACTACTGTCAAAAAATTGAAATTCTTCACTTTATGCTTTTAGGCACTATTCGTACCAAACAATAGCTACAAGTTCTTACAGGGATTAATATTAAAATAATGGATTAAATTAGCGATTAAATCGCCTAAATCGGATAAATCGGAGAAAAAACCAATAAAATAATTACTCAAGCCAAAATTCAGCTCGCAAAAGTCTCAAAATAGGTTCACTTCCGCTTCGACTCGCGCCCCTCCTCATAGCCTCTAGCGGTAGAAGTTGAGCCACGCTGGAAACGAGTACGTCAGCGATCGCGCAGTTGCTCTAGATTTTGTCCTTTGTCCAGTCAAGAAAGATTCGTTTCGATCCCATAAGGGATTCGATTTAGGAGGATCGCTGCAAACCACTAGGTAGAATTGTTCAGCCTTTGCGATATGATTGGGGTCATTAACAGGAAATTCTGTAGGTCACAAGACAGAGGGCAAGACGCTGTGATTAGAGTAGCGATCAACGGTTTTGGACGCATCGGACGTAACTTTATGCGATGCTGGCTGGGTCGGGAAAATAGCCATATAGAAGTCGTCGCGATCAATGACACTTCTGACCCAAGAACCAACTCCCACTTGCTGAAATATGATTCCATGCTTGGGAAGTTTAACGCTGATATCAGTTACGATGACAACTCCATCACTGTTAACGGCAAAACGGTCAAATGCACATCGGATCGCAACCCAGAAAACTTGCCCTGGAAAGATTGGGACATTGACCTGATTATCGAATCAACTGGCGTCTTTACCAGCAAGGAAGGGGCATCCAAGCATATAAAGGCTGGAGCGAAGAAAGTTCTGATTACCGCTCCCGGTAAAAACGATGACGGCACCTTTGTGGTAGGCGTCAACGATAAAGACTACGACCACGACAAGCACGTTGTGATCAGCAATGCCAGCTGCACCACCAACTGCCTAGCGCCTGTTGCCAAAGTGCTGCACGAAAACTTCGGCATTATTAAAGGCACGATGACCACCACCCACAGCTATACCGGCGACCAGCGCTTACTGGATGCTTCTCACCGGGATTTGCGGCGGGCACGGGCAGCAGCGCTCAATATTGTTCCCACTTCAACGGGTGCTGCCAAAGCAGTAGCTTTGGTGTTGCCAGAGCTGAAGGGCAAGCTGAATGGAATTGCTTTGCGGGTGCCTACTCCAAACGTTTCCGTAGTGGATTTGGTGATTCAAGTCGAGAAGCAAACCTTCGCGGATGAAGTGAACCAAGCGCTGAAAGCTGCTGCTGAAGGCCCGATGCAAGGCGTTCTGGAATATAACGAACTGGAGCTAGTCTCCAGCGATTATCGGGGTACCGATGCTTCTTCCATTGTGGACGCCAGTCTAACGATGGTTATGGGCGGAGACCTGGTTAAAGTTGTCTCTTGGTACGACAACGAGTGGGGTTACTCTCAGCGGGTTGTAGACTTGGCTGAACTGGTGGGTCAGAAGTGGAAAGCTTAAAAATGCTGAAAGCTTTGGCTTAGGGTGAGTTGTTGGTCGGGATAGACGCCGGTAGAGTCTCCTAACAAGACGTTTGAGCCGGTAGTAATTTTCCCGACCACAGCGGCTCCTTTGCCCAGTCGTTTGATTAACGCCTGGGCTTTTTCTAACGGTAAGCACAGCACCAGTTCAAAATCTTCACCACCGTATAAGGCCCAATTCAGAGCTTGCTGGGCAGGCACGAGTTGAGTAAGGGCATGAGAAAGGGGAATTGCGCGGCGCTCGATATAGGCACCCACTTGGCTGCACCGGCAGATTTGCACAATGGCGTCTGCTAAACCGTCGCTGCTGTCCATGCCAGCCACTGAAATTTGAGATTTTAGATTTTGGATGTGGGATGGAAAATCTAAAATTTCCCACAAAAGCGGCAATACATCTAGCCTAGGTTTGGGACGCTGGTGAGCTTCGATTAAAGATGCCTTGTCAGTTTCACTGAGGTGTTGACCAAACTCTGGGTGAAGCAGTAATTCTAGACCAGCTCGTGAGGTTCCGTGAACGCCAGTGACGACAATGGCATCCCCTACCTGAGCATTTGAGCGCCGAAGGATCTGAGTTGGGGAAGCTTGACCAAAGGCGGTAATCGCGACGGTAATCACCGATGAGCGGCAAATATCGCCGCCGACGATCGCTGTATTGTATTGTTGCAGGCATTCGGTGAGTCCCTGATAGAGTCGCTCAACCCAGGTGACAGGTGTATCGCCCGTGACGCTCAAACCTACAGTAATGCCCAGAGGCAGTGCCCCCATTGCGGCTAGATCGGATAAATTGGCAGCAGCAGCACGCCAGCCAGCGTCTTCTGGGGAAGTGGTGCGATCGCTAAAATGAGTTCCATCTACCAGTAAATCGGTTGTCACTACCAATTCTTGACCAGGCTGAAGGGTCATCACCGCCGCATCATCCCCCACAACTTCCGGCGGACAAAAGCGCTGCAATCGTTCTAATAAACCTTGTTCTCCAATGTCTCGAATTTTCATGCATCTAAACTATTCAGTGTTTGATAGTTTAGCGGCTAGAAGAAACGCGATCGCTAAAATCTACTCATCCATCCAGCAACATATCTGTCGTAGCTACCAGCAATTGTCTAGGCTGAATCAAAATGACACTGTCTGGGGTTTACAATCTGTCTACCCTAATTTTCTCTAAATTGGAAAAAAATCGGGACTAGAAGCCGTGTTCAGCATCTAATCCCGATTAATATATGCATTGTTTAAAACAATGGAGAATTAGGAAACCTTAGCAGCTTGACGGCGGCGGCGAGAAACCACTAAAGCACCTGCTACCATTCCTAAACCCGCAAGACTTGCTGGTTCAGGCACGCTCACGTTTTGAGCGACTACCTTATAGTCAGGCCCGTTGAAACCTATGGAGCTTGACAGCCGGAGGCGCACAGCCTTCTTTGACCCCTTTAGACCTAAAGAACCAACTTTCTGATCTTTGTCGATTTCTTTGGTGTTGATGCTGTAGCCAGCATATTTCCACAGATCTCTGGTAATCTTGAACGCTTCTAGCACGGTTCCATTTTTATCCAAGGACTCAACCAATAGATCGCTGTTTCCAGCTGTCTGAGTATCCTCAGATTTCGGATTGCCTCGTTCCCAGAAGAAGAATGTGTCGGTTGCCTGCCCGAAGAAAATTTCGATTACAGATGTTCCCAGGTTATCTTCAGTGTCAATGATGCTGTTGAGATTCAGGTTGCCTAGGCTAGCAACGATATCATCATTAGTCGGGTTCTCCTTTTTAGGGCCTTGTGGCAGGGTTGTATCGCTGACTGTACCATCGCCGTGGTCGGAACTGCCTGGTCCCTGCTGTGTACCAGTTGTCAGATCATTTTGGACAATTGTGGCACCTGTAACCAGCAAGAAGTCTTTGTACGTCTTGGAACCAAAAGTAACTTTTTCTAGCTTGATATCCTTTTTGGAGTCAGCAGGATTTGGAGAAAAGGTGGTATCGAACTTGAATGGAGCGAAAGCCTGAGCCGAAGTCGCGGAAAAAGCTAGAAGGCTGCCAGCCATTAAGCTCATGAAGGCTGAAGTCTGTTGTAGTTTCATCTGATTCACCTTAATTGATCCGAAGTTCAAGATTTTTAATGTCCGCATATTTAGGGATTGAGCCGTGTTGCTATTTTTTTGTTGAACCTAGTAGTTTGCTTGAGTGTTACGGATGAGTGCGTTGAAAACTACTTAAGCACCTGATGAACGAAGACCAATTACCTAAGGGATGACTCTAACTTTTAGTAGCAAACTCAGGAGACCGCGTAAATATGCTTGGCTTTGTTCTTCCTAATATAGGGAATCATTCGAGGGGATAGCAATCCTTCGGACGTATCTTTACTGACTCTTTAACATCAGCCGTAGTTTCTCCAAAAACTTGTAAAGTTGGTGTGAAGTAAGGCTTTAGAAGCGCGAATATATATGTATCCGGATTTTTAACGATTAAATAAAAACAATTTTTGGAATTTCCGGGAAAATACGGTTTACTAATTTCATACCATTTAAAAATAAATTAAACATACGAAGAAACACTGAGACGTTAAAAATTTAAGTGCGGAAAATACTGAAAAATTAACTTTTAAACTTGCTAAAGCTAATAGTTATTACGAGAAAATACTTAAAAAATAAATGTGAAAACGGGCAAAGCCCTTTCCACGTTGGGGATAAACCCCTAGTTAAAGAAAGGAATGCTTCGCCCGTTTAATTTCCAGCCAAAAAAACGGATTGTATCAGACTATGGTAATTTTAGAGATACTTTAACCAGTTGTTTAAGCGGATTTTAAACAATTTTGTGCTTCCTGGGCTACTTGCTCGACTTCATCATTCGCTAAAGCTTCTAATGTTGAGCGTGCTTCTGCTCCACCTAGACGCTTGAGTGCTTGTACGACCCGGTAGCGAATCTGCCAATCCGAATGGGTGGAGTACGGAACAATGAGGGGAACGGCACGCGGATCTCCCAGTTCTCCCAGTGAAGAGATAGCAGCAGTTTGGACTAATTCGTTCCCAGAGGTAAGGGCTTCTTCTAGTAGTTCAAACCCTCTGCTGTCGCCCATTTCTCCCAAAGCAGCAACAATGCTGAACTTAACGAGCCACTCTGGGGTTTGGTTGTAAACTTGCTGCAAGTCCTCAAAAGCTTCTTTTAACTGTAGCGCTCCCAAAGCATCAGCAGCGGCAGCTTGGACATCTGCTTCCGAGTCATTGAATAGGCGATCGCGCAAAACACTCAAAGATGTTTGCAAATCTTCCTGTCCCAGAGTATCCATCTGGCTGACAGCGGCATATCTAACGCGGGTGTTGCTGTCTGTCACGGCTGGTTGCACCAACTCAAACGCGATCGCCCTTTCCAGCTGGCGCAGCTGGTTAATGCCGCGAATGCGATCGCCAAAATTTTCTGAACCCAGTAATTCTTTAACAGACTCAGGGGTAATGCTCATTATTATTTGATTATTGATTAGTTTTCAGTTGTCACTCGTTATGAGTCATTAGTCATGAGTCCTTTGCAGCAAACTCCCAATGACTAATGACCAAGATTAATCCACCTCAGATGCCATTGCCCGCACAATATCCCCACGGGTGAGGATACCAATCACCTGAGCATTTTTATCAATCACTGGCAAGCGGCGAACATTTCGCTCGTGCATCAACGCCGCAGCTTCCCGTAAAGGTTTCTCCGCTGTAATCGTAATGGCATCGTGAGTCATCACTTCCCCAACCGTTTGCCCCAGAGACTTGTGCAGGTCTCGTTCAAAGGTGGCTGGATTTTGCAGGTAAATCACGCTATCTAGAAACATGATGTAAGCCGGGGGAGTCACCCCTTTTTCTTGCCACATCAAGTCAGTTTCCGAGATAACACCCACCAATTTGCCAGTTTGCTCGACTACTGGCAGACCGCTGATGTGTCGTTCTGCCAAGATTTGGATGGCCTCTTTGAGAGGCGTTTCAGGCCGTACCACGATAGGGTCGCGGCTCATAACATCGGCTACAGTTTTGGGCATACAAGGCTTAACTGCTGTCACAGGATAACTGGCTTAATTGTAAGGAATTGCAGGGATCAATTGTCTTTTGTCAGTTATCAGTTGCTTTTGACGGAGCGCTAAAGTCAGTTTCGCAGTAGGCGCGGAGGATATGCGTACAGTTAGCGATCGCGCCTAAATGGGCAATCTCATAGCCGTGCGTGTTTTGCGTCGGAAACGCCAGACACGCAGCACGGGCGACATGACCGAACTTCATCGCAATTGAGCCATCGCTGCCAAAACCGCTCAACGTCGCCAATTGCACGGGGATCTTCAGATTCTTCGCAACTTGCCGCAACTGACGATTTAAGGCTTCATCGTATATTCCATAGCCATCTTGGGAAAGCAACACCGGCGCATTCCCATCAGCGATCGGGTATTCCGGAGCCAAAGGACAGATTTCCAGCGCAATCAAAGCATCCACACGCTGCTTCTGAGTAAAGTACATTGCGCCAATTGCCCCAACTTCTTCCTTCGCAGACGCCACCAGATAAATATCCACTGGGGGCTGTTTTACGGTTTCAGCCAGCGCTAACAAAATTGCGACAGACGCCTTATTATCCAGCGTGTAACTGGCAATCCAATCCTTCAACCGCACCGGACGCTTACGATGCTTCCCGACTACCATTCGGGTTCCCGGTCGAATTCCCGCTATTTCTAATTCTTCGGAGGTGCATTTGGTTTCCACCCAAGCGTCTTCCCAGCGCACTGGTTTGTCTTCCTGCTGGGATTTTTGGGGGGATTCGTGGGAAATGTGGCGCGAGCCAAAAGAAAGAATCCCGGTAATCGTTTGCTCGTCTCCCAGTAAATCTACAGCGCCCTCGCCATAAACCCACGGAAACGCGCCTCCCAGCCTGCGGACTTCCACTTGCCCCTCGTCGCCGACTTGTTTGACAATTCCGCCAATTTCATCTTTATGGGCGGTGATAGCGATGCCTCTGTCTTGCTTTTGTCCGGCAATTTTCGCAATGATATTCCCGGCATTATCCTGCCAAACTTCGACTCCCAGCGCTTTAAATCGACTCATCAACAATTGGTCAATTTCTTCTTCCGCACCGCTGGGAGAATGGTGCAACACTAACTCTTCAATGGTGTTAAACAGATTGTCGTAATCCAACAAAGCCATGCCTAAAAGTATGAAGTGTGAAATATCAAGGATGAACGGTGAAATTTAGCCTGAATACGAACCTATTCATCCTTGAGTCTTCATCCTTTATACTTCAGTCTTGATTGAGCTGGCTTTCGTCTGTTGGCGTTTCAGCACCAAACCCGCGCCTAAAGCACCAAACGCTAATATACCGAACGTAGAAGCCGGTTCGGGAACGCTTTCCTGGGAGTCGGACACCAGTGCAGGCGTCAGCGTTGCAGAGGCGGATTGTCTCAATAACTGATTACTAGCGATCGCAGATGCCTCAGTCTGTTGCCCTAGCACTGAAAAAGCATATTTTCCTAATATCTTATGAGCAGTCGTCGTCGGATGGATGTTGTCCCAGAACAAAAACTTGTCTGCATTAACAGCACAGGCAAATAATTTGTCTAAACAAGCCTCAGTAACATTTCTCAAACCGAATTCGCTCGGATTAGCGATGACCCGATCGAATAGAGAGTTAGCATCAAGGGGGATAATATTGATGCTGTCACCTAGGTTCTGGCTCAAACTCTGGCTCAAACCATTGAGGCTTGCAGCTAAGCCGGAGTTATGAGTCGCCGTCAAGACGCTGAGGTTGGCTGAATTCGAGCTTGTCCGGGTGTCCGGAAGTTTCCCCAAATCTGGCAAGTTGACCACCATGATATTTTTAGCGCCGAATGTAGCAAGCGACGTTACTGCCGTCGATAAATTTCCGACTGGTATAGCAGCATTGGTTACGCCACCACCGATGTAGTCATTGCCACCCGCCCATACGATGTATAATGCATCCGGATTAGCCGGTAAATTGGCTTTTTTGAAGTTATTAATCTGCTGCTGCAAGCCTGGTAAATTCAGCACTACGCTAGGAACGATATCGTTCAAGACGTTACTGTTTCCCGTAGTTGCACCACCGTAAGCCAGATTAATATTTGAATTGGAGGTTAATCCTAAATATTGGGCGAGATAGTCTACCCAAACTGGACCATTAGAAAAACGTCCATCAGAGTAAACCGGGCTTGGCGGAATATATCCTTTCGTAGCATCAAACAGATTTCCATCATCTGAAAGGCTATCCCCGAAAACATACATTGCATTAAAATTCTGAGGCGATAAGCTTGCTGCTTTTACTGCTGTTGGCAACCCAGCGATCGCGCTGAGGGGTAACGCACTCACAAGAAATACTGCCCTCAGGCTAGAAAACACTTTTTGGAAGGACATTGTGTTTTTTCTGTAGTCAGGCTAGCGAATAAGTTTATTTGTCAGTTAGTCTTTTACTAAATTGCTATTTGACAGCTAAAAACTTTTCCCTCTAAAGATACATTTCTCTACTATCATCCTTCTGTCTTTCTAGGTAGCAGACAATAGGAATTTTTACATTTGTAGAGGTGTGGGAACGCCCAAAACTTGTAATTTTTTAATTAAATTATATGAGTGGCAATTTTCAGTTAGTTCAACTATCTATCTCCAGCTATATCCAGCTTGGAGAAATTCTGCAATTTTTATAGGCTTCAAATGCCAACGGTAGGAGAATTATGTCAATTACTCCATCAGATGCGATCGCTACAATCCTATTGTCAATCTTGCCTATGTTTCCAATGCAAGACTGGTTGGACATCATCCATCTTATCCTTATCCCTTTTTTTGCGATCGCTTATTTTCATCAACTATTAGGATTATTAAGATAATTCCTCGACCCTCTAAAACTTGTTAAATTGATTTAAATCATTGATGTTTCAACTGCTCTACCTGCTGGGGGATGAGAACCCTTGCATAATTCCCTTTTTCTGCCAATTATCTTCACTCAATAGTTTTTCTATTCAAGTATTTAAAATTTATCGGGAGTTAAAGACATATCATCACTCACGTAAAATTAATACTAACTACGTAAATTATTGATAAGTTTATTCAATTAAACAAATATAGTTTGAAGTCAGAAGTCCCTAAAATCCAAAAAGTATCAAGTGTAAAATATCAAGGATGAACGGTGCATTTGACTTCAACAGGAACGCCTTCATCCTTGAGTCTTCATCCTTTATACTTCAGTTTTGATTGAGCTGGCTTTTTTCGGTTTGCGCCGCTTCAGCGAACCTGCTCCTAAAGCACCGACTGCTAATACACCCAATGCAGAAGCCGGTTCCGGAACGCTTTTTTGAGGTTCGGATGCGGGTGTCAGCGCTGCAAATGCTAAGTCTGCCACTAGCTTATGACCAGCGGCTGTGGGATGGATGTTGTCCCAGAACAAATAACTGTCTGGGTTATCGCATATATCGTAGGTGGAATCTTGGGGACCCTCGTAGTTGGTTAGGCAAGAGTCAGTCACATTTGTGAAACCAAATTTCTCTTTATTTGCGATGACATTGTTAAATAAAGAATTGATATCGAGAGATTTGAGCTTGATTCCGTCTAATGACTTGCTCAATTCACCGAGACTATAGCTCAAGCCCGAGTTATGGAATTCGGTCAACTGGTTGAGACCGTTGGACATGGCAATACCGCCACTAAGACCGACAGGAGCCTTTCCCAAATCTGGTAAATTAGCTACGAGGAAATTTCGAGCGCCGAGGTTGAAAAGCGATGTTACCGCTGCCGATATATTCTTGACAGGCTCAGTTGGATCTGTAACGCCACCACCGAGGTAATCATTACCACCAGCCCATACTATATATAGAGCTTCTGAGTCAGCAGACTGCTTGGTTTTCGCCAAATCACTCTTAAACCAATCGATCTCCGTTTGCAATCCCGGTAACGGACCAGCGACGTTATTGGTTCCTGAGGTAGCACCACCGAAAGCGAAGTTAATACTGTCACTAGAGTTAGCTCCTCCCGCAGTGACCAGAGCCGGAGCTAATCCCAACTTATTTGCCAGAGCATCTACCCAAATCGGGCCATTAGAAAAGCGTCCCTGATAGTAGGGTGGAGCTTTGGGAGAAGATCCTCCCGTTAGATTGAAAACATTTCCAGTATCGGAGAGGCTGTCACCAAAGACGTAAATTCTATCAAAGGATGCCGCTACTGCCTTAAGTGGCAATAGGAAAGAAAAAAGAACAAATCCTGTGGCTAGAATTTGTTTTTTCATAGTGATCTCTTTCTCCGTAGTTTCTGCTACATTTTTCTCAACTGTATAAACTTTTGTATAAAGTTCTTACAAACTTCTCCCAAAATAGTGTGAAGTTTCTGTGAATTTAAGGATAAATTCAGTAAAAACTCAAGGCGGTAGTATTATAATTTATTTTTTTAAGAGTTTTTTATATAGATACTGAAGCTGCCTCCACTTACGCTTTTCAAGGGGAGCTGTTGTATTCCAAAAAATGCGCGAAGCGATCGCTTACCTCCAGCAAAGGCTTTGCCTAATTGCGATCGCTTCATTGACTGTTTTTGATTGTCAAGCTATTGATTAGCAGAACTTGACGGTGTAGGCTCCGGCGTAGATGTCGGTGATGGCTGGCTCTGTTGACGCTGGCTCTGCAAAGCATCTTGAGCAGATACCCCTTCACCTTCAGCACCAAAGTACCAGACAGCTGCCGCCGCCTCAGCCCTCGTCACAGGTTTTTTCGGCTGGAACAGCGTTGTATATCCAAAAACCCGCCGGATATTTGCCAATTCCCCATTTTGAAAATCTGCCAATACCGCCCGCAACGCCTTCGGCTCAGTTTTACCTGCATCCTGAAATCCCCACGTTTGCTTCACCGCGTCAACCGAAGCCGTGGGCAAGGTCTGGCGGGTATCTAGGGGCACTTTCCAGAGAATCAAGTTTTCGCGGGTAAGCGGTGCATCGGGGCGAAACAACACAGCGGTAGCATCACCCGTCAACCGACTGGGAATTAAACCCGCCTCCGCTAAACCTTGAATGGCTGGAAAATCAGGGTCGCTGCGGGGAATATCCTGGAAAGCCGGTTGGACATCTGTTGATGCTAAACGGATTTGCTTGCCCGGACTATTGCTATAAATCTGATTATTCGCAGCTACCAGCCAACGCGCATACTGGCGGCGGGTGATGGTTTTATTTGGCTCAAACTGTTCGCCTGCGGCTGAATTACTCTTGGAACCACCAGTGTTGAGCGAAAGTACCCCCAATGCTGCCAGATTTTCTACGTACTGACGTAATTCTTGGGGTGCTTTGTTGATATCTGTAAATACAGAGGGTTCAGAAGGAGACCCAGGCTTGTCGGTCGTTGCCTCAGTCGTTGGCTGACTGGCGATCTCTGAGCTACTTGATGATGGTGCTGCTGCTGCACTGCCGTCGCGGACATACTGAATCGTAAATTGTGTGGTACTAGCTGCACTACTAGCTGGACTATTAGCAGTAGTCGCTGGAGTCGGTGAGGGTGTTGAGATAAAACTATTACTACCCGAACCTGACTGGATGGAGACGGTAACTTTCAGGTTATTCTGGCGAGCCACTAAGATATCTGTTGGAGGAACAGCACCCTCCTCAGTCTCAGTTGGCTGACTCACAATTTCCCAATTATTCGATTGAAATTCCTTCTGGTAAAAGCTTTGGACAGAGTTGCTGGGGTCAGAAGTCGTCCAACGAAGGGTCTGTCCTTGATTGGGATCGGATGTTGATGGCGTGACTTCTTGCAGCTGAGCCTCTGGATAGACGGGAATCTCCGATGGGAAATCAGAGGGGAGTGCAACAAGCGTTTCGTTCGGAGAGTTATTTTGAGATGGCAACCCAAACGCAGCCGGATTCTCCTTAAGTTTAGGGTCTGCTGCGAGCGATCGCTCCAGCGCTTCACTGTTGGTACTATTGGCGCAAGCACTTAAGGAAATCAGCAAGCAACCAATAAATCCGGTAAGTATAACAGGACGTTTAGACAACACAGGGCAAACTGGGAACACGTTTTACTTTCTACGCTAGCGCAGAAAGTAAAACGTGTTCCCAGTCAGTTCAATATCATTTTTTAGCACCTTGTCTAGATGTACCTTACCCAAACAAGGGGCGTTGCACATTGGACGGATGATAATTTCGCGCTCATACACTAAGTTTTTCTTTGCATATGAACGCGAAATAAACCCGAAAATCAACGGCGCTTACGCAGTTTGCTGCCCAATACCAGACCTACTACAGCGATACCAGCGATTCCAGAAGGTTCTGGTACATCCTTAAGATTTCCTTTCAGGACAATCCCATCATTACCGCACTCAATAAAAGTATTAGCAATGTAGTTACCGCCTTCAAACAGAGACTTGCTAAACTGGAACCCAATCGTCTGAGAACCACTTGCGGAGAATTTAGCGAAGTCAAGTCCAGCAGTACTCAATGCAGAGGCAGTGAGCATGGTAATGTCACCCACTTTTGTCCCTGAACCAATTACATTGAGAATGGAACCTTCCCCGAAGTATGCATAAGCATCCGTTTTGGTAGCCAAATCCGTGCCTTGAGTATTCTCCCGATCCCATCCAGAATTATAATATTGCTTCAAACTGCTATATCCGTCGTTTGTTGCAGTGACGCTAGCAGCTTGAACATTTTGGTAGACGCCAGTGCTGGAAACCATTGAATCATTAGTTGCTGCAAAGCGAATTCCAAACAAACTCTTTGCATCACTAGCAGCTTTAAAAGTTTTATCAGTGAAATTAAAGAATAAATCTCCCCAACCAATGTTTTTGTCAGCAGCGCCACTCGCGTAAGTTCCTGTCAAGGACGTACCACCAGTCAGAGCGACAAAAATGCTGTCACTGGTTTCCTTGATTGCTATCCCCTTAATCTCATAACCAGAACCACCAGAGCCATCATTAAAGGCATCAATTCCATAGTTCCAATCTTTGTAGATCGTTCCTGCGTTAGCCTGCTGCCCAGTTACAGATACCAAGCACAGAGCCGCCGCAGCGCCAGCCATTAAGGTTGCAAAATTACGCAATTTCATATTATGAAAGCTCCTTCTATTTACCCTAAATTAAATCCCCCTTAATTTGTAACAATAACCTTATGGATTGTCTCTAGATGATTTCTCGTAACTTTGAGATTTTGCGGAAATCCTAAAAACAAGAAAATTTCATAAAGGTGGCTCTATTAAATCAGTACTTCTCTATAAAAATATAAAGGTAACTTTTTAGAGTCAGTAAACCTAGTTAAACTAGAACAAAAATAAGTTTTAAAGATTGAGAAATATTACACTCTCCTGAAATCCAATGGATCTAAACCAGAGGTCGCATGGTATCTTGGCTGAGAGCTGAAATAAACCAGACTATCTCTGTGGCTAACAACGCCAGATATTTTTAGTTGAAACTTCTATGGCATCTGAGGAAAAGGATTTAGCAGCCGTCAACGAATCTCCACAATTTGCTACCTCAAACTCGACCCAACTGGGACTTCCGTCTGAGATTCAGGCAGATGCTTCTTCCCAGGACGGAGTCAATCAAACTGGGGCAGTTGTTGCTGAGAAGACAAAACAGGGGCAACCCAAAGGCGTAGATTCCGGGGGACATAAAGAAAAAAAGGCAGCAGGAGGGGGAATATGGGAACAATTAAGAGAAAACCTGCAAATTCTATTGATTGCCCTATGTTTAGCCCTTTTTATCCGAACATTTGTTGCGGAACCCCGCTATATCCCCTCTGATTCTATGCTGCCGACCTTGCAAGTGGGCGATCGCTTGGTAGTGGAAAAAATTTCTTATCGCTTTCGGGCACCCCACCCAGGCGACATCGTAGTTTTTGACCCTCCCCAAAAATTGCAAATTCAAGGCTACGCAAAAGACCAAGCCTTTATTAAACGGGTGATTGGCACACCGGGTCACGTCGTTAAAGTTCAAAATGGTAAGGTCTACCTGGACGAGTCGCCCCTCCAGGAAAACTACATCGCAGAACCCCCAGAATATCAGTGGGGACCAGCGCTGGTGCCTGAAGACCAGGTATTAGTCATGGGAGATAACCGTAATAACAGCAACGACTCCCACGTTTGGGGCTTCTTACCCCAAGAAAATATCATTGGTCGCGCCTTCTTCCGCTTCTGGCCTCTTAGCCGGATTAGCCGCACTTAAGTCAAAGTTTTGAGTGATGAGTTTTATGTGTGTTCAATTCAAAACTGAAAACTCATCACTTTTCCCAATAAGTTATTCAAAATCGCAAATAATGCATTAATTGGGCAGTTAGATTTCCAGGAAGCGATAGCCGTTGCTGGAAATTAACTAGGTTGCGGTACGACCCCGCAACGAGACGATTTTGCACTACTGTTACGGCGAGAACCGCGTCAATCAATGGAATCTGCATCAACTCTTCGACAGACGCCGTATTCGGGTTGATGAGTTGCGGCGTTGCCAAACTAGAGTCGTCGTAGTAACAAAATCTAATCACTGCCTCTAGAGGTTTTAGCCGAGCGGGTGGCATTCCTAGTGCTGCTGCAATATCCTCTATGCAGAAAAACTGAACGCCAGATCGAGCGAGGGAAACGAGCGATCGCGCTTGATGAATTGATAACCCTGGTAATCTCAGCCAATCGTCTACACTTGCCTGATTTGCATCAATCTTGATACCAAGTTCCGCTGCGATCGCAATTTCTTGAGTTGATTGCAGGCGGTAGTAGGGATCGTTCAAAATCCTGCCCCGAATTGACTGCAAATTCGGATTTAATCGAGCTGCGGGTGGTAGCCATTCAAAAAGTGCCATAAACCAGTGCCATCAAAAAGTGCCATAAATGTCAAGCGATGCGATCGAGCCATTGACGGCGCTTTTGCTCAAATTCATATTCTGAGATCAGTCCCTCTTCCCGCAGGCTGTCCAGTTGGCGCAAGGCATCTGCGATCGCACCCACCCGATTGGGATCGACGCCGACAGAGGAGACAGCCGGTTCCACGCCCAAATTAAAATTCCGGTCAAACTCATCTCCATCTTGGACTAAATACCAAAACCCTTCAATCGCGCTAGCAATCCGAGGAATCGGTGTCCCCCACGACAAGAGCAAATAAGCCAGACCCCATACCGGCTGTCCCATATAAAACTTGTGGAATCCAGCAACGGGTATCACTGCCCCCACCAACGCCAAGATAGCTGCAACTTTTCGATTTTTTGCCTTTGTTAACATGAACCGCACCACTCCATGACCTCTTGGCTCTAGCTTGCAGACTGGTTTCCTGCTTCCTGATGCCCTGCCAAATTTTACTGCCAAATTTTCCGGAAAAAAGCTTAGGGAAAGCAGAGAATGTTCCTATCGAGACCATACTTGCGATGGAAGCAATTGTCTTCTTCCATAATATTGATTTTTTTCCTTGAGAAGGCTTGCAGATGCTGGGCGCTGATAATTACTGAGAAACTAGATAGACTTCCCTTAAAAACTTGTCAATGGTAAGTAGGCGATCGGATGCCATCTTGGACAATCGGTATTGCTATCAGACTCGGCTTCATTTTGCTGCTAGCTATTTTTTCTGGCAGTTTCATCACTTACAATCATCTGCCAAACAATCATCCGCCAAGGAAAGTAGACATCAGCGTCACCAACCCACAATTAAGCGACAAAACAAGCTGCTGAGACTGTTGAGTGGGGATAGGGCAGCTGCGATGCGGCTAGTGGATCGGTTAAAACAGAGGCATCCGGGGAAAAAGCGATCGAGGATTTAGAGCGCGATCGCCGTTAATACGGAAAACCGAATATAACGGAAACATTGGGCTGCACTAAAATGATACTCAAAGCAGTAAACTTCTCCTTGGCGGGGAAGCCCATTAACGGGAAAAAGAAAAGGCTATGGGATTTTTTGATTCAGAAATTGTTCAGCAAGAAGCCAAGCAGCTATTTGAAGATTATCAATCCCTGATCCAACTGGGAAGCCACTACGGCAAATTCGATCTCGAAGGAAAAAAGATTTTCATTGAGCAAATGGAAGCCATGATGGATCGCTATCGCGTCTTTATGAAGCGATTCGAGCTATCTGATGACTTCATGGCTCAAATGACAGTACAGCAGCTACATACCCAGCTTGGTCAATTTGGCATCACTCCAGCTCAAATGTTTGACCAAATGAACCTCACCCTAGAGCGGATGAAATCCGAACTGTCCAAGCAACCCTAAAGATTTTGGATTTTGGATTGAATCCAAAATCCAAAATCTCAAATTATGAGCGGGGTCGCTCAAATTTGGAAGGTGATGGGAAGTATTGCACGGGTTCGCCAGACATAGCCGTTGACATAAAATCGCGCCAAATCGGAGCGGCGTACTGGCCCCCTGTAACACCACCGCCTAAGCTGCGGTTGTTATCCTTGCCAATCCACACAGCCGTTGACATTTGCGGGACATAGCCCACAAACCAAACATCTTTCTCTAAAGAAGTCGTACCCGTCTTACCAGCCGCCGGACGACCTATCTGTGCAGCTTTCCCCGTACCGCCACTGATCACCCCTTGCAGCACTTGAGTCAGAGATGCAGTCGCCCACGGGTCTAACACCAGACGGGGTTTAGGAGTGTTATCGAGCAACACATTGCCTCGGCTGTCTGTTACCCGGACAATCAGCGTGGTATCAGAATGCCAGCCATTACTGGCAAACGTGGCATAGCCGCCAGCCATTTCCAACGGCGTCACACCAATCGCTCCCAGAGGCAAGGAAATCACCGGCTCAATTGGACTCTTAAAGCCAATCGTCCGCAAGGTTTCAATTACCTTATCCAGCCCTACAGACCGTCCGATTTTCACCGCAGGCACATTCGCAGAGACGACGAGAGCTTGGCGAATGCTCATCGCACCGGAGTAGCCACCGCCGTAGTTTCTAGGAGAGTAATAGCCCCCTCCATCTCGATAGCTGACTGGCGAATCGTAGACCGTGGAATAGGGCGAATATTTCCCAGTCGCGAACGCCGTATAGTAAACAAATGGTTTAAAGGCAGATCCTGGCTGGCGTAGCGATTGGGTTGCCCGATTAAACTTACTTTTTTTGTAATTAACCCCGCCAACCAAGGCTTTCACAAAATGCGTCCGAGGATCGACTGCCACCAGAGCAATTTGGTTGTTATAAACTCCCCAACCCTGAAGTCTTCTATGCCAACGACTGACCTTTTGTTCCGCCATCCGCTGGAATTTGTAGTCGATGGTAGTTTGGACTCGCATTCCCCCTTTTAGCACTGCATCCGGGCCAAAGCGCTCTTTCAACTCAGCCACGACTGCATCTGTGATGTAAGGCAGTTCGCTGGTTTGCCAAGAAGTCAGCTGGCCCTTTTTAATAGTTAGCTTGCGGGCGGCTGCTTCCTCTTGGGCTGTAATCCACCCCAACTCTTTCATCCGACCCAACACCTGCGCTTGTCGCTGTTTGGCGAGCTTGTAGTTGGTGAAAGGGCTGTAGTCTTCTGGAGCCTGAATCATCCCTGCCAACATTGACGCCTCTGCCAAGTTGAGGTCGGCAGCTTTTTTGCCAAAGTAGCTTTCAGATGCGGTTTGGGCACCGTAATTGTTGTGACCCCAATACACCTGATTGAGGTACATTTCTAAAATTTGGTCTTTCTTAAAGATTTGCTCCAAACGAATTGCCAGCACAGCTTCAGCAATTTTGCGGCTAAAGGTACGCTTGCGAGAAAGAAATAGGTTTTTCACCAACTGCATGGTGATCGTCGAGCCGCCCTCAACAACCGAACCCTTCTGCCAGTTTGCTCGGACAGCACGACCAACGCTGTTGGGGTTGATGCCTTGGTGGAAGTAAAAGTGGCTATCTTCAATTGCGAGAACCGCCCGCTTCAGTTCAGGAGAAATTTGGTCAAGGGGGACGATTTCGCGATTGGCTTCGCCGTGGAGACTGGTGAGGTGCTTGCCCTTAACATCGTAGATGTAAGAAGTTTCAGTAGGCGCATAGCTGCGGAGAACGCGCACATCTGGCAGGTTACGGAAGCTAATTGCTAATCCAACCAGTCCACCAGCAGCTACCGAACTGGTAAGCATGGTGATGCCGAGGAGGGTTCCGCCCGTTGCTTTCCCGACTCCCTGCATGAACTTAAAAATCGGTGGGACTGGCTCTCGCGGGTGTTTGTCTTGAATAGTGCTAGACGACACGGGGATTTCACTTCCTCACTAAAAAATGTGGGACTTGGATGTTGTGCGACTGGATAGGGCTTTGCTGATTGAAATTACAAAGACTTTCCAGGGGCAGCCGGAGGGACGATTTTAAAATCTGTCCGGGAATGCGATCGGGAGGTTAGACCGGGGAGAAAACTGATCTGCTATAGCAGCATAAGTGCAGCCTGTTCCTAAAATTTTGAAATCGGGCATGGAGATTTTAACAATTTTTGCAAATTATACTAATCTGATTTGCCTTGAACTTGCATTAAATACAAATATAGTGATTAGTTACCATACCCGATTGAGTTTTGGCAAAGCATGACCGCTAGTGTATCATCGGCAAAAACGCCTCCAGAAGCCCTCAGTTGGCTCTATCGCGGCGTCAGCGAAATTTTTCCCAATCAGCCTGATTCTTCTGACCCGGCGGAGAATTTGGTTCAACGGTTAGCGCAGGCTGACCGACCTTTGCGGGTGAAGTATGGGATCGATCCGACAGGTGCAGAGATTCATCTCGGTCATACTATCCCCATGCGAAAGTTGCGATCGCTTCAGGATGCTGGTCACACGGCTGTTCTAATTCTGGGGGATTTTACGGCTCGGATTGGCGATCCAACGGGGAAGTCTGAGGTACGCCGCCAGCTGACGGCGGAGGAAGTGGCTCAAAATGCCCAGACGTATCTGGATCAGGTGCGTCCAATCCTGGATTTCGATACGCCGGGACGGTTGGAAATTCGTTACAACTCGGAGTGGCTGGGCAAACTGGATTTAGCAAAGATTCAGGAATTACTCGCCACGATGACGGTGGGACAGATGCTGGCGAAGGAGGGGTTTGCTCTCCGTTTTGAACAAGAAAATCCGATTTATCTGCATGAGTTTCTCTACCCATTAATGCAGGGTTATGATTCTGTGGCGGTAGAAGCGGATGTGGAGTTGGGAGGAACCGATCAGAAATTTAATATTGCCGTGGGGCGAGATTTACAGCGGCATTTTGGTCAGAAGCCTCAGTTTGGGGTGTTGATGCCGATTTTGATCGGGACAGATGGCGTCCAGAAAATGTCGAAGTCTCTGGGCAATTATGTGGGGCTATCGGAACGCTCGACTCCGATGTATCAGAAGCTGGAAAAGATTCCAGATGAGCTGTTGGAGCAGTATTTTGAACTCCTGACGGATCTGCCTTTGGATCGGTTGCCAGAAACTCCGCGCGATCGCCAGCAAGAACTTGCGTTCGAGATTGTGAAGCAGTACCACGGTCAGCAAGCCGCGGAGGAAGCGAGGAAGGGAAAAACTGACGATGTACCGGAATTTTCGCTTTCGAGCGTGCAATTTCCGGCTAAGTTTTTCTACATTGTCAGTGCTAGCGGTCTGTGTAAAAGTAGTTCGGAAGCACGACAGCGAATACAAGAGGGTGGCGTACGACTAGATGGCGATCGCGTTGACACGATCGATCTCGTCTTTGACACGCCCGAACAACTAGCCGGACGTATCCTGAGTGTGGGGAAAAAGCGATTTGTCCGCCTTGTAAGCTAAGGTGAGCGAGTGAATTGAAAAATTCACTCTGGTTGCCAAGTCGATTTTTTCAGCCTTACTCCTACCCGTGAACCCAAATCCTACTCGCCTAGAATCCCCTAAGTCAGTCACAGAGCGCATCATCGTGCCGCTAGATGTGCCGACAAAGGAAGCCGCGATCGCGCTCGTCGATCAATTGCCCCAAGTATCATTCTGGAAGGTGGGGTTAGAGCTATTTGTTAGCAGTGGGCCGGAAATCTTAACGGCGCTCAAAGACCGGCAAAAGCGAATTTTTCTGGATCTGAAGTTTCACGATATCCCCAACACGGTTGTTGGGGCTTGTCGCGCCGCTGCCCGCTACGGGGTGGATTTAGTGACAATTCATGCAACTGCCGGTCGCGGTGCCTTGCAGGGGGCAGTAGCAGCGGCACAGGAGGGCGCAGAGGAGGTAGGGGTGACACCCCCCAATTTAATTGCGATTACGCTGCTGACCAGTCTCACCTCGCGCCAGCTAGCCTTTGAACTTAAAATACCGCTAGAACTGCCAGAGTATGCCTTACAGATGGCGCTGCTAGCCAAAGAAGCAGGGCTGGCTGGGGCAGTTTGTTCCCCCCAAGAGGCAGACCAGCTGCGGCAGACTTGCGGCGATGATTTTCTGCTGGTGTGTCCGGGTGTGCGCCCCTCTTGGGCAGAAGCGGGAGATCAGAAGCGATCGCTCACCCCCACCCAAGCTTTCCAAGCAGGCGCTGATTACTTGGTAATCGGACGTCCGATTACCGCCGCCTCTGACCCTGTTGCGGCTTGGGCAAGAATTTGTGACGAGCTAACAGGGGTTTCATGAACTCAGGTCGAAAGCGTCAGTTGTTAGAAGTTAGGCGGTTACTTCTGATTTCTGGCTGTTCGCTGTTCGCTGCATTCAGCACTCAACCGGGACAAGGAAAGTCCGCCCCTGCACTCAACAGTAACAGGGTTTCTCTGCCCCGGCAGCTTTCTGCTTGCCCCAATAATTTAGAAAACCTCACACTTCTACTCCTGCGGGATTTACCCAGTTATGCGAATCGGGTCAATCAACGTGCTCGACGCCGCAGCAGAAAAGTTGATATTTCTTCTAGTTCGGTGATTATCGCTGGACGCCCAGAGTTTGAGCCGCTTAGCCTGGGTCCCGGTCAATATACCCCAACGACTCCAGCCGAACTTGCCGCAGCCCCCAAGCAGCTATTCATTACCACCTTGGAGCGACAATATACAGCTGGCAAGGCAATTGAATTACAGCAGTATCACTGGCTATTTCTGGCTCAAACTGACAGTGGTTGGAGCCTAGCACTCATGTTTTCCCGTACTGGCCCTTCTCCGGGAGGACGACCCCCTACACCGCCGCGCGATAGCAGTAATGGCATCATTGGTCAGGCAGTTCGGAATTGGTTGCAAGATTGCCGGGTGGGAAAAGTGCGATCGCTCTAAATCTCCGAACTCTCACGCATAAGAAGCGAGCATTTTTTTGACACTTCCGTAACTTCAACGGGAATTCATCCATCTTTTACTTAAATGATGGTTAATTTCTAATGCGTCTCAGTAATTTTTTCTCAGTAATTTCATCATTATCTGCAAGTTTTTACTTGAGTGCGTAATTCTAGCTTTTGAAAGTGCGATCGCTATCTATCTAAAGTCTTACTTTTATACGTAATTCCTTTTAATAAAACTTCTGTATCTCTAACAACATTTTCAAGGTATCCGAAATTTTACGCACAGCAAGAAGCATTCTAATTTTAATTTCCGTAGCTTCAAGGATGACTTAATTAATCTTTACTCTTAGGATGAAATAGTGCCGATTTATCAAGGATTTAGCTAAAAGAACTAAATTATTTGAGAAAGTTGGCAGTTTAATTTAGATGAAATAGCAGAAAAGCAAAACTTTAGCTAAATGACTAAAGTTTTAGCTTAAACCTAAATCGCTAAAGTTTGGCTTAACGAGTTGCTGTGGATTGGGAGAATCTGTCACTGAAAACCTTCAACTAATACCTTTCAACAACGTTTCTACATGAGCACCTACCAGAGGATTAAAAGAATGAATTTTCAGCGTACATCAACTTTTCTATGCTTAGCCGTTGGAACAGCCTTCACGATTTCTAGTTCAGCGCAAGCTGCAAGCTTCCAAACCAACGTTAGCCAAAAAAGTAACTCCGAGGCAGATATTTGGCTTCAGTCGATTACTCAGAATAAAGTCACAATTGATAGTTTTAATCTGGTTAAAGAGGCTAAAATAATCTCCAATACTGCTATTACTCTCACAGGCAAGAAGGGAGAAACTGCCAATCCAGAAGCCGGTGGTTACAACAATAATACGGGGGCTGCTAGCACAGAGAAAGGCGATAAAGCTAGTAAGCCAAACGGTGTTGAAGTATCTGGAATTAAGAACCCAACCAATACTGATATTGCTACTTATCTAGGTAACCAAAACCTCAACAACATTATTGATACTGAGGATAAAGGTTCCTTTAGTATCAACCTTTTCTTCAATAACCTAGTTCGTGCAGATAAGACAGGATTAGACAACCTCTTTTTCTGGGAACGAGGCAAGAACAGCGATCTAGGTATTCAAGCAATTGACAAAGCTGGCAACCTCATTGGTAATTTTCTAAAACTCAAGCGAACCGATCAGTTTGCCGCAGGTTATAGCATTGACACAATGGAAATTAGTGGAAGTCAAGCGGTTGGTTCTTGGGGAGTTAGCCTAGCGCAATTGGGAATTACTTCTCTAGCAGGTATCCGAGTGACAGCAGACGCGAGTTACAATGGCCCAGACTTTAAAGTAATGGCTAGAGAACAAAAAGTTCCTGAACCAGCCACGCTTGCTGGCTTGGGATTGGTAGCTGGATCGTTGATGACAATTCGTCGGTATCGAAGCCGCAAAGCTAGCTAGGTTTTAGAGAAGATTTACGTTCATAAAGACTGAGTGAACATGAAAATGAGGGCTAGAAAGTGGATAACGCTTCTAGCCCTCGTTGTCTAGTTGCTGATACTAACCTGAGTTCGGGATAAGGAGGGGACAAGCGAGTAAGCTAAAAGTCATCACACAACAGCTTTACAGGCTCGTCCCATGCTTAGTCTAGAAGAACTTTTTTGCTCTGTCGAT
>NZ_JAMPKG010000044.1:0-40389 GCF_039962015.1 Trichocoleus sp. AS-A1 | reverse complement strand
AGGCATCAATCACTTTTTGGCGTAGGTCAAGCGAGTAGGCTTTCATGATCGGCGATTGTCTGGCAGGCTGGGCTACTCCCTTACTGTATGCCATCCAACTGAGAACCGCTATATAAAAATAGGAGCAAATTTCCCCGAGAAATTAGAAATTTTGGTTCTGGCAATCCGATTTTAGTTTTAACTTTTTATAAATTGCGTTAAATGCGTTCAAAATATAGAAACGCAAAATGGCACGCGCCTCTACAAATCAGATAAAACTCAATTTGGAACATAGTTTTTTCAGGCACGTCTCAAATAATTATAGAAATTTCAAGCAAGCATTGAAATTCTAAATTTTAATTTTCTTAGGCTTGGAGCAGCATTAATTATGGAAAAAATGACTCAAAAGAAAGACCCTAAAAAATGGGCGATCGCTACTTTAATTTTATTGACTAGCAGCTTATCTTTATCTTTATGTACTGCTTTAACCTTAAAAGAAGCTGCTGTTGCCGATCCCGTCAAACAAGTATCTAAGAAAGAAAAGTTACCGTCTTCCGTTGCCAATGCCATTTTGCGAATAGCATCTCAACGCACGGGATTACAAGCGTCGCAACTACGCATCATTAAGTATGAACAGATTTACACCAACGGTTGTTTAAATCTGCCGCGTCCGGCTGAAGGCTGCACCAAAATTAATATGCCTGCGTGGGAAGTCACTGTAAAAGCTAGGCAACAAAGCTTAGTTTATCGAAGCGATCGCAACGGCTCCCGGATCAGATTAAATGAAGCTGCTAGCAGCATCGTTGATGCCAAATTGCCTAAATCTGTTGTCAGTGCCGTTTTGCAAGATGCCACCCAAAACTGGGGACTTCCGGCGAACACCGGACGCATTGTGAATGCGAAGCAGACAGGGTGGGCGTATGGTTGCGAAGTTTCGACTTTTCCCCATCCCTGCGATCCAGTTGTCGTGGAGGGCTGGCAAGTCACCGTAGAAAGCGGGCAAAAACGCTGGATTTATAATACTGACAAAGTGGGTTCCCAGGTTCAGCTTTATCAAAGGGAGAGCCAGCCAAACGAGGCGAAAAAATTACCTCCTGCGGTTGCTGAGCAAGTTTTAAAGTTAGCATCCGAGCATTTAACCTTACCAATCTCCCAACTTTTGATTACACAAACTCAACAGCAAACTTGGTCTAATGGCTGTTTAGATCTTCCAAGTCCTGTAGAGCGGTGCATGAGCGCTCAGACACCAGGTTGGCAGGTAACGGTGGAAGGCAAACCGAAGCAATATCAGGTCTATCGTACTGATAAATCTGCTGAGCAAATTAGGACGGAAGCAATAGGCGATATGCCCCCACGCAAAGACTCTTTACCGAATTCCATTGCCAAGGTGGTATTGCAGGATGCTAGTAAGCAATTAAAAGTACCAACTTCTCAGTTATACATCCTCGAAGGTCGAAGTCAGATGTGGTCAAATACCTGTTTTGATTTGCCTGGTACGGAAAATAGCTGCGCTCAAGCAATGGTCGCAGGTTGGCGAGTCGCTGTGGATGGCAACGGGAAAACCTTAGTTTATCGCCTCGATCGATCGGGTTCTCGGTTCAAAGTCGAGTGATTTTGTCGTTGATTTGGGGATTAGGTGGATGCCTAAACCAGGTAGTTAGCTTGATAGTAGGTGCAGGAGCGGATTGTCCTTCAAGGATGGAGACTTGCTGGACACTGACCATATCATCCCTAAAAACAGAGGGAGTAACGATACCCCTGAGAATCTACAGCTACTTCACCGACATTGCCATGATGTGAAAACAGCCCTTCGACGATTGGGAGCTTCGGCTAGTAGTGTGCATGACCAGCCGAAGCTCCCCTGAGGAGTCGGAGGAAGCGAAAGTTTAAAGTCCGGTTTTGAAGACAAGTCGGGTTGACGACAACCCGGCTTAGTTTAACTACTTAACTAACGACTCTCGACTACGTCCTGCTACGCTAACAAGCCTCACTTTCACGTCCTGGCTGCCTGACAAATCATTCCGGGTAGGTTGGGTTGAACAGAGTGAAACCCAACAGCAGCCTGTATTTCGTTTAGTTTTGCTCCCGCCTCAAGCCAACCGATGACTCTTCTAAGGGTTTCAAGAGCTTTGGAGAGCCTTGCAGGTTTCACACCATAGTTAGATATTTCAAAAAAAACTAAAGCGTTGTCCCTTCCGCACTAGACTTTTGATCCGTATCAGATTAAATTGAAACTACGGTAACTCTAGCGGGATAGTGGATTTTGCATGGACAACGCTAAAAGACCCAGTAGTGAGCTGACCCTCGCAGGGCAAGTAACTCCTGAGCATTTGCAACCAGCGGCTCAACAAAGTTTCCAGGAAGGTTGGTTCAAAAAGCTCAGAGGCGGATTCCTTCTGGTCATTGGATATATGCTGTCACCACTATGTTGGTGGAATGACCTGTTTTTCAATCTGCCAATTGCTTATTTTTTTGGGTATATCTGTAGTTGGCTTTCCCCAGATTTACTTCTGCCTTGCTCAATCGTCGGGTACTGGCTCTCTAACATTGCGGGAATTCTCTTGATGCAAGTAGGGGCTGTGGATGTTTTTAGCAAGGAACCCACAGAGCGTAACTTGAAAAAAGAGTTATTGACAGGTGTAGTCTCCTCAACCGCTTACACTCTGGTCATTCTGGCATTGATACAGTTTAAGATTCTCGATGCTCCTGTCTTATTCCCCGGTGGCTAAGGGGGATTTATGGGCGGCGAATGTTGCTTAATCGCCGCTAGCACTAATGTCAAAGTTTACTTTTAGTTAGAGATTCAGCATTTTAATCGCCTGTATCAGGACAGCAGTATGGACTATCTATTACTACCGTTCCTCAGTTTTGTCGTGGGTATCATTGTGGGTTTAACGGGAATCGGTGGAGCATCTCTGATCACTCCGATGTTGATTTTTGTGTTCCACGTTCCACCTGCGATCGCAGTCAGTTCCGATGTAGTAGCTGCCACATTGATGAAGGTGATCGGCGGCTTTAAACACTGGAAACAGCAAACGCTTGACCTGCAAGTTATCAAATGGCTGGCTTGGGGAAGTGTTCCTGGCTCACTAACCGGAGTAGGGATTTTATACCTGATTAAGCTTAATGCAACCTTAGACCTAGATTACATTCTGCTACGTGCGATCGGGTTTATGATCCTGCTTGTCACTTTGTTGGGACTCGCACAATTGTCGCTGAAAACTTTTTTCCCGAAGTTGCAGTTACCTGAACCGCCTAAGTTTGATTTAAACACTCAGATGGGTCGAATTTCGACCCTCAGTGTAGGAGCATTTTTAGGCTGTCTGGTAGGATTAACTAGCGTGTCGTCTGGTGCGATGTTTGCAATTGTGTTGATTACCTTTTTTCGCCTCGACGCGCGTAAATTGGTAGGCACAGATATTTCACAGGCAGCGATTTTATTGGTGTTTACTTCCCTTGGACACCTCTGCCTTGGGACAGTCAATTGGAGTTTAGTATTGCCAATTTGGTTAGGGACAGTACCAGGGGTTTTGCTAGGGGCTAAACTCTGCAAGGTTACTCCTCAAGGCGCGCTTCGGCTGGTAATTTATGTGATTTTAGCAGGGGTAAGTTGGAAGTTAGTTTATCAAGCGTGATCTGAGTTTGATTTAATATCTGATAGCAAAGATATTCCCCCATCAGGGTGCTACTTTTTTTTAAAAAATAAAGAAAAATTTCGGTTTGTACACATTTTAAGCATTTTTTGGTGAATGTTTAGTTCTAATTTTTGGAAGCTGTCTTCATCTTTCCTAAGTTTTCTCGAAAAGCTGCTCGTTGCTTATTGGCGTTCTTTGCTACTCCTATTGATAGGAGTCTGTTTACCCATGCTGGTTTTTGAGGAACTTGCATTAGTAGTATTGCAGAATCAAGGCGGTCTTCCCTGGGATGAAACACTCCTACTAGCAGTTCACAAGATAGCACAGCCACAACTAGACGTTTTTGCAGCAACTTTAACCAAGTTCGGAGTATTTTGGGGAGTATTTCCAGTTGCTACTGTAATCTCGTTAGTGTTGCTGCGCCTTAAAAAGTGGCGATCGCTCGCCTATTTACTGACGACTCTACTAGGGAGCATTTTAATTAATCGCACTGCAAAACTGTTGCTGCATCGAGTGCGTCCTAACCTCTGGGAGTCAATCTCTCCAGAGTTTGATTACGCATTTCCCAGCGGTCATGCAATGTCCAGTATGACCTTGATAGCTGCTTTAGTCATTTTGACCTGGAATAGTAATTGGTGCTGGTTAGTGCTGGCTGTGGGGAGCGTATTCGTATTAGCGATCGGTTGGACGCGAATATATTTGGGGGTTCATTTTCCCAGTGATATTTTGGCAGGATGGATGGTTTCAATTGCTTGGACAATTGGCGTTAGTCTGCTAATCCAACCACATTTAACTAAACCGAGTACTATTCCTGAGGATGAGCTAACTGTGGATGAAGAGGAATCAATAGCTCAAGGTTAACAAGCCCAAGGTTAATACCATCGTAAAGAAATTATGGCATTGCTGATTTAGGCGATATCGTTTTAAGCTGATCTGCTGCGCCATCTTGATTTTTTGTAGAACGGCGTTCTAGATAGCAAATGAAAGACACCAAAGCTGGAAGACACAGATTAATCGTCATTAGCCGAACTAGATGACCTGCGGTTACAATCTCAACATTGTGATGCAACGCTAGAGAGATTAATATCATTTCTGGCGAGCCACCTGGAGATGTTACAAGCAAACACGTTAGCCAGTCCCAGGGCGAGATCAACGTAGCAATTCCTGCTGAGATGAATCCTGCCAAAAAGGTCATGGCTACAGGAACCGAGGCATACGCTACTGTAAGCTTTCCCAGCTTTGGGTTCATTCCCCAATATTCACCGATTGTAATTCCCAGTAGAATTTGACCAATTAAATTAAATAAAGGGGGTAGATTAAAATCGATATGAGATAAAAATGGCAGTGAATCTAGCAACGAATCAAAACCAACCCCGACTATTATTGAACACAAGAAACCAGCAACAGGGATTTTTAAATAACTGCCTATTTTAACTGCCAATAATGTTACAAAAAGTAACAAAAATAGTAAAAATAAGTAGTTAAAATTTATGACAAATAAATTTTCAGTAACGGAATGAATTATCGCCTTGATGTCATGTGCGTTAGAAACATTAGCAACAAGCGGTATAACAATAATAATTGCCGTAAAGCGTATTAACTGAACGAGAGAAACAAGTGAAATATTTCTACCATAGTCTGCTGCTATACTTGCCATGATTCCTATATTTCCGGGAACCGTAGCAAGCATGGCAGTTAGCAAATCTGTTTTTTCAATGCGTGAATATATATAACCAATAATTCCACCACAAAACATTAAAAATAATGCTAAAAGTAGAAAAATATGTAATTGGGAATAAATAGTTATTAGATTACTTTGCTTAAGAGAAAATCCTACAGTAAGACCAACAATAATTTGTCCAAATTTCCTTGAGTTGCGATTAGGCTTAGCTTGATTGTTATATCGACGATAAAAATAAAAGACCAAGGCACCAGCAGCAATACCCCCAAGTATCCAAGACCCTCCACCTGCCCCAAGTGCAATAAAAGTTAGACCACTTAGTAAACCAATAATTATTTCTATACCAACAATTAAACAAGTGGTCGTCAATTTACTATTACTAAGTGTAGATTTATCCAAACTTATTTTGCTCACAAAATCTCCAATCTTTAATCATTACTTTCTTATGCGTTGAAGTGAAAAGATTATCCGAAAATGCTTATAAAAAGCGCATTGCTGACACATTGCAGCCTACCCTAAAAATAATTGACGGTGCAACATATCTGCGTAGCCTGTAGCTAGGTCTAACGCCCTATCTCTGCGTTTATATGCGTTATAAAACCTCTAAAAATGACTTTTAAAGGTAGGCTCTCTTCAGGGTTACTTAAATAATAATCTCAGTTAATCAAGTATGACATTACTTAATGATTCAACTGGAACTGTGAAGACGTAGTAGATAACCCCAGCTCCCAAGGTGAGTACGGCAAGGCTAAACAGAATCACCCAGCGATCCGCCGGTTCGTATGTATCCTCGTCAATGTCATGACGAACCGCGAAGTAGTGCTGGGTTGACAGCAATACCGTTACCAAACCAACTAAGGAGAACACTAATCCTAACTTCCACCCACTACCAGGGGGTTGAGGCGCAAGGGGTGGACGGAGGAGACGAAGGCGGACGATCAGAACGCCAAATCCCATTAGCGCGATCGCACTCCGCATCCATGCTAAGTAGGTGCGTTCGTTTGCCAAATGATCCCGCACTCGCTCAGAAGTCCGTCGTTTCGGCGTCTCTAATTTTTCTGTACTCCCATTTATCGGCTTAAACATAAACAATAGCTGCACAAAATACTACCCTCAATTATCAGTTTAGATGTACAAACAAAACAAGCTTTATCCCTTCAGAAGCACTTTGATCCGGAACCCGATATTCCGAAAAATTTTATGAAGTCTATTAGCCAGAGAATGATAGCTGTTCAACCGTTTACTTTTGGTAGCTTTTCATACCCTGGCTGTCATCCTGTTACTCTTTAGAGGAAAAACACTTAAAGTGCTTTCGCTGGCGTGAAAAATTTAATCCTCGATTGGTGCGTTAGGAGTTTGCGCTTCCACATCTGCTGACGACAAGTTAGGAACAGACCATGTACCCTCACCTGCTTTGAAAACTTTCGCAGCAGGAACGTTGAATTCAACTGCACCAGTTTCTGGATTGGTTTTAGCGACTAATTGGGTTCCAGCCACTATTTTGAGAGCTACAGGCTCCCCTAAATTTTGCCCTTGGGTGTCACCAGGAGTTAAGCCAGCTACTTTGACACCACTTGGCAAGTAAACGCCATCACAGTTCCAATCATCGTCCGTGACTTTGCCATTTCCCAAGTAGTAGAGAGTACTTGCTTCGGAAAAGTTAGATTTATTGGGTTTATGAGCATAGACCGCCAACGTTTTTCCAGTTTCATTGCGGCACTGTCCCCAGTCTGCTGCTGTCTCTAAGATATATTTTTGCAGTTGCAACTCACCGAGCTTCTGCTGAATTTCCTCAGGTGTATAATCGGATTGATTTGGTGCGTCTTTTGCTTTTAAGAGGCTGTCAAGAGATTGAGTTACCTCTGTGTAGTCAGGACTCAGGGTAAGTTTCGGTCTGTCTGCCAAAGAAGGTTGAGCGATCGCCAAATTGACCAGAAATACTAATACTACCAGAGCGATTTTGAACAGTTTCATGAACTTTCTCCTTGCGAGATTCCGAGTTTTTCCAACTCGATGTTTGGGTTTATGGTTGGAAAATTTTTAAGGGTAGACCTTTAGCAAAAAAGGTTTTTATTAAATTGCAGATACTGGTAAAGGGTCTGCCAAGGTAAAACTGACACTTATTGGAACGACGGTAAGAGTTGATAGCTACCGCTTTCAACCAGAATAAAAATTCCTAAGCCAATTAACACAAATGGGACGATTCTCTTACCGTAGCGAGTGAAAAGGTGAGCAACAACCGAATGGCGGGTTAATTGGTAGGCGACATAACACCAAACTCCAACCAACACAAAAAATACGCTTAAAATTACTCCCAAACTAGCCAGATTGCTACTAGCGAACAACGGTACATATATCCCGATATTGTCACCCCCATTAGCAAATGTAACAGCTGCGACGTGATAAGTCTGAGGAGTAAGAAAACTAGCGAGAGTTGACATCACTGAGGAACTAGCTTTTGAGCTATTGAATTCATCTGATACTGTCTGGACTTCGTTTTCATCTTTTTCCCAATTGACTAAGTGATTCACTCCAATAACAATGGGAACCAGACCTAGTAAGCCAATCCAAGCTTTTGGCAGAATTAAGCCACCAAAGAAACCCGGAAGACTGGCGGCAATTAATACTGTGAATCCAAGATACTTACCTACAACAATATGTCTGGTGCGGAAGGTAGAATTTACCTGGGCGAAGAATAGCATCAAGATCACAATGTCATCAATGTTAGTTGCCACAAAGGATGTGACCCCGGCAATTATTGCTTGTGCAAACCAACTCATGACACAGCGATCGCAACCTCCTCAATTTTTCTCCACTTCAGGCGTTGAGCAAATTTCCGCCTCAGACACTTGCTCATTACTTCTGCCAAGAGTCAGCAAACAGAGACAACTTGTGACTAAAGTCAGTACGAGCAAGCCACGATTTTCCAGTGTGTGACTGTCTACTAGAATTAAAACACCCAACCCAATTAAAACAAAGGGAACGAGTTGATTGCCATAGCGAGTCAGGGTTTGAGCGATCGCAGGTAAACGGGTTAATTGGTAAGCGGTGTAGCACCAAACTCCCACCAGCGAGAAGAATACCCCCAGAATCGCCAGAAGACCCTCCCAGCTACTACTCGCAAACAACGGCACATAGATACCGATGTTGTCACCCCCATTCGCAAATGTAACGGCTGCTACGCTATAAGTTTGTGGAGATAAAAAACTGGTAAACCAAGATTTCTCAGGTGGTTCTACTTTTTCCTCGCCTTCCGATTCATCCGTGTCTTGATTGAGTAAGCGACTGATTCCAATTGCAATCGGGAGAATGCCTAACAAACCAATCCAAGGGCGCGGTAATATTAGGGTACCAAAAAAACTGGGAAGGCTAGCAAGGACTAATGCACCAAAACCCAGATACTGACCAGCCACAATATGGCGACGTCGGAATACCGCATTCACCTGCGAGAAAAACAGCAATAAAATCACGATGTCATCAAGGTTGGTGGCTGTGAAGGCAGTTAATCCAAGGGGGATTGCCGTGATTATTTCGCTCATTTTTGCGTGTCCTTAAGGTTTGTAGATGCGTTGTACAAACTAGCTTCAGAATTCATCATCTGCGATCGCCTCTGGTATCACCACCGAACTAGGTGTCGCAAATTTTGCATGAATCTCTTCAATCCCTCGCTCCATTGAACTGACAATTTCTGGAGAGCGGAATCTTTGGATGACAAACCATCCGCAAGTAACCATCAGGTACATCAAAAACAGGTAAGGAAACGCATCGTAAGGGGCTGCGGGAATTGGGAAAAGACTGCTACCGGGAATTCCCACACTTCCGAGAACGGGAATCATCATAAACCCAACTGCGAGAACTGAGAACACTACATGGTGTAGGCGGAGTTTTCTAATCTTGTGCAGGTAAACGGGTGCAGCGATCGAAATCAAGGTATAAACCGTTAAAAACCCGTAGCTACAGATCGCGCCCAAGTAACCCATGCTGTCAAACAGCTTCACATGAAACAGGGACATCGAAGCAGGCACAAGAAATACAATCAGCGAACACAGCGTAACGGCAATGTGCGGTGTCCGGTTCGATGAGTGAGATAAACCCAACGAAGAGGGGAATAAGCCGTGACGAGCCATCGTAAAGAAGACTCTGGCTGCTGGGTTGATACTACCAAGGACACAGGCAAAGAAGCTAAACAGGGCACTGAAGGCGACCAAGGTTCCTAAAAAACCAACTCCCGCCTGTTGCGCTAGAAAACCCAGCGGTTCTTCCGTAGTGGTAATGGAAACTCCAGTACCACTAAAACCCAGCACCTCAATGTAAGTCATCGAAATGAAGAATAGACCAGCCAGGGTAGTACTCCCCAAAACTGCTCTGGGGATCGTTTTCAATGGGTTTTTTGCTTCATCACCCAGAGATGTAGCACTTTCAAAGCCAGAGAAACTAAACATCACCATGACAAGCCCCATTGCGACGCTACCTGGAGTTACGCCTTGCAAAGTCAATTGGGACATATCTAACGCAAAGCCTTTGTGCGCCCAGATGATGATCCCCAAGACGGCAATCAGGAGCAGAGAGGCTCCCTCCATCCACAGCATCGCCATTGCTGATAGCTGGATATCTTTATATGCTGCATACCAGGCAACCCCTGCACCGAGTGCCAGCAGCGTAATCGTCGAGGGATGAATGCCCAAGTGACCAATCAAGATACTGCTAAAGTTGGCAAAGCCGCACAACACTGACATTCCTGTAAACAAGTAAGCCAGAACCAAACTCCAACCGCAAATTACACCTGCTGTCGGGCCTAATCCTTTGACGATGTAAGAGTAGAGCGAACCGGGAGAAGCCGAGCGGCTGGCAAATTGATTGATGTTAATACTAACCAGCACTAAACCAATCATGCCGATGAGAAAACTTAGCCAGGTGCCATTGCCGGAAAGTACGACGATCAATCCTATATTTGAGGCGGGTATTGTTGTGGGTGCAATGACCGCAAAGGATTGAGCAAGAACTTCTCCAAAGGGAAGACAGTTTGGCTTTAAGCCGCGATCGCTTTGATTTAGTCGTCTTTCACTCGTCATTTAGAGACTCCCTTCATACAGATTTGCCAATTCGGTGCGGCTAGCCGAATCTAACCGCTAGGCTTTGTCTGGGTAAGGCTTGATTGCAATGAATATATGTTTTCAATCTACGCAGCCAAATTAATAAAAGCAAATACTTTTTTTTGTTGAAAGGATAACTTAAAGTGATTGATAGCTTGATATAGACAGCTAGAGGTGCTTAAGGAGCCTTAAAAAGTAGAGATGACATTTGAACAATTACGAATTTTTCTAGCGGTGGCAGAACATCTGCACTTTACCCGTGCGGCGGAAGAACTGTATATTACCCAACCTGCGGTTAGTGCCGCGATCCAAAGCTTGGAACAGCAATACAGCGTGAAACTGTTCCATCGCGTTGGTCGCCACATCGAGATCGCGGAGGCGGGAAAGCTGCTACAGGTGGAAGCAAAGAAGATTCTCGATCAGGTGGCTTTGACTGAGCGAGGTTTGCGCGAATTAAACAATTTACAACGGGGCGAGTTGAAATTGGGTGCGAGTCTCACGATTGGCAACTACTGGCTACCCAACAAAATTAGTCAATTTAAAACCCAATATCCTGGCATTTTTGTTAACTGTACTCTGGGCAATGCAGAAGAAATTTGCGAAGGGACAGCAACGGGACTATTTGATTTAGGTTTAATCACAGGAGAAGTGAAACCATCCCTACAGAGTTGCTTAGAGCAAGAGAGAGTAGGGAGCGATCGCTTACAAATTGTCGTGGGAAAGTCTCACCCCTGGTTTGGGCTTGCTGAGATTTCTCTAACAGAACTTTCTACAACCAGTTGGGTAATGCGAGAGGCAGGCTCCGGAGCGCAGCAAATGTTTGAGCAAGCCTTACAAAATTGGGGAATCGCTCCTACCCGGTTCAATGTAGTTTTAGTATTGAACAGTAGCGAGATGGTGAAGGCAGTGGTAGAAGGCGGCGTCGGTGCAGCCGCCATTCCAGAATTAATGGTGCAAAAAGAACTACAACTCTCTACACTGCACGCAGTTAACGTGGTAGATGATAGAAAAAGAGCGAAAACGAAACTGGAAATTGCCCAGCCTGTCTTGAAACTGAAGCATCAACAACGGTTTCAGACTCAAGTTTCAATTGCTTTTGAAAAAATGTTAATATCCACAACACTATCTACAATATTTTAACCAATTTTAGTTAGGTTTTACAAATTTACTTAAATCCAACAATTTTGTAGAGTCTTCGACAATTAGCGGCAGCTTTCCATCCCATTTCTCTATTGCTTGCCTTTGCAATAATTCTGGAGTTAAATTTTCACGTAACACCCTATCCGCTTCTGCTTCTCCTCTGGCTAAATTAACCTGTGCTTCTGCCTGCTGCAATGTTTTTAAAGTTATAAAGCCTGCACGTTTTGCATCCTGTTCGGCAATCTGTTTCGCCTCCACAGCATTGCTAAATCGCTTGGAAAAGTGGACATGGACTAGGGAGATATCATCAACTCCAATGTGATAACTAGCCAGTCGTGTAGTTAATGAATCGTCTACGCCCGCTTTTACTTCTCCTCGCTTTGTAATAATTTCTTCAGCAGTGTACTGTGCCATTACTGCTTTTAATACTTCTTCTACTGCTGGATTTATAATTTTTTCGATAACTAGGTTCTCGTTCCCAATTTGTTGATAAATAGCATTCGCTTCCTCTGGAATAATGTGCCAGTTGAGAGCTACATCCGTGAAAACATCCTGAAGATCCTTCGAGGAAGCTTCAGCAGAACTTTCCTGTTTTTGTACTCGAACGCTCAATTTCTGGACGGTATTAACGATAGGAATAATGAAGTGTATTCCTTCGTCTAATACTCTCGGCTGCACTTTACCAAACTGCATTAATACACCCCGTTCTCCAGCATCTACAATCACAACAGGAGTAAGGGAAATCACGACTAATAATAAAAATAAAATTAGTTTACCGCCATTGGGAAGAGCTTTAAATTTTTTCATGGTCGAGGGGTAAATGGCAAATTTACTAAACTATCAGCGAACTTTCGTAGATGTACTCAATCTCAAATAATCTCACTTTATATCGAGTCAGCAGGTCTAACATTTGACAAATCTGCCATTAGAGAGGTGTCGGTTCTGATAACTCGGCAACTTGAACCCCTCGCCATTTGCTAGTTCCCCAATCTTTAATATTTTTGTACTCAGATGATTAAGCGGAGTGCCAAACTACGGTAATGGAATCGATAAACCGTAGTTTATATCGAAAGGTACACTTGTCGTGAGAATTGTTGTTGAAAACGTACCCAAGCAGTTTGGCCCTTACAAGCGTCTAAGATGGCGGGTCGGGTTTGTGTTGCAGCACTATACTCGCTCTGACGCACTTGAGCGTGAGAGCGAGAGCCTTTTGTCTACAAATTCGCAATGTGCTGAAAGCGAGAACCCAAGCGCGAGTAGAACAACTACTAGAGTTGGTGCAATTGAACGGAATGGGCGATCGCTATCCCTTTCAACTCTCTGGAGGTCAGCGCCAACGAGTAGCACTGGCACCCCAGCACAGATTTGACTCAATACATTTCGGTTCAGATTTTGACCGATTGCAACCCAAGCGACCAGAAATTCTTAGTAATCTAAGTATTGGAACGGAAGTCCTTACTTAGTTGATTCGACCAAATCTCTATAATCATTTTTAGTCTGTGCCTTTCCTTAAACAATCCGGGAGCAGATTATGAGACTAGATGAATTTACACAGTTGATCGAACAGGAAAGATGCCCGGAGTCTCTACCTCAAGCATTGCAGGCACTGTGGTACGACAAAAAAGGAGATTGGGACAAAGCTCATCAAATTGTGCAAAATGCCAGTGATGCTGACAGCGCTTGGGTTCACGCCTACCTACATCGGAAAGAAGGCGACAAAAGCAATGCCCGTTACTGGTATCGGCACACCGGACGACCAGAGTTTAAAGAAGACCTAAACCAAGAATGGCAGCAGATCGCAGAGGATGTGTTAAAGCGTTGCAAACCGCGATGATTTGATGGGATGGGCAACAGGAGCGCGATCGCCCCTAGAGGTTTCGGGATCTCATTACTTCACTCCGAAAGAAGCATTCGTTCAACCGGCAACGCCTGCTAGGGTAGTGATAATGAGCGATCTAGATCGATACTACAAAGTGCTGGGATTAGAGCCTGGAGCCTCACTTGATGAAGTGAACCAGGCTTATAGGGATTTGGCTTTTATTTGGCACCCCGATCGCATCCCAAAAGATAATCCTCGGTTACAGCAAAAAGCTCAAGAAAAGCTGAAAGAGATTAATCAGGCACGCGATCGCTTGCGCTCAGTTCGACCCGGCGAAAAGAATCGAAATCCCGACCCTCCGGCACGCGATCGCGCTCATCCACCGAGTTCTTATTATCAATCTAGTTACTCCTATCAATCACCGCCTCAATCTCCCCCTCAATCTCCCCCTCAATCTCACCATCAGGCTCCTAAGCAGCAGTCCGACTTGAGCGGAGCCAACTTGAGCGGAGCTAATCTCAAAGAAAAGGACTTGTCTGGAAGAAATTTGAGCAATGCCAACCTCAGCAACGCCAACTTAAGCGATGCCTTCCTGCATAAAGTGAATCTTCAGGGAGCCAACCTGGAAAAAGCGAATCTTTTTAGAGCCAACCTGTTGCAAGCGAAGCTAAACAACGCTAACTTGCGAGAAGCTAACTTAATTGGAGCCGACCTCAGTGGAGCCGATTTAAGGGGAGCCGATTTGAGGGGAGCTAAGGTTGGGTCGCAAGACCGAGTCCTGGTTAAACTGACTGGAGCGAACTTAGCAGGAGCCATCCTACCCGATGGCAGCATCCACGGTTAGGAAGCAGCGATATATCCTATTTGACCTTACCCCGTAAGCAGGGAGAGGAGAAGCTAGCCCCGTTTAGCTCAACGTTTAGCTCAACAAAAAGGCAAAGAAATAGCCGCCTCTCCGTGAATGTCGAGGGGGTTGGGGGGTGAGGTTCCGGCTAACCCTACCTCCTTCCCGCTCTTCAGGGGATGCCAAAATCTTTACAATATGAAATAAGGTTAAAACGTTTATCAGAAAACAGAGTCAGAATCAATGGCGCTATTCGGATTTGGTAAAAAGCAAAGTCTGCCCACGATCGAGCAAGCATTGCCGGGACGGGCAGAACCCATGCAAGTCCCCGCTACTCACTACGTAAACGGTAATCCGCTGAAACCTCCTTTTCCCGATGGGATGGAGATGGCGATGTTTGGCTTGGGGTGTTTCTGGGGAGCAGAGCGCATATTCTGGAAGCAACCTGGAGTTTTCACCACCGCAGTTGGCTATGCAGCAGGAGTCACGCCAAACCCCACTTATCACGAGGTTTGTACGGGCATGACGGGACACAATGAAGTAGTTTTCGTTGTGTTTGACCCGAAAGAAATTAGTTACGAAACACTCCTGAAACTCTTCTGGGAAAGCCACAATCCTACCCAAGGAATGCGTCAAGGCAATGATGTCGGCACCCAATACCGTTCCGGAATTTATGCGTATTCAGACAGCCAGAAGAAGCTGGCTGAAGCCTCAAGAGACGCTTATCAGCAAGCCCTGAAAACCGCCGGGTATGGGGAAATTTCCACTGAGATTCTGGATGCTCCTGAGTTCTATTACGCAGAAGCCTATCATCAGCAGTACCTCGCCAAAAACCCAAATGGGTATTGTGGACTAGGCGGGACGAACGTTACTTGTCCTGTAATGACGAACGCTTGAAATAGAAATTCTGTCTGCTAGCGATCGCTAGCAGAAATCACTATCCTTACCCGGTATGCTCTTAAGCGGGTTGGTGCGTTCGTGGCACTGGTTCCTTAAAGCGTGATGAGCTTGTCTAACCTAGAATTGGCAGTGGTTTGAACAGTTCTCACTCTTTAGCAAACCAGTGCCACAATTTTTTATTTTGAAAAGCCTTGAAACAGAGGCGATAACAATATGAAATCTGTCAATCAGCGCTTCGACTCAGATTTCCTCCGGTCAGTAGCTAACTTCATCGCGATTCTTGCCGCATTTGCGATCAATGTCTATGCAAATGTTGCTCCTCCCAATGGATTGACAATTGGGGAAATTTCTAATCGCTTCTTCAGTGAAGTCCCCATCATCCCCGCTAACTATGCTTTTGCGATCTGGGGCGTCATTTATTTAGGTTTGATTAGTTTTGCAGTCTATCAAATTTTACCCACCCAAAGACAAAATCCCTATCTGCGTCGAGAAGGGTATTTTCTGGTACTTGCGAGTATTGCACAAATCGCCTGGGTGTTCCTTTTCGAGTACCAACTGTTTACACTCTCAGTTGTGGCAATGCTGTTCATATTACTGCCCCTGATTGGGCTTTATCTGCGGTTGGGGATTGGATTAGAAAGAGTTTCAAGGGCACAAAAATGGTTCGTTCACATTCCCTTGAGCATCTATCTAGGCTGGATTAGTGTTGCGGCGATTGTGAATGTGGCAAGTACGCTTGACTATTTGGGTTGGAATGGTTGGGGCATCAGTCCTCAAATATGGACGGTAATTCTGCTGGTTGTAGCGGCAGCGATCGCTGCTACGATTACCCTAAAACGGGCGGATGTTGCCTATCCCTCCGTCATTATCTGGGCATTCGTAGCGATCGCGGTTCGTCAAGCCAGTCAACCTTTGATTGCTGTGACAGCGGTTGGATTTGCGATCGCGTTAGGGTTATTAATCTTATGGCGTCAACTGCGCCGTCCTGATGTGGCGGTTTAATCGATAAAATCCCAAAGAACCTCACCCCTACCCCTCTCCGTTAACGGAGAGGGGAAAATGCTAAAGGTTTTACGGCTTGCCGTTCCTTTGAAGGAGAGGAGTTGGGGGGGTAAGGTTTTTATTGTGAAAGACAATGTATTGCATTAGATACTAAAACTGACGCGACCACGTTTTAGGCCAGCGTTCTACTACAACTTTTGTTTGGGTAAAGAACTGCACAGCGTCTTTCCCTTGACCGTGTAAATCGCCGTAGAAGCTGTCTTTCCAACCACTAAACGGAAAGAACGCCATCGGTGCAGCGACTCCTATATTGATGCCAATATTGCCAGCTTCTGCTTCATACCGAAACTGCCGCGCCGCCGCACCACTGCTAGTAAATAAACAAGCCATATTTCCCCACTGACCGCTATTGACTAGTGCGATCGCATCCTCAATCGTCTCTAGATGCATCACTCCTAACACCGGACCAAAGATTTCTGTACGAGCTAATTCGCTTTTTGGGTTGACATTTTGCAAGATTGTCGGTCGCACAAAGTTTCCCTGTTCGTAACCGGGAATCTTAGCGCTGCGTCCGTCTACTAATACCGTCGCACCTTCATCAGCTCCTTGTTGAATTAATTGCTCAATTCGAGCTTGGCTTTGACGGGTAATTACAGGACCCATTTGGACATTCTCATCCAAGCCATAGCCAACGACTCGTGTTTGTGCCGCATTTGCGATCGCTTCGGTAAAAGTGTGCCGTGCTTCTCCCACCGTCACAGCCACAGAAGCCGCTAAACAGCGCTGTCCAGCACAGCCAAAAGCACTATCGGCGGTAATTCGAGTCGTCATTTCCATATCCGCATCTGGCAGGACAATGATGGGATTTTTCGCGCCTCCCTGACATTGCACTCGTTTCCCAAAGACGGCGGCTTTACTGTAGACATATTGGGCAACGGGTGAAGAACCGACAAAACTAATGGCGCGGATTGTGGGATGTTCTAAGATTGCATCGACTACTTCCTTCGCCCCATTCACCAAATTGACGACGCCTTTGGGCAATCCTGTCTTTTCTAGTAATTCAAAGACCTTTTGCATCGTCAAAGGGACTTTTTCAGAAGGCTTAAGAATGGTTGTATTGCCACAAGCGATCGCGTAGGGCAAAAACCAGAAGGGAATCATTCCAGGGAAATTAAACGGAGCGATGATTGCGGTCACTCCCACGGGTTGACGAATCATCATTTCGTCAATCCCACGGGCAACATCTTCCAGATTGTAACCCTGCATCAACATGGGAATCCCACAAGCAACTTCTACATTCTCAATTGCACGTTGTAATTCTGCTTTTGACTCAGCAAACGTCTTCCCACATTCCAGCGTCACGATGCGAGATAACTCATCTAAATGTTCTTCTAATAGAAATTTCAATTTAAATAGATATTGCACTCGTTCCGTTGCCGGGATGCGTCGCCAGTTCGGATAGGCAGCCGCAGCCGCAACAGCAGCAGCCTCGACATCGCTTGCCGGTGACAAGGGAACCTGAGTTAAGACTTCGGCAGTAGCGGGATTTACCACATCCAGGTATTCGGTGGCGCGGGAAGCACACCACTCGCCGTTAATGTAGTTGGGTAAAGGGTTTCTGAAGGACACAGAGATTTCTCCTTCCAAAGGTTTTTTCTGCATCCTACTCCCAAAAAGACCGGAACCGAAGCTTTACCGGGGAGGGTAATTTAACCTGAGTTCGGGTTAAGCAACTTGGAGCAAAGCAAAGTCCAGATCGAGCGACGGTTTCTTGGGCTGATGGCATTCTTGCAATCAACCCACACAGCAGGTTCACCATGAAGTTAACCGGGCTGCGATGCCTGGAGTGTTCAATCTGACAAATGTTCAATCTGACAAAGGCACCATTTACCGTAGAAGGGTCTTGTAATCGAGTGGTATTCGAGACTTGGCTAGAGAGCTGCTTCATCCCCGTGCTGGAACTGGGACAGGTGGTAATTGTTGATAACGCGACGTTTCATCATGGCAGAGGCATTGCACAACTGCTTGTTTAGGCTAGCTTGAGGCTGTTGTATCTGCCCCCCGATTCTCCTGACCTCAATCGAATTGAGAAGTGTTGGGCTTGGCTCAAAACTCGCATTCGCCAATGCTTCTCTCACTCCAGTTCCCTCCGACACGCGATCGAGTCTGTTCTTAGGAATGCTGTGTTCTCACACTCCTGCCGATAGGGATATATAGAAAGTTTCTGAATAATTAAGTAAGTTGTACTTTTAGCTTATTTGTTACATACGTAACATTTTAGGGAATCCTAGGAATAAAGTTAAAGCTCGCTTTTTAAACCTAATGACTCCTCTAGTACAGCAATTCCCAAAACTTTCTGGCTATACCTTGGTTGAGCAACTGTATCTAGGTTCTAGGACAGCTGTCTATCGAGGAGTGCAAAGGTTACAGCAATGTCCGGTGGTGATTAAGACACTGCGGCACGAATATCCAAGCTTCAGCGAATTAGTGCAGTTTCGCAATCAGTATGCGATCGCAAAAAATCTCGACATTCCAGGCATTGTCCAACCGATGAGTCTAGAGCCCTATGCTCATGGCTATGCCTTGGTGATGGAAGACATTGGTGGCATCTCTCTACGTCATTACATCCAGACTTCCCCGCTGACGGTTGAACAATTCTGGCCAATTGCTCTGCAAATTGTGGATGTCCTCCACCAGCTCTATCAGCAACGAATTATTCACAAAGACATTAAACCCGCCAACATTTTGATTCAACCCGAAACTGGGCAGATTAAGCTAATTGACTTTAGCATTGCTTCCCTGTTACCCCGCGAAACCCAAGAGATTCAAAATCCCAACATTCTAGAAGGCACCCTAGCCTATATCTCACCAGAACAAACCGGGCGGATGAACCGGGGGATTGACTATCGCAGCGATTTCTATTCTTTGGGAATTACCTTTTTTGAACTGCTCACGGGACAGTTACCATTCCCAGCTGACGAGCCAATGGAAATGGTTCATGCCCATATAGCGAAGCAACCCCTCTCTGTCTGCGATCTCAACCCAGATTTGCCCATCCTGCTTGGTGAAATCCTTCGCAAACTGATGGCTAAGAATGCGGAAGAGCGCTATCAAAGTGCCCTCGGTCTTAAGCACGATCTAATGAGATGCCAGCAAGAGTATGGTGTTGCGAACAAACACGCCTGGTTTAACTTAGGTGAACGGGATATCAGCGATCGCTTTTTGATTCCCGAAAAACTCTACGGACGAGAACAAGAAGTTCAAACCTTGCTTGATGCGTTTGGACGAGTTGCCAACGGAGCCTCCGAACTGATGCTGGTAGCCGGTTTTTCCGGTATTGGCAAAACCGCCGTCGTCAATGAAGTGCATAAGCCGATTGTGCGTTGGCATGGCTATTTCATCAAAGGTAAATACGACCAATTCAACCGCAATCTTCCCTTTAGCGCCTTTGTCCAAGCCTTCCGCGACCTGATGGGTCAACTGCTCAGTAGTGATGACGTGCAGTTGCAAGATTGGAAAGCGAAGATCCTGGCGGCAGTGGGTGACAATGGTCAGGTGCTGATCGAGGTAATTCCTGAACTCGAACAGGTACTTGGCTCGCAACCCCCTGTACCCGAACTCTCTGGTAGCGCCGCTCAGAACCGTTTCAATCTGTTGTTCCAGAAGTTCATCACGGTGTTCACCACCCCAGAGCATCCACTGGTCATTTTCCTGGATGACTTGCAGTGGGCTGATTCCGCTTCTTTGAACTTGCTGAAGCTACTGCTGACAGAGCGCGAGCGCGGTTATCTGTTCATCATCGGAGCCTATCGGGATAACGAAGCGTTCCCGACTCACCCCTTGATGCTGATGCTCGATGAGGTCAAAAAAGCTGAAACCCCGATCCATACCCTCACCCTGGAACCCCTGAGCCAAGCGGATGTGAATCAGTTAACGGCAGATACGCTGAGTTGCTCGATTGAATTGGCTCAGCCATTGACAGAGTTGATCTATCAAAAAACCAAAGGGAATCCTTTCTTCCTCACCCAATTTCTCAAAGCCCTGCATGAGGACGGCTATATTTCGTTTGATTCCCAGGCAGGACATTGGCAGTGCGACTTAGCAACGGTGAAGTTACTCGCACTCACGGATGATGTCGTTGAGTTCATGGCACTTCAGTTGCAAAAATTACCTGCTGCAACCCAGACTGCTTTGAAGCTGGCAGCTTGCATTGGCGCTCAGTTCGATTTGGCGACTTTGGCGATTGTCAATGAGCGATCGCCCGAAGATACCGCCATCGATCTCTGGAAAGCCTTGCAAGAAGGCGTGATTTTACCGATTGCCGAGGTCTATAAGTTTTATCAGCCGTCACCACTTCAGGTGGCAGAAGTCAACCAGGCAGCAACCTTTAACTGTTCCTATCGCTTTCTTCACGACCGCGTTCAGCAAGCCGCCTATTCTCTCATCCCTAACGAGCAAAAACAGACGACTCATTACCAAATCGGGCAACTGTTGCTGCAACAAGTTTCCCCTGCCGCCAGAGAAGAGCGCATTTTTGAAATCGTCAATCAGTTGAACTATGGAACGACGCTGGTTGAGGCACAACAGGAACGGGACGAACTCGCCCAACTCAACCTCATGGCTTGCCGCAAGGCCAGACTGGCAACCGCCTATCAAGCCGCCCGTGAATATGCCAAAGTAGGTCTGGAACTACTAGGAACAGACGCTTGGCAACGGCAGTACAACAAGACCCTATCCCTACATGACTTAGCTGCCGAGGTCGCTTTCTTGGTGGGCGATTTTGAGCAGATGGATCGGTGGATTGAAGCGGTAATTCATCATGCGAAAACGCCTTTAGAACAGGTGCAAGTCTATCAAGTCAAAATCCAGGCATTGGTCGCCCGCAATCAATTTGTTGAAGCGATCGCGATCGGTCAATCGGTCTTCCAAATGTTGGGCGTGAACCTGCCGGACGAAACAACGCTAGAGGATATTCGGCTCCTGAAGCAGGAAATTGATGCCTTAATTGGCGATCGCGCCATTGAGTCATTTCTTCATCTGCCCCCCATGAGCGATCCTCAGCAGCTCGCGATTATGCAAAATGCAGCGCGACTGACCCCCGTCTGCTATATGTCCGGCACAAAGCTTTATTTTCTGGTCGTAGCCCTCCAGGTTAAATTATCAATTCAGTTTGGCAATAGTCCGGTTTCCCCTTACTGCTACGCGGGTTACGCCTTTCAACTGAGGATATTGTGGGGAGACATGACCAAGGTGCCTCAGTTTGGGCAATTAGGATACCAACTCGCCTCAGAGCCAGATGCCAAAAATATTAGAGCCGCAACAGCCCTGTTAATGGGGGGATATGTGGGTCACTGGACGATCCATCTGCGAGAAACGTTGGCTATTCTGCTGGAAGGCTATCAAGCTGGATTGGAAACTGGCAATCTAGAATTTATGGGCTACGATGCCCAGTTGTACTGCTTCAATGCTTATTGGTGCGGTCAACCGCTCGCTGAACTCGAACCTCAAATTCGCGCCTATTACCAACAGTTGTGCGACCTCCACCAAGTCACGGCAGCAAACTGTGTTTTGGCTTACTGGCAAGCGGCTCAAATTCTTTTGGGTGAGTCAGAGGAAGAGATTCTCCTACGCCAGGATGCCTATGAAGAACAAGTTCTGGATGAGGCAAAAGTCGATTTTTACCGACTATCTTTCTTTTACCTGTATCGATTCACATTGAATTACTGGCTGGAAGACTTTGCCAAGGCGGAATACGATGCCACTCAAACCCGACAGTATTTAGCCGGAGGGATGGGAAGTACCGTTGAACCGATCTTATATTTCTATGATTCCCTGACCGTGCTGGCGACTCCCCCGGAATCGATGTTGGAGTCAGAACCTAGATGGCAGCGAATGCAAGAAAATCAAGCCAAGCTAAAAGAGTGGGCAGATTATGGCCCCATGAATTACTTGCACAAATATCATCTAGTAGAAGCTGAAAAACATCGCGTTCTCGATCGCAAAACGGAAGCAATAGAACTGTATGACCTAGCGATCGCCGATGCCAAAGCCAATGGCTACCCTCAGGAAGCAGCCCTTGCCAATGAACTGGCGGCAAAATTCTACTTGGCTTGGAACAAAGAGCGGATCGCCCAAGCTTATATGATTGAAGCCTATTATGGCTATGCTCGCTGGGGGGCGAAAGCCAAACTCGCCGACTTAGAAACTCGCTATCCTCAACTACTGGCTCCCATCCTCCAACAAACGCAGACACCATTCTCTGTTGACGAAACCGTATTTGCCACTGGAACTGTCACCGCTACGAATACTTCCTCCACCAGTATTTCTGATTCCCTGGATCTGCTTGCCATCCTCAAAGCTTCCCAAACTCTTTCTAGTGAAATTGAGCTTGAGCAGTTAATTAGCACTCTCTTACTTACGGTAATACAAACCTCAGGGGCGACGCAGTGCGCTTTGATGTTGAGTGAGGAACAAAATCTCACGGTTCAGGCTAAGGCAGAGCTTACGGGATCGGGTCAAATCGAAACGCAGATTCTGCATCCGGCGCAGTCGCTTGTCGATAGCGGTATAGTGCCCATCAGTCTGGTCACAAAAGTCAAACGCAACTTGCAGTCTGCCGTGATTCCCAACGCCGTGCAAGAGCCGCTATTGATCGGTGATGTGTATATCCAAAACCAACAGCCCAAGAGTCTGCTGTGCAGCCCCATTCTGCACCAAGGTAAGTTGCTGGGTATGGTTTATCTGGAAAATAACCTGGCAACAGGAGCCTTTACCCGCGATCGCGTGAAGTTGTTGAATTTGCTCTGTGCCCAAGCTGCGATTTCCCTGGAGAATGCCCGCCTCTATCGGCAAGCCCAAGCCTATGCTCAACAGCTTGAAGAATCTCAGCTTCAGATTGTGCAAAACGAAAAAATGGCGACTTTGGGTAACTTGGTGGCAGGAGTTGCTCACGAAATTAATAACCCCGTCGGCTTCCTCAACGGCAGTATTAATAATGCCAAAGATTATGTAAAAGACCTGCGTGAGTATTTAGACACCTACCAGCAGCACCAGCCGCCTACTGGTTCGGTAGCCGAATTGGCCCAAGAAATTGACCTAGAGTTTCTATTGGAGGATTTACCTAAGTTAATTGACTCAATGCAAGGAGCGACCGATCGCATCAAAGGCATCAGCACCAGTCTGCGTACCTTCTCTCGTGCCGATACGGAACACAAAGTTAGCGCCAAGCTGCACGAAGGGTTAGATAGTACGCTGTTAATTCTCAAATATCGACTCAACGCGAATGAAAATCGGCCTGCCATTAAAGTTATCCGAAACTACGGTGATATCCCTGAAATTGATTGCTTCCCCGGTCAGCTTAACCAAGTGTTTATGAACATTCTGGCTAATGCAATTGATATGTTCGATGAAATGGCACAGCAAACAACCTTTGAAAAATTAGAACATCATCCCCAAAAAATTACGATTCAAACTGCATTATTACTAGAAAAAAATACGGTTGAAATTCGCATTAATGATAATGGTAAAGGCATGAATGAGGAAGTTAGAACTAAGATTTTCGATCATTTGTTTACCACTAAAGAGGTTGGCAAGGGAACGGGGTTAGGCTTAGCGATCGCCCGTCAGATTGTGCTAGAGAAACATGATGGTCGGCTGGAAGTCCAGTCGGAGTTGGGGCAAGGCTCTGAGTTTTCCATCTTCCTCCCGGTTCGGGGTTAAGTCATCCATCCTGCTTGAAACGCTGTAAATCAACCACCGCTGTGGCGCAGTACAACCACTCTGTTGCAGCGAACAGTTTAGATATCTTGGTGTAGATGCAAAGGCGATCTGCTGCCGCTGAGCACGACCGTTGTACAGCTTAAATTCTAGGTTTCGGCTGCTGAAGCTGGGACTTTCGCCACTAGGGTTCAAAGTGGCAGCACAAATCGTCAATGTGCTATAAAAGTTCTTCTGGCACTAGATATGGGAGGAACTGGCTGAATTATAGATTTAACTCATTTCAGCTTACACGTCTCCTTCTTTTCTTATCCCAAACTCAGATTAATTTAAACTCCAACATTCGCCAAATCAAAGTGATTAAAAACAAAAAACCCCAGTACCCATCTGGGGTGTACTGAGGAGCGAGTTCTTTCGAGTCCGATTATTTTTTATCTAGAGTCCCGTCCGCTTTGTTCTCTACATTACAGCCGAAATTTGCTCCACTAACGAAAGCCGTCCTTTACACGCGGCGCGAAGCAGACGGTCGATGACATCTCTCTCTTCTTCACCCAACGAATCATCGAGTAGCGCTGCCATAAGTCCGTAGCGGTCAGCAAGCGTCAGGGAACCAGAATAAGTAACTTGAGCGAATAACTCAGAGAGGGCGGTGGGGAGAAGTTGGATAGAAGGCATCGTTTGGGACTTGAACTCGATATCTATAATATCGGTGAATTTCCGGTTGTCATTGGTGATGCGATGGGATAGCAAAAAGTGATTCTTTTAGCCGCCTCTTGTGATTCAAATCACAAGAAATGGCGAACTCAATCGCAGCACGAGTACGATCTGGGTCACTTTATGGCTTCCTGGCGAAAGCTTTACGTTTGTGCTGAATCGAGACTCCCAGAGGCTTCCGTCCTAGGAGTGTCAATTTAAGTCAACAGCAAGGCAAAAAGACCGCATAAAGCAATGCCATCAAAGACTCCGGCTCCGCCGATACTTAGCACTCCTGGTGTCATTGCTTGAATTGCCTTCAGATGCAGCAAATCCGCACCAATCAACGTTCCCAATACGCCCCCAGCAAACGCGACAGGAGCAGCATGAACCCCTGCAATCACAATGGCAGACAGCGCAGCGGTTAGGGGAGCCAATAATGGACTCATTTGAATACCAATTCCCGGCACCACTTTCGCCCCGTAGTAGCTAACAAGCGAGACAATTGCAGTCACTAGGACAATGAAGAGCGGATCTGCACGGGTAAATTGGTACAGCGCCACAACTAGCGGAATTAATCCACCCCCCACATTTAAAGCTACGACAGTTGAACGCTGCACTTTCCTCAGAGGAATCCCCCAGAATTGCCTTAACCAGAAGGAGGTAAAGTCATCGATCAAGTCAGTTTGGGATTCCACTCGATAGAGGGGGATATTGATAGTGCTGCCCAGAATAACTGCTGTTAGTAATAAAACAGCCATACCGGGAGAAAATCCTAGCTTGGCTACCGCAATTTGCACCACATCCACCGCTAAAGCAAACCAAAGAAAAGGTAGTAGCAGCAGGAACAGGATAAATAGAAGTAGGGAGACTGGAAGATAAATCATAAACATCTGGGGGAAGGATTCCTCGTTAGAGTCCTTCACGCTGTCGCTATTGTATAAAGTTAGAGAAATCGAGCGGGACGGTGTTGACCACTTTACGCATTCGTTATTGCCGTACACGAGCAGGAAAGGTTCGCGGTTGTGCGGCCCTACAATATGGGTGGAAAGAATTACTTACTAGGTAGGGTTTTCCCTAATGAAAAAAGTTTTTGGATAGAACAATATTAAATTAAGGAAAGTAAATAAGTCTTGTGACTAAAAGCTGCCTTGTCAAAGTAATTAGCAGTGCAGCCAGTTACTGAAAAAGACTATTTTCTTGCCTCAGGTAAAGCAGCTTCTCCATATTAAGTAATCGCAATCAAAGAAGCTGTGCGCGAGCCTATCAAACGATAACGTTGAGTGAGTTAAGTCTATAACGGAGGTAACTGAACGTATGGCACTAATACGTTGGCAACCATTCCGCGAAATAGAAACCTTACGCCGTCAATTTGACGAACTGTTTGAGGAACTTGCAAGAGGCAACCGCGAGTCTGAGATGACTTGGACGCCTTTGGTTGAACTTCAAGATATGGATGACAACCTCATTTTCAGGGCACAACTTCCCGGATTAGAAGCTAAGGATCTCGATGTCCAAGTGACTCGTGATGCAGTTTCAATTTCGGGGGAACACTGCTCTGAAAACAAGGTTGAAGAGAAAGGATATTTCCGCTCAGAATTTCGCTACGGTAAATTCCAACGGATGATTCCTTTGCCGGTTCATATCCAAAACGAGCGGGTACAAGCTGACTTCCAGAATGGCGTTTTAACGCTGACGCTGCCTAAGGTGGAAGAAGCACAACGCCGAGTTGTCAGACTCAACTTGGGTGAAAGCCAAGGCGTGGGCAGCGTTAGCGTAGCCATGCGCGATAACGCTATAGCGATGCCAAAGGAAATCGCTGGAACAAATGCTTCCACAAATGCTTCCACGACGGTAGAAGCGAACAGCGAACAAGGTAACGGTCATAACGACCAGGCTCAAGCTGAATCTGCGATCGCTTCCTAATTAACGCGCTTCGCATCCTCTATTCCTCCTGAGAGACATGGCAACAGACGGGAGCAATTCCGTCTGTTGCTGAAACGACAACTAACCGCGATCGCAATCACTGCAAGTGCGATCGCCGTTAATTTTTTCACATAACAGCTTTGTGCATTCCCACAAGTTAAAGGATTATTCCAATTTGTCTGTTGAGTGCTGCTTCAATCGCCGCATCAGTGGCTTGAACTGAGATTTTGAAATACACACCCACAGCAGCCTTCAATCTCCAGCAGTGTTGCAGCTGCTCATCAAAGCGTGGTGCGGTTGCATCTCCCTGAATCCAGGTTAAGCCTGGTTCTTTACGAAGACGAAAATTCAGGGAATAATTAGAGAAATACAGATGAGGAAAATTTTTAGTTCGGTAGAAATACTATGCTGAGAATTGCGATCGTAGCTCTATTAACTTTGGAGATAGTGTTATTGTCTGCGTTAGCGCTATCTCCAGCTAACGCGACTAGCAGTGACTTTGAAAATTACATCTGGAGCTTTGCGGATGTAGGCAACCATCAAGTTGTTTGTAAAAAGATTGTGATGCATCCGGAGAAACAGTTGCAGTCCGGAGAATCTGGCAGACAAGTTGTCAAAATGTCTTCTACCTCTACAGTCGTGAGTGATAGTTATTGTGCTGCCTCAACAAAACCTGCTGTGGGAAGCTAATCGGTTACTTTAATACTGACCTGAGTGGGAGGTAGCTGGAACGCACCTTAGCTCTTAGTTATGTTTTGCCCGATTGCTTCCGGAAAGATATAGCAGTCCTAAATGATGCTTGAAAGCGAGATTACCGACTTCCTTAAAGAAGTCGGTAATCTGTTCTGCTGATTCACAATTCCAATAGGGTTGTTATAGTGCCAGATAAAAAGAGATTATTACGCGCAAAACTCTCACAATACAAGTATTTTAAGTCTCAAAACTATATCTCAAACTTTATATTCTTTGGTTCGGATATCTCTACATTCTTGATTCCAAGTTTCCGTCCAAAGTAGCATTTACAAAAGTAAATAAACTTGATTAAAATCTTGTGAAGTAATTTCCTCTGTTTACGAAATCCTTCACAAGGAATAAGACATCTATAGAACAGAGCCTCTTCTAATCTAAATTAGACCTTACTACAATTAGGAGGTTAGTGATGAGAATTGCACAGGTGGCCCCCTTATGGGAGCGTGTTCCACCTCCAGCCTATGGCGGCATCGAATTAGTTGTCGGGTTACTTTGCGATGAATTAGTCCGGCGCGGTCATGAGGTCACTTTGTTTGCATCTGGTGATTCCATCAGTCTCGCTGAATTAGAATCTGTTCATCCACAGGCACTCCGTTTAGACTCCTCAGTGAAGGAATATAGCATTTACGAAATGCTGCAATTGAGTCGAGTCTACGAGCAAGCAGATAAGTTTGATATCATTCACTCTCACATGGGCTGCGCTGCCTTGCCTTATGCGAATCTGGTAAAAACGCCTACTGTTCACACCCTGCATGGCATTTTTACCCCAGACAATGAAAAGCTGTTTATGCACGCCCGTCGTCAACCTTTCATTAGTATCTCCAATGACCAGCGGGAACCCAGACTAAATCTGAACTGCGTCGCTACAGTTTACAATGGCATCAATCCAACGATTTATGAGTTTTACCCCCAGCCGGATAACCCCCCTTACTTGGCTTTTCTAGGTCGAATCTCACCGGAAAAAGGGCCGCATTTGGCAATAGAAATTGCGAAGCGTTCTGGCTGGCACTTAAAGATGGCAGGGAAAGTGGATGTCGTTGATGTGGAATATTTTGAGCAGGAAATCAAGCCTCACATCGATGGCAAGCAGATTGAATATTTGGGTGAAGCAAACCATGTTCAAAAGAATGCATTGATGGGAGGGGCTGTTGCAACTTTGTTCCCAATTACCTGGCGCGAACCGTTTGGGTTAGTAATGATTGAATCGATGGCATCGGGAACGCCAGTGATTGCCATGAAGATGGGTTCTACGCCAGAAGTGATTGCTCACGGGAAGACAGGCTTTTTGACCCACAATGTTGAAGAAGCGATCGCAGCAATCGATCAAGCCGCCCAATTAAACCGCTACGCTTGTCGAGAACACGTGCTAAGCCACTTCAGCGTCCAACAGATGACTGATGGTTACGAAGCAGTTTATCAACAAATCTTGGCAGAGCGCTTTTCGCAAAATGGTCACGTCCGCAGTCAATCTAAATTGCGTAGCACCCATTAATCGCTAATCGTTTTGAGGAATCTTACAGGGAGGAGGAAGCTTTTACCATCCAAACTGTAAGTCTTAATTCCTCAATTCAGTTCAGTTAAGAGCGAATCCTAGTTTAAAAATTATAATTTTCCTAAAATTTGGTATGATTTCGCCTAGTTGCTGTTAGGTGAGCCGACTTAAAAATAATTTCGCTAAATTAAGTCGTAGGCAATTTCCCATCTCTACAAAGCCGGAGATTTATCTCAAGGTTCTTATGTCAGTGCCCTTCGGCTTAGCAATGGTGCAAGCTATGAGCTTTGCCACTAACCGGAGTGCTTGATAATTGAGCAAATTTTTACATAACTGTGGCTCAGATAAAGATATAGATAAGGGAGCAAGCCATCTACCAATCGGCAAGAGGACTTCCCAATGCACTACCGTCTTAGATACCTCAGCTTTACTACTGCGACTCTACTGCTTTCGGTAACATTTCCCCTTTTACCGCTTACCTCAAACTTTGAGCCGCTGGTAGTTCAGGCGCAAACGACCCAAGATAGAACAGCGGAGGCGAAACGGCTAAACCAAGAGGGACTTCAGCAACTAGATAGGGGGCAATTTCGAGAAGGCTTAGAGAAATTCCAGCAGGCTTTAGCGATTAATCGAGAAATTGGCGATCGCAAAGGCGAGGGAGTCAGCCTCAACAACATTGGGCTAGCTTACGACAACTTGGATCGATATCCCAAAGCTTTAGAGTTTTATCAACAAGCTTTAGCGATTTTTATGGAAAGTCGGGACAAGGTGGAGGAAGGTAACACTCGCAGTAACATCGGGTTAGTTTACCGCAAACTGAGTCAGTATCCCAAAGCCCTGGAGTTCTATCAGCAAGCCTTAGCTATTCGCAGAGAAATTGATGACAAGGCAGGGATAGGGACAACCCTTAACAATATGGGGGCAGTTTACAACAGCCTTGGAGAGTACCCCAAAGCCCTAGAGTTCTATAACCAAGCCTTAGATATTCGTAGAAAAATTGGCGATAAGAGGGGGGAAGGGACAACCCTCGGTAACATTGGGGCAGTTTACAGCCAGTTGGGACAGTACCCGAAAGCCTTAGAGTTTTTTAGCCAAGCTTTAGGCATTACTAGAGAAGTTAGCGACAAAGCGGGGGAAGGGGCAAACCTCAGTAACATTGGGACAGTTTACTCCGACCTGGGAGAGTACCCGAAAGCCTTAGAGTTCTTTAGCCAAGCTTTAGCTATTTTTACTAAAATCGGTGCCAAAGCGTGGGAAGGAAACACCCTCAACAAGCTTGGCTTAGTTCACAACAACCTGGGGCAGTACCCGAAAGCCTTAGAGTTTTATCAACAAGCTTTAGCTATTCGTCAAGAAATTGGTGACAAGTCAGGGCAAGGGACAAGCCTTGACAAGATTGGGGGAGTTTACAAGAACCTGGGGCAGTACCCGAAAGCCTTGGAGTTCCTTAGCCAAGCTTTAACCATTCGTCAAGAAATTGGTGACAAGGCGGGGAAAGGGGTGACTCTTAACAATATTGGGGGAGTTTACGCCGAGTTGGGGCAGTACTCAAAAGCTTTGGAGTTCTATCAACAAGCTTTAGCCATTAGCAAAGAAATTGGCGACAAGCCGGGGGAAGGGACAACCCTCAACAATATTGGGTTAGTTTACGCCGAGTTGGGACAGTACCCAAAAGCCTTGGAGTTTTATCAACAAGCTTTAGCCATTGGAAAAGAAATTGGTGGCAAGGCATGGAAAGGTTTGCTCCTCAACAATATTGGGTTAGTTTACGCCGAGTTGGGACAGTACCCAAAAGCCTTGGAGTTTTATCAACAAGCTTTAGCGGTTCTCATTGAAGTTGGCAGCAAGGCGGGGGAAGCAAACACTCTTAGCAACATCGGGATAGTTCACCGCAAGTTAAATCAGTACCCGAAAGCGTTGGAGTTCTATCAACAAGCTTTAGCCATTCGTACAAAAATTGGCGACAAGGCAGGGGAAGGGACCACCCTCGATAACATGGGGGGAATTTACTACAACCGAGGACAGTACGAGAAAGCATTAGAGTTTTATCAACAAGCTTTAGCGATTCGCAAAGAAGTTGGCGATAAGGCGGGGGAAGGGACAACCCTCAATAATATTGGGGCAGTTTACTACGACCAGAAACAGTATCCAAAAGCGTTGGAATTCTATCAACAAGCTTTAGCGATTGTTAAAGAAATTGGCGATAAGCCTGGAGAAGGTATAACCCTCAATAATATTGGTTTGCTTTTAGAAGAACAGAAGCAGCCAGAATTAGCGATCGCTTTCTTCAAACAATCTGTCAATGTCACGGAAGGCATTCGCAAAGATTTAAGAATCCTGCCAAAAGAGCAACAGCAGTCTTACACCGAAACCGTTGCAGCTACCTATCGCCGTCTTGCCGATCTCCTGCTGAAACAAAACCGGGTACTCGAAGCGCAACGAGTCCTCGACTTGCTCAAAGTTCAAGAACTCGACGATTACCTCCGTACCGTACAAGGAAACGAAAATACAAAACCGGGGGTGGAATATCTACCCTTAGAAGAGCGACTTTTGAGTGAGTACAATACCGAACTAGCTTCCGTTGTCCAAATCGGTAAAGAACTACAGAAACTCCAGAAAATTCCCGCAAGCGATCGCACTCCACAGCAGGAACAGCGCCGACGGCAGATTGAAACCGTTCAGCGGGCAACAACTCGAAAATTTCTCGATTTCATCGGTTCTCCCCAAATTGTCGCCCTTGTCGGGCAACTGAACCAAACTACAGGCGGCGAAAACCTCAGCCCGCAAATGCTTGTAGGTTTACAGGATAACCTCAAGAAACTGGCACAAGATGCCGTTCTTCTCTATCCGCTGATTCTCGAAGATCGCTTGGAACTGGTACTCATTACCCCCTACGCGCCTCCGATTCATCAAACTGTCCCCGTCAAAAGAGAAGAACTCAACCGCACCATTGTCGATTTTCGCTCAGCTTTGAAAAATCCGAACGCGAATGCGAAAGAACCTGCTCAAAAACTCTACAATTGGCTCATTCAACCGATAGAAGCTGCCCTTAAAGAAGCGAACGCCCAGACGATTATCTATGCCCCAGACGGGCAACTGCGCTACATTCCGCTAGCGGCTTTGTATGACGGTAATCAGTGGTTGGTGCAGAAGTACCGCGTCAATAATATCACTGCCTTGAGTTTGATCGAGTGGGACAAGAAACCCCAAGCGCCTAAGATTTTAGCGGGTGCGTTCAGTCAGGGAAATTACAGCTTTCAAGTCGGCGATCGCAACTTCAACTTTGGAGGATTGCGCTTTGCAGGGAAGGAAGTCGAAAACTTGGCGGCGATGCTTCCCAGCACGACAGGTTTACTCAACCGGGACTTTAGCGAAAAGGAAATATTAGCCCGGATCAGCGATTATTCTATCCTCCACTTCGCGACTCATGCCGCCTTTGTCACGGGGAAACCAGAAGATTCGTTTATTTTATTTGGCAATGGCGATCGCGCAAATTTCCGCGATGTCGAAACTTGGCCTTTGAAAAACACCGATCTCGTCGTCCTTTCTGCCTGTGAAACCGGAGTCGGCGGTCAATTAGGTGATGGGAAAGAGATTTTAGGCTTTGGGTACCTGATGCAAAAGGCGGGTGCGAGGGCGGCGATCGCGTCTTTGTGGACGGTCGATGATGGCGGTACCCAAGCACTGATGAATGCTTTCTATACCGCCCTAGAAAATGGCAATACCCCAAAAGCTGAATCCCTCCGCCAAGCACAAATCGCCTTGATTACCGGCGACTATACAGCTTTGGGTCAAGAACGGGGCATTTTTGTCGTCGAACGGATTCGCGATATACCCGGTAATGTTAGCGATCGCCTTAGCCACCCTTATTATTGGGCACCCTTCATCTTAATTGGCAATGGTCTATAAATGCCGATTACTGCTGTTCTTGCCCCGATCCGCCTTGATTCGGTCGTTGAGTCGCGGCGGCATTCTCCGGACTTTCTTCTTCGGCTCTTCTCGCATCAACACCTTCATCCAGAAGATCGGCTGGCTCTACTGAGAGGTCGGCAGCAGTATCAATCCGACCATTCGCATTGGTGTTGGGTTTGGGTGAAGTGCTTTTATGACTAGCGTGACCACCTGGCATGATTTTTTCCTCAATTTGAATTAATCTATCTATTTGAGCTTAGTCTCGTTGGTTGAGAGAAATACCCTATCTTGAGGCTTAGATTTCACTAAGAAAGTTCAATACTTTTAGCTAGTTTTTGTCTAAGCATTTTCTTTTGATTTGGATTTAATAAGTATAGATAGAGACGCAATAATCCTTGTGATTACTGGGTTCTGAAGGGAAGGCTGTTTCAGCAGGCTTTCAGAACTAGCTTGGCTAGAATTTGCTTTGTAAATCGGCAGAATATTTTTAAAATCAACCAATTTTTCTATTGAATTCAAGAAATCATACTTAGGATTGATGAATCACTCGCGATGAATTTGGTTTTCTCTTGAAGAGTTGCTTGATTAAAAAGATTTTTAAATCGGTTGAAAATCTAAGCTTTCTTGTCGCATAAATTACGATGACTCTCTTCAAAGAAATATCGCTAAAAATACGTTTCTTTCTAGGCTCTCTGCTTTACGTGAGCTATATGCCGCAGGCATTCGTCTACTCTCGCCAGCGCGATCGCATTGAACAGGAGTTTCCCAATCTGCCAGCCGATGAGGCTTTTGACAACCCCGGAAAATTACTGCGGGGCGAGCCAAGCAATCGAGGTGCTAATTTTTACTTCGAGCAAGCAGAGTTAGAAATTTGTTTTCTGACTGGCGATTTAGTCCGAGTGGATTGGAAGCCGGGGATACCGCCGATTCCGTATGCGATCGCTCGTCAGGAGTGGTCGGAAGTCGAGACGACGCTGGAAGAAACGGCGGAGGGTTGGACGGTTTCGAGCCACAATCTCACCGTTATCGTCGGAATCGATGGCAGCCTGAAATTCTGCGACGCCTCTGGACAAACCATACGGGAAGAACTCCCGCCGCAACGAAAAGATGGGGGATGGATTCACAAAGCCCAACTGCGAGAAGAAGAACGCATTTATGGCTTGGGAGAACGCGCTTCTTCCCTCAACCTGCGTGCAGCGAGGGAGGTGACAAAGAAAGGAGAAGTTACCCAGCAACCGAAAACTTATCGGATGTGGAACTATGACGCGGCTGGGATGTACGCTCCCGGTTCAGATCCGATGTATATCTGCATTCCGGTTTATTGGGGTCTTCACTCCGCTGGCAGTTACTTGGTTTTCTATGAAAATTCTTTTAATGCCAATTTTACGTTTGCGGATGTCGCCACCGCTGACTTCGACGGAGGAGCGCTGCGTTACTACTTTACTTCCGGCTCTCCTGCGGAACTACTAGAGCGTTACACGGAGTTGACGGGACGTTCTCCTCTGCCTCCCCGCTGGGCTTTGGGCTATCATCAGTCGAAGTGGGGATATGGTACGGAAGAGGCAGTCCGAAAAGAAGCGAAGACATTTCAGGCTCATAATTTGCCGTTGAGTGCGATTCACCTAGATATTGACTGTCAGGTGGGATACCGAGCCTTCACGATTGACCCGGAGCGTTTTCCCAACTTAGGAAGTTTTACCCAAGAACTGGCTGAGCTAGGGGTGCAGTTTATTGCCATTCTCAACCCAGGAATTAAGTACAGCCGCCAGAGCAACTTGTTTTTAGAGGGTCAGATTCTCGATGCGTTTTGCAAACACCCCAACGGCAAGCTTGTTGTTGCCCCAGTTTGGCCCGGTTGGTCAGTTTTCCCCGATTACACGAATCCAACGGTACGCAAGTGGTGGAGTCGGCAGTATGCATACTTGCTAGATGTCGGCGTGGCGGGATTTTGGCACGACATGAACGAACCGGCTGCGTTTATTCTTTGGGGCGATCGCTCTCTTCCCAAACCGACGCGGCATTTCCTGGAAGGGAGAGGGGGCGACCACCGCGAGGCGCATAACATCTACGGGTTGCTGCAAGCGGAGGCGGGATACGAAAGTCTGCGGGAACATCGACCCCATCAACGCCCGTTCATTGTTTCGCGTTCGGGTTGGGCGGGACTCCAGCGCTATGCTTGGACCTGGACGGGCGATATTGAGTGTACTTGGGCGGCGTTGCGGCAGACGGTGGCGACGGTGGTGGGGTTAGGACTATCGGGAGTTCCTTATAGTGGCCCGGATATCGGCGGTTTTCAGGGAAATCCGAGTGCTGAACTTTACCTGCGCTGGTTCCAGATGGCAAGTTTTCTGACTTTTTGCCGCACCCACTCTTCTAATAACGTTGAACACCGCACGCCGTGGACGTATGGCGAACCTTACCTGAGTATTATTCGGCAATTCTTGCAATTACGCTACCGACTGCTGCCCTACTTTTATACATTGGCTTGGGAAGCAAGCCAGAAGGGTTATTCTCCAGTTCGTCCGCTTTTCTGGGCTGACAGCGATGAATCTGCACTTTGGGATGTAGAGGATGCTTTCTTGTTGGGCGATGCACTGCTGATTTGTCCAATTGTCGAGGATAAAGCGCGATCGCGTGAAGTCCTCTTACCCAAGGGTCGTTGGTATCGTTTCTGGGATGATGCCGTACTGGAAGGTTCGCAGTCGGTGAATCTGGATGCACCGCTAGAGCAGATTCCGCTGCTAGTAAGGGCGGGAAGTATTCTCCCAATGGAGGAAGATCGGCAACTGATTCTCCACCTCTATCCACCCGTGCAAGGAACCGGCGAAGCTCACCTCTACAGCGACGCCGGAGATGGATATGGAGAATCGCGGCTCGATCGATTCCGGATGGTGCGGGACGAGAACGGTTTAGAACTGACCTGGGAAGAACAACACGGGGAGTATGCTTTCCCTTACGCCAGTGTCCAAGTGCAACTTCACGGGATGGAAGTGCAGCAAGCTTGGCTAGATGGGGCAGAAGTGACTTGTCAGGGAAATCGTGTGGAATGCGTTAGCGCAGCGGGAGGCGGTAGCATCCATCGCTTCCAGCAAATTCGTTTGAAAGGAGCGTTTTTTTAATCCCAATTGCCTGTTTTCAGCTTGATTGCAGAATGGCTACGTCAGTCCTGTCGATGATAGTTTCATGCGTACAAACAGTGCCGGTGCCAAGAACACGATCCACAGTGCCGCGATCGCAAACGTCACCACCTCAAGTACCACCCCGTAAATGCCGATGAGGCGAGGCACCAGTACGAGCAAGGCAAGTCCTCCCAAACCGACCGCCAGCTTCAACATTTGCTTTTGGAGGGGAAGTATATCTGGAGAGTAATGAACGTACCAATATTCCAGGGGCATTCCAATTCCCATACCCAGTGCAGCACCAAAAATTTCCCAAGCTTGGGGCAAAAAGCCGGTGAAAGGAAACACTGCAACGGGTGCGGAAAGACCGAGGATTAAGAAAAATCGAAAGGGGCGTCCGGAGAACCAGTGCAAAAGCACGAACCACAAACGCTGATAAGTCAGCACCAGGATCAGCCCGATCGACACGCCACCGAGTAAGTCTACCGGATAGTGTACGCCGAGATATAGGCGACTCAGCATCACCCCCGCAACAATACCCACCGCAACCACGATCGGGATACGATTGAACGCAGCTAACGTTCCCCACAGGGTAGTTGCAGTAACGGTGTGTCCGCTGGGAAAGGACGGTACTGTTTGTTTTTCGCGGATCTCGATCTGCGGGTCGTGCGGACGCGGCACCGGGAAGAGTGTCCAAATCAGGACGTTTGTAAAGGTTGCCCAGAGGATAATACCCAGCAAGCCGTAGGCAAGCTCTCGCCCCCAGATCCACAACACCACAGCAAAGACCACTGCGATCGCCGGAACTGTCCCTAGTATGGTGAGGGTCTTAAAGAACCAACTCCAGCTAGCCCCAAAAAAGCGCTGAACTCCAATAATCGACTCAGCACTCCACAGTAGCTCAATCCCCATGCCGCAATTTTTTCCAAAAAACCTAACTAAATATATTACGTTTTAGCTAAGTCGCTGTGCTGGAGGAGAATTCCACGCTTAGAATGCGGTACCAAAGTCTCAGGGAGAAGCCGTCCCTGTTCGCGGGGAAGAAGCCGATTCATAAATCTAGGGTGGGGCCTAATAACTGGCTGTTTCCTCCATCTCCTCTTTCCTCGCCTTCTCTTCAAGACGCTACACGAACGGCATGGGTCACAGGAGTATCGTCAACAGCCGGGGTTTCATCCCGCTCCCCCTCGATCCGGTAGAGGACGGGACTTCCTGCGAGGCGAGTTAAAAACCAGAGGGAAAAGTCTCTGGCACTTCGTCTGTCTCCCATCCGGCACGCTCTAGTGGCTGCACTGCTTGGGTTTCGTCGAAGTGGATGATGGCGTCAAATTGGTCGGGTAGCCGTGCGTGGAAGTAATGGCTGCTCCGCTCGGTTTCGGGTCGATAGATGACACCGATCGCCCGTTCCAATCGAGGCTCCCGCAATCCTTTGATTGATGAGCCACTGTCGCGTAAGGGGAGCAGGAAGCGTGGCAAACCCGTATCGTGAAACAGCCCTTCATAACTGTCTGGGACTGCCGGACGGATGCGCTTGCGTTCGGCGGGTGCGTCCCAATTTGAGGCGGCGGTGACGGTTCCCGTGTAGGTGCTGAAGCCGACGAGTACCGCGTCGCGACCGTACTGTTCGCGTACCAGTTGACCGACATTCAGTTCGCCGTGTGCGCTCATCTCGGTGGCGCGGGCGTCACCGAGATGGGAGTTGTGCGCCCACAGAACGACCTTAGTGCGATCGCTTTGTTTGTCCAAATGAGCGACGAGGTGTTGCAGCGTTTCTGCCATGTGGCGATCGCGCAAATTCCACGACGACACCCGACCACGAAACATTGAGCGGTAGTATTCCTCGGCGTTCTTGACCAGTCGTGCGTTCTGTTCGGCAAAGAAAAATTCGTCCTCTGTCACGCGACCATCCCGATGGGCGTACTCGCTAGCACGATGTTGCAATTCTAGAAGTTGGTTGACAACTTGGCTCTCACAGGATTCCTCATCATCGAAGTTGGCGACATACCCGTAGGATTGAGCGTCTTCACCAAAGTCTTCAAAGCACGAGTAGCGGTGACGCGCCTGTTCTGCCGCCTCTGGGTCAATTTTGTCAAGGTAGTCGAGAACGGCGGCGATTGACTGGTGTAGGCTGTAGAGGTCAAGACCGTATAAGCCAGTCTTCGTCGCATTTTCAGGGAGGGCGCTATTGTACTGGCGCAGCCAATCAATGAAGTTGACCACATCCGCGTTGCGCCACATCCAAGCGGGGAAGCGTCCAAAGCCAGAGAGTGCTTCGTTACTGGTGGTATCGTCGCTGACACCAGTGACGTAGCGGTTGACGCGGTAAGCATCGGGCCAATCGGCTTCGACAGCGATCGCTGTAAAGCCTTTTTCTTGAATCAGCCGCTTGGTAATTTCGGCTCGCGCTTGATAAAATTCATGGGTGCCGTGGGATGCCTCACCCAGCAAGACAAAGCGGGCATCGCCAACAAGTTCCATCAAAGGGTCGTAGTCCGAGGTGGCACCTGTGAGCGGGTGGGCAATCTGGCGCACGGTATCGGTTAGCTTAGTCTGAGTCGCGTTAGTCTGAGTCACGTCGGGCATCGCTTTCGCCCTCCTTTCAAAAATTTGCTTGGGACAGCGATCGCTACTGGGTGAATATTTATGCGATCGCATTGCTGATGAGAACTGGTTCTTGGCAGACTCTTATACTTGTGCAAAATACTTGTGCAAAGTCTCAGAACGTGGAGAGTCTACCTCCAAACTAACTGCCTCGATTTCTGCTAACTTCTACCCCAGGAAAGGCTCTGGGTGAAGTTAGTCTGTTATGAGGAATACAAAAAAGCCGAGAAACGTAGACGTTGCACGCTCAAAGTCTGATGCGTGTAGCAGCGATCGCTTTCTTGGCATTCTTGGCAACGTTGACGATCGAGACTTCGGCTTAATTCGCCCGTTGAAAAACTCTCAATTTATTACTAATAAAGCTTGCAATGACTGCATCGACGCCTGCCTACGTTCTCGCCCTAGACCTCGGTACTACCGGCAACCGAGCGATCTTATTTAATGCTGAAGGGACGATTGTTAGCTCTGCTTACAAAGAACTCACTCAGTATTATCCCCAACCGGGTTGGTTAGAGCATGACCCCAGAGAAATTTGGCAAGATACTTGTTGGGCGATGCAGACTGTATTGCAGAAGGCGGACATCACTGCAAAAGATATTGCTGCGATTGGGTTAAGCGTGCAGCGAGAAACTTGTCTGTTGTGGGACAAAACCACGGGGCGACCTTTACATAATGCAATTGTCTGGCAAGACCGACGCACGGCACCCCTGTGCAATCAACTTGCAAGTCAAGGTCATGCAGCAGATATCTACGATCGCACGGGGTTAGTATTAGATGCCTACTTTTCTGCAACTAAATTAGCTTGGTTGTTGGAGGACATTCAAAGAGAACATCCCCCCATTGATTTAGAGAATGTTTTAGCAGGCACGATTGATACCTGGATTCTCTGGAATCTCACGGGCGGTAAGGTACACGCCACGGATGATAGTAACGCCAGCCGCACGATGTTAATGAATTTGGCTTCGCGGCAGTGGGATCAGACGCTACTGAATTTATTTAAAATTCCGGTTCCTTTGATGCCAAAAATTCAGCCAAGTTTAGGCTTATTTGGCTACACTCAGCCGGAATTATTAGGCGGTGAGGTGCCAATTATGGCAATTTTGGGCGATCAACAAGCTTCCTTATTTGCTCATGGTTGCGATCGCCCTGGGTTATTAAAATGCACCTATGGCACTGGCTGCTTCTTAGTTACACATACCGGAGAGAAAATACAGCGATCGCGCAATCAACTCCTTTCAACTGTCGCTTGGACGCAGACAGGTAATGACGGAAAAATCCAAGCCGGCTATGGCATGGAAGGCAGTATATTTACCACTGGAGCTTGCATCCAATGGTTGCGGGATGGCATTAAACTCATTACGGCGGCTACAGATACAGAACGAATGGCGCAGCAGGTGGCGGATAACGGGGGTGTTTACTTCGTTCCGGCGTTGAGTGGTTTGGGTGCGCCGCACTGGGATATGAGTGCGAGGGGGGCATTTTTCGGCATTACAGGCGGAGTGCAGCGAGAACACATGGTCAGGGCGGTGCTAGAATCGATCGCCTTCCAAGTTAAAGAAGTTGTACAGGCAATCAACCAAGATAGCGGCACCGACATTTCCCTGCTAAAAGTAGATGGCGGAGCTTGTCAAAATGACTTTTTAATGCAATTCCAAGCGGATGTTTTAGGGATACCCGTAGAACGTCCAGCCGTTCTTGATGCTTCTGCACAAGGTGCCGCTTTTGCTGCTGGTTTGGCAGTTAATTTTTGGCAAGATTACACTACATTAACCGCGAGTCGTCAAATCGACCGAACTTTTCAACCCGGTGCGGGAGTCACCCAGGCACAGGCGAATTTTACAATGTGGCAAAAAGCAGTTGAAAGAGCGAAACATTGGGCGGATTGAAGAGGACTGAGGGCTGAGGGAAGAGGACTTCTTGGTAAGATTATGTCGGTTTACCAATAATTCCTCGGCATTCGGAACCCCACCCCAACCCCTCACCTCTGCTAGCTACCGTGTATACATAAGTCGCCCTGAAACAATCTGAATCGCATCAAAGAGCGCAAAATGATGGAGAATCCGCTCCTTATCCATGCCCAACAGTTC
>NZ_JAMPKG010000043.1:0-44760 GCF_039962015.1 Trichocoleus sp. AS-A1 | reverse complement strand
TGTGCCATTGCAATAGCAACACCAGCAGATTCACGAGCAAGTAATGGCGAGGACTGAGGCACTGTTGGAGATGAGCTTGGTAGAATGGAGGCAGCATTTTTTGGGATAGGCTTATGGTCAAGTATCAAGCCTATCTTTTTTGTGCTTAGCGACTCTATCCCTTGCTACACATCTGCTTCAAGCTTCCTGTTACCCCCTGAGCAGCTTGCTGCAATAACTTGGGTTGATTGCCTTTGACCCCGACAAGGTAATCATTGCCCTGCTCGACTATTAACTGCACGGTTTTTTTTGAGCGTGCAAGGCATCCAGCGTGAACACCACATTCTCCAGACCCATTGTCTCCAGCAAGGTTTGCACGACTTTAATTTCGCTATCGCGCTTGTTCTCACACTGTTTGAGGGCTACTACGATTAAGAAGTTGATGACTATACACTGACACTACACTTACGAAGTTTTGATAGGATTGAGAGTAACCTTTTACTGTTCCCTTGATACTTTTCCCGTCAATTGCCAGCCATTCCCCTGCTTGTGGCTCAAACTCTCCAACTGCCCACTGGTTAAATTTCTCTGTCAAGTTTTCAAAGTCCAACTGCTGGAAAATTCTTCTAAATGTTGTGTCGGAAGGCCAGCGTTTCACCGTGACTCCTAATTGTTCGCACAACGCTGCATAATGCCTCACACAAAACTCTTCCAAGGCGCAGTATCCGTAACAACCACTCACTGTGCCTAAAATCGCTAGCAACAATATTATCCATAAGGGGTAACGTCTTCCTCGCAAGGCCCAAAAATCCTCGACCGATTGCAGCGATTCAATTAAAGAGGTACTCATACAACACCCATTGCTTCACCTCCTCTCCACTCTATAATTTCTCCCTCCACAGTAAATTAGCCCTACCCTTTTTTTGGGGGTCACCTGCACGCTTCGAGGTACCCCAGCATATTTCTCGTTGACATAGGTTTGCAGCCATTGTTCCGAAACCTGGGCTGCACGAGCAATTCCGGCAAGCGAAATCCGTTCCAACAGCAATCGGTCAATGAATTCCCATGTGGCTTGGTCAATCACTTTTTTGGTCGGATGCTCGACGAACTGTCGTCCACAGCTATGGCATTTGAACCGTTGTTTACCGTTGTGGATGCGACCATTTTTGACCGTTTGAGTAGATGCACTTCAGGGGACAGACGGGCATAAGCGAAAAACATCAGCAAGCAACTCTTCTTCTCCATCATTACATTTTGAGCACTACCCAGAGCAGATGTTTGCCGAAAGCAAAAAATTTTGAAGATTGCTGTAAAGAAAAGAAACGCGATCGCCTCAAAAACTCAGGGAAGTGATTTTTATCGCAGCAGCTTGAGGAAACCTTAATAAAACGGGTTTATTCGTGCCATCATTTCAGCCTTTCCTTAACATGGATAAATTAGAGGAACGGCTACTCTCTCGTAAAACTAAAATTTAGGCATCAAGCCAAAGCTACCCTGTCTCCAAAAAAACCAAACATTGAGCAAAGTGCAATCAATCACGGGAAATCACCGATTCCTTCCTATAGCAACCCGATTTGATTGGTCAGATATTTTTTAACGAACCGTCAAGGACGCGCCAGTCCTTAGGCGATGCAAAGCATTAGAAAGCGAAAGCATAACAGCTCAAAATCCTTTAAAATTACTCTACCCTAATTACTAACAATATAAAGCATTTGGTAGTCATGAATAGTAATGGTAGGCTGGTACTCAAGAGACATCAACCATTACAAACGGCGCAATGAACTGTCCCAAGTGCCAATTAGCTCAAATCATCAAATACGGACGTACCCATTACGGCAAACCGCGATTCCGTTGCCAGGAGTGTGGGCGACAGTTCGTCGAGAATGCAACCCGACAACCGATTGATGAGGCAACTCGTCAATTGATTGATAAGTTGTTGCTCGAACGCCTTGCACTTGCCGCAATTGCACGGGTAACGGGTGTTTCTGAGCGTTGGCTGCAAATGTACGTCAATCAGAAGTTTTATCAAACTCCAAAAACTGTCGAAGTCACCCAAAAAAACCGGGTCGGCTGATAATTCAGTTGGACGAGATGTGGTCGTTTGTTGGCGCTAAAACGAATAAACAATGGATCTGGCTGGCCATTGATGCTGGTAGCCGTGAGATTGTTGGCGTATTCGTTGGAGATCGTTCTCGGCAAGGCGCAAAGGGGCTTTGGCAATCCTTACCAGCTGTTTACCGCCAGTGCGCGATTTGCTACACCGATTTTTGGGAGGCGTATGAGCAGGTACTACGCCCGAAAGCGGCATCGCGCAGTCGGCAAAGAAACGGGAAAAACTAGCTATATCGAACGGTTCAACAACACCTTACGGCAACGAGTGGGGCGCTTAGTTCGTAAAACCTTATCTTTCTCCAAGAAGTTGAGTAATCACATTGGTGCGATTTGGTATTTTGTGCATCATTACAACGCCTCCCTTCGCTCTTAACCATTACTATTCACCACTACCAAGCATTTATTTTAGCTATTGATACCTTCTTAGCTTATTTTTACAACTGAATTTTGCCTGCAATTGACCAACCGCTCTACCTTTAGATTGGTAGTATAATTTCTATAAATCAATGGCACTCGTTAACCCAAAATTTATTCTCAAAATGTAGAATTGCCTAATATTCTTAACTCCTATTGTCTTTAGGTTCCTTAGAATTTAGGTGCTAAGCCCAGTGGCATCTGGAACGCAGAGTCACAATCAAGCCAATAGAGGCAAAGTTTATTAGTGAGAGTTGGCGCAAATAAATGGTTCATTGCCATCATTTTCTTTTGCTCAAGAATAAATTCGTTGTAATCAGCTAGGTTATCGAGTCCCAAGAGGTTCAGGATGATCTCAGTAACTAGCCAAACTGTTGTTTTAACGAATACTCTTTTCCACTGCGCCTTCATTGGTTTATACCTTCCGGGAAGATCGAGGTTTGTACCCTGGTTGCGGTCTCAATAAGATTGGGTTCTAGATGAACCGCTATAGACTTGTCAGATACAGGTGCAGTAGTTTTGCAAAGCTTTACAAACGTTTACAATGATTCTGCTAATCGGCAGGTACAGCAATATATTTGGGCACTTTACCTGGGCAATCCCGCCCTCTTTAGGGTCATTTGATGTCCCTTTCATATTGTTCAGCTAGGGGTAGTCATTGCCTCAGCAGAAAAAAAAGCCCCTCAGAGACATGAATCTCTGGGGGGAGCTGAAGTTATCGAGTCAAGTTATCCCGATGTGTCAACCTAAACGCTGACAAAGTCAGCAGAAGCGTAAACATTGGTCGTATCCTGAACCACCGCAATCAAGTCATTGCCCTTATAGATTGCCGTATCCAGCGCCGTGGTGCCTCCGAAGTCATAGCTCTTACTCAGGGTGTAGTCAGTGTAGCTGCCCTTGACCTGAATCTTGTCGCCCTCATTCCACTTGAAGTCAGTGATGGTTGCGTAGCCACCACCCAGGTAAGAGACGCCACCGTAAGCGGTACCTAGCACGAAGGTGTCACCCTCGCTGCCACCACTCAAGGTATCGTATTCACCAACCGTGCCGCCATAGCCATTCAGGGAATCCTTACCGGCTTCGCCATAGAGTTTGTCACTGCCAGTGCCGCCATACAGGCTGTCGTTGCCATAGTAGCCCAGCATCGTGTCGTTGCCCGCACCACCGGATAGGTAGTCATCCCCATACCAGCCATCCATGTGGTCGTTGCCTACTTCACCATAGAGGCTGTCGTTGCCGTAGCCGCCATTGATGTAGTCATCGCCGTCATAGCCGAGGATAGTGTCATTACCATCTTCACCATAGAGGCTGTCGTTGCCAGTCCAACCATCTACGTAGTCATTGCCTGCGCCAGCTTTCACAATATCGTCACCGGCTCCAGCATAGATAGAATCGTCGTAGGCAGTGCCGATGATCTGACCGTGATAGTTGAAAGGATAGCCGGGGCCGTTGTAGGTGTTGTTGTCGTTGTAAGCGGTGCCGTTAATAATCGCCATAATCTTTGCTCTTTAGGATTGCTTAGGATTGGTGTTGGTCGGGGTGTTGGAATCAATCAATCGCTTGAATCGGTTGATTGGTGGTCAGTGATGTCCAAAAGGTTTGTATTCTCAGGAAATGTTATTGTTCGCCGTTGCACTTCTAGAGAGCTTTTGAATCTCGCTGGTTGCTCTATCGACTGGAGGCGGTTGATGCTGCTGGGAAAACCAGAATTTACTTTGTTTTTTCCCTGGTGCATTTTGTTGACCTCTATGCACTTGTCAGCCTGAGTAGCGCTAGTTATGCAAGTTGTTACAAACGTTTACATGAAATTGTGCAACCATACAGTTCAAGTAAGGGTAGCGATCGCGTAAACAGAAAAGAAAAAAGCCCCCCAGAGATTCATGTCTCTGAGGGGAGGTGAAGTTATCGAGTCAAGTTATCCCGATGTGTCAACCTAGACGCTGACAAAGTCAGCAGAAGCGTAAACATTGGTCGTATCCTGAACCACCGCAATCAAGTCATTGCCCTTATAGATTGCTGTATCCAGCGCCGTGGTGCCTCCGAAGTCATAGCTCTTACTCAGGGTGTAGTCAGTGTAGCTGCCCTTGACCTGAATCTTGTCGCCCTCATTCCACTTGAAGTCAGTGATGGTTGCGTAGCCAGTACCTAGGTAGGAGACACTACTAGCGGTACCCAGAACGAAGGTGTCACCTTCGCTGCCACCACTCAAGGTATCGTATTCACCAACCGTGCCGCCATAACCATTCAGGTAGTCCTTACCGGCTTCGCCATAGAGTTTGTCACTGCCAGTGCCACCATACAGGCTGTCGTTGCCATAGTAGCCCAGCATCGTGTCGTTGCCTGCACCACCGGATAGGTAGTCATCCCCATACCAGCCATCCATGTGGTCGTTGCCTACTTCGCCATACAGAGAGTCGTTGCCGTAGCCGCCATTGATGTAGTCATCGCCGTAGTAGCCGAGGATGGTGTCATTGCCATCTTGACCATAGAGGTTGTCGTTGCCATACCAGCCATCAATGTAGTCATTGCCACTTCCGCCATAAACTGTATCGTTCCCGTCTTTGGCGTAAATGGAATCATTGTAAGCGGTGCCGTTGAGTGTGTCGTTGTAAATGGTGCCGTTGATAATCGCCATAATCTTTGCTCTTTAGTAAGGATGAGAATTGGTGTTGTTTGGTGTGTTGGAATCAATCAATCGCTTGAATCGGTTGATTGGTGGTGGCGGATGTCCGAAAGGTTTGTATGTTCAAGAAGTGTTATTGTTCGCCGTTGCACTTCTAGAGAGCTTTCGGACATCGCTCGTTGCTCTGTTGACTGGAGGCTGGTGATGATGCGTGGGAAACCAGAAGTTGGGTTGTTAATCTCCCCGTTGCATTTCGTTGACCTCTATGCACTTGTCAGCCTGAGTAGAGCCAATTATGCAGGTCGTTACAAACGTTTACATAAAATTGGCAAATATGGGTGGTTGTGCCTCAGCTCAGTGGGGAGAGAGGAAATGAAAACCCTTCCTACATAGGCTTTTCAGCTTTGGCACTGTAGATAAATGTTGTTCAAAGCGGCGTTAACAATTGCTTTTGACGTTGAAACATATCTTGGATCGCTCAAATGAGTGTCACTGAATCGTGCGACAGTTGGGCTATTTACTTTCAACCAGAGCGATCGCTATCCTTGAAGAACGCATAATTACGCGCCTAGTTCTTCCTTGCCACCTGCCGGAATCCTGATTCATCAGCTATCGAGAATCCGTAATCTCTAACTGTATGGAGTAGACATCAAGGGGAAAGTTATCTTAAATAGATACGCTTCCAGACAAAATTGGCGCTGTATCAACCGAAGGGGCGATCGCAAATTATGGATGGACTAGAGTCAAAGCTTCGCTATCTGGTGAAAGAAGCCTGTATGCACCCGCATGGAAGTGCCCAGCGCCAGAAAAACTTAACTAGGGTGATCCGCTTAATCGCACACAAGCTTTGGAAAGAATATACGCCTTACTATGAAGATGCACTGCAACAGACCTGGGTGTATTTCTGTCAAAACATCTGTGAAGGGAATACCGGCGAAGCTTATGACCCGAATCGCAGCAGTGTCATCACCTGGCTGAATACCTACCTGAAACGGCGGCTTCAAGATTTCTATATTGACGGTAAAAAACAAGAATCGAGAACCGTTACGGGTCAAGCCAAAAGGTCAAAGTCGGGCGATATCGGTGAAACGACTGACCCGGTGGATAGTCTGGAAGCCACTCCGGATGTTCCCCCCTTGTTGGACGACATCATAAAGTGGGTGGAAGCCGATTCTCAAGGTGAGTTGCGCCGCACGCACATTGCCGGTCGTCCCGAAGTGAATGCTCAAGCGTTAATCTTGCGACGCTTACCCCCAGAAGCTGGTTGGAAAGAGCTTTCAGCGGAATTTAACCTCCCCATTTCCACATTGAGCAGTTTTTATCAGCGCCAATGTATCCCTCGCTTGCGTAAATTTGGTGAATCGGAGGGATATCTATAAATAAAGATAAATAAAGAACGGAGCCTCCCAACAATGACTTTTAACCCCCACGAACTAGAAGATTTTGCCCTACCGTTACCGATTACCCAAGCCGCACGCACAATAGCACAGCAGTTTGCCACTCAGCAGCCGACGCCGCACAAAGCTGAGCAAGTTCTCTTGAATACCTTATCTGTCTGTGTGGTCAATGATTACTTGCAGATGATGGGGATTCCCACCAATCTTGCAGCCAGTGATAGCTGGAATCCCATCGTGCGCTTATGTTCTGATGTAGCTGACCTAGAAGTGCGGGGACTTGGTCGCTTAGAATGTCGTCCGTTGAGAAGCACCGAACAAATCTGCCACATTCCCCCCGAAGTTTGGTCAGATCGAATTGGCTATGTGATGGTTCAAATCGATGAATCGATGCGACAGGCAAGTGTGTTGGGATTTACCCCCAGCGTTACTACCTCAGAGTTGTCGATCGGTCAATTGCGATCGCCTGAAGATTTACTCGATCGCTTGCAGGAATTAATGCATCCGATTACAGCGGCTGCATCGTCTCTCGCCCCTGCCTTCCGCAGAACCCAAGCCAACTTGAGCCAGTGGTTCAACAATGTTTTTGAAGCCGGTTGGCAAACCGTTGAAACCTTGCTAACTCCGCCTGAATCAAATCTAGCTTTTAGTTTTAGAGGCGATGTACTTGCTCCCAGTTTGGAACAGCCAGAAGCTGCCGTTCGCAAAGCAAAATTGATAGACTTAGGGGTAGAGATTGCCGACCTTTCTGTCGCTTTAGTTGTTGAAATCAATCCAGAATCTGAGGAGAAAACGAATATTCTTCTTCAGGTGCATCCTAGGGGTAATCAAGCTTATCTACCCCCTTCTCTCCAATTGATTGTCCTTGATGAATCTGGCTCTAATTTTCTAGAAGCTGAGTCAAGAGATGCAGATGATTACATTCAATTAGAGTTTAGTGGCAATTCTGGAGAACAGTTTAGCGTTAGAGTCGCTTTGGGGAATGCCAGCATTCAAGAAGACTTTGTTATTTAGCGATTATTTGTAAACTTGAGACACCTCTTGTAATCCAAGAGCAATTTTTCCATTTATCTGGAAACAACCCTTACATTTAATTGCTGAAAACTAATCGTCCTACCGTCAAAATGGTTAAATTAGTTGTTATAAAACTATGGAGTGGTTCTTTTGAAGAAGGTTTCCCAGTCTCATTACAAATTGGGAACGATGGTGAACGCCCTTCGATAGAAAGCGTTGGAATGTTACCTCCCGCTCCAGAAATTCCCCAACACTACACCATCTGGACAACCGCTTATCGTCGTTTGGGAGTGCCCTACAGACTAGAAGCAAAAATTAGTCAACCGACTAATGTTGCCAAGATTGATGACTGTAGTTTGGCAGCCAATGTATTGCGCGATCGCTTAAATGTCTGGCTAAATTCAGAGCCGTTTCGGGCAATTCGAGAAAAACTCTTAGAACAATTAGTTCCTGCCGATGAAATTCGGTTCATTATCCAAACCGAAGACGTTCAGCTACGGAAATTACCTTGGCATCTTTGGGAATTATGCGATCGCTACCCAAAAGCCGAAATTGCCTTAAGTGCCCCAGTCTACGAACGTGTAGAACAACTCTCATCGCCCATCGAGAAGGTGAGAATTTTAGCAATTTTGGGGAATAGTACGGGAATTAATACCCAAGCCGATCGGATTTTATTAGAGCAATTACCCAACGCAGAAGTCAGATTTCTGGTAGAACCACAACGGGAAGAATTAACCGAACAGCTTTGGAAACAAGGCTGGGATATTTTATTTTTTGCGGGTCATAGTTCCAGCCAGAAAAATGGCGGGACGGGACAAATTTATATTAATCAAACAGAAAGCTTATCAATAGAAGAATTAAAATATGGCCTAAAAAAAGCGGTTGAACGCGGGTTGAAAATCGCGATTTTTAACTCTTGCGATGGGTTAGGTTTGGCAAAAGATTTAGCTTCTTTACATATTCCGCAAATTATTGTGATGCGGGAACCCGTACCGGATAAGGTTGCACAAGAATTTTTGAAGTCTTTTCTCGAAGCCTTTGCTCGTGGTGAGTCGTTTTATTTAGCAGTACGGGAAGCACGGGAAAGATTGCAAGGACTAGAAGCTAAATTTCCTTGCGCGACGTGGTTGCCAATCGTTTGCCAAAATCCGGCTGTGTTGCCACCGACTTGGCAAGGAATCGTTGGGAAGAGGAAAGAAGAATTCCCGATTCTCGATTCCCCTGTGCCATCCCCCTCCCGAACCTCCCAGACTCAACCTCAAACCTGGCGGGGACGACTGCGGGTAGCGTTGCTTGCCAGCGTAGCGATCGCATCATTGATTGCGGGGGTGCGGCATCAGGGAATGCTGCAATCAATAGAACTAAAAGCTTTTGACCAAATACTGACCAGGCGACCCGATGAAAAGCCAGATCCGCGCCTTTTGGTGATTACCATTACTGAAGCAGATGTTCAAGCTCAGAATCCAGAACAGAGGCGTGGGTCGTTGTCAGATCCGGCACTCAATCAACTGTTGCAGAAACTAGAGCAGTATAAACCGCGAGCGATTGGCTTAGATATTTATCGAGATTTTCCAGCATTACCCAGTCAGAAAGATTTAGCCAATCGGTTACGCCAAAGCGATCGCTTAATTGGTATTTGCAAAGTCAGCGATCCTCAGGCGGAGGAACCGGGGATTCCACCACCACCGGAAATCCCGACAGAACGCTTAGGGTTTAGTGATTTCATGGTCGATTCGGATGGAGTGGTTCGTCGCCATCTGTTATCGCTGAAACCAGACCCCGCCTCTCCCTGTACGGCTTACTATGCCTTCAGCGCCCAATTGGCATTCCGTTATTTAGCGGCAGAAGGCATTGTACCGACGATTAATTCAGAGGGGTTCTTGCAACTGGGTAAGGTGGTTTTTAAGCCTTTGGAGAGTTTTACAGGTGGCTACCAAGGAACCGATGCCTGGGGTCATCAAGTATTGCTGAATTATCGCTCCCACCGCTCCCCGGAAAATATTGCGGATCGAGTGACCCTCAGAGAAGTTCTCAACGGTCAGATCGATCCCAATTCCATCAAGGATCGGATTGTTTTGATCGGCACGAGCGCTAACAGTTTTCATGACTATTGGCTCACACCCTACAGTCAAGGTCAGTGGACTGAAAAGCAAATGCCGGGAGTATTTGTGCAAGCGCAAATGGTAAGTCAAATGATTAGTGCAGTGAAAGATGGGCGATCGCTATTATGGGTGTGGCCTCAGTGGGGCGAAGTTTTTTGGATTTGGGGCTGGTCTTTACTGGGAGGGTTGTTCGTCTGCTATCTGAAGTCCCCGGTCCACTTAGGGATAGCGATCGCCGCCGCACAAATCTTGTTGTATGGTTTATGCTTGGCACTGTTAATCCAAAGCGGTTGTTGGGTGCCTTTGGTTCCACCAGCGCTAGCCTTGGTAGCGAGCAGCACCAGCGTAGCCGTGTATGCAACCTTTCGAGCTAGACGATAGTCACTCACCTTAAAATTCCTTCGACTAGCTATATGAAGTTCCCTTTTAAACAGATAATCCTTGCCAGAGCGATCGCGCAGCGTGCCAAACCTTATATCTTGCACCTGAAAAACCTAAGCCCCCATGAGCCTTTCCTACCAGGGAACGGGGAGCCGAACTCCCCTCGCCTTGCAGGAGAGGGGTTGGGGGAGAGGTCTCCTAATACAAGCGGTGCCAAATGGCATACCCTCTTCCTGGTTGCTTTTATCGGCAGTTTGACACAAATCCCTGTAAAACCTGCTTTCGCAGAAGTCTTAACCGTACAGTCCAACGCGCCACCACCACCAGCAGACCGTAGCGCCCCCACTGGACGACGGCAAGGAGGCGCTAGCCGTAGCCCCGGCACCCTTCTGTTCAAGGCACCCCCACCACCAGCAGACCGCAGCGCCCCCGCTGGACGACAGCGAGGAGGGGCTAGCCGTGGTACGTGTCCAGCCGCGATCGGCGAGGAGCCTCTGACTGCCTTGGTGCCTGCGACTCAGACAAGTTTGAATGAAGGAGAATCTGGGAACTCACCCTTAAAAACCTTTGAGTCCGTATGGGCATTAACGGCTTCTGAGGCTCCTACCTTTTGGTATTACATTCCTTATGCGCTCACACCCGACCTGCCTGTGGAATTCATCCTACAGGATGACCAAGGTAACAATGTCTATCAAACCAAGTTCATCGCATCCCAAAAGCAGCCTGGTGTAGTCAAAGTGCGTCTTCCGGCTACAGTAGCGCCGCTAAAAGTTGGCAAGATGTACCGTTGGTTTTTCATGATTGATTGCGATCCGGATGCTCCACCCTTGGTTGAAGGGTCAGTTCAGCGGATTGCACCTTCTGCCACTTTGATGAGTCAGTTACAGAAAGCAACCCCACGGGAACGTGTGGTTCTTTATGCCAAACAAGGAATCTGGCATGATGCCCTGACAGCGCTTGCTGAACTCCGGAGTGCGAATCCCAACGATGCTGCTCTCACGAATGATTGGGTAAGTTTATTAAACTCTGGTGGCTTGGAAGCGATCGCTCAAGAACCTGTAATTGAGTGCTGCACCGCTCAACAACAGTAAACAAACAACACATCGAAGCTATAGCCGTTCTCAATGATTCGTGAAGGCGAGATACCCGACTTCTTCAAGAAGTCGGGTATCTAGACCACTGGCATAGAATTTCTATCAATAGATGCTGTTAGGTTAAGCCCTACTTAGATGAATAAATTTCACTTTTGCCCAAAGAAATTACTAAAGAATCCGGAAGCTAAAAATTTAGTTTGTAGATAAGTTTGTCCTTAAAAAAGTGGAAAGCTTCAGTGTTGTATATTTCAACACTGAAATCATAGCAAACTCACTAATTTTTTCAACGGGTAATTAATATGTCACTTATCAACGGCACTCCGGGAAGCGATCCTAATTTGAAGGGAGGCACAGACAATGACACCATCTATGGTTTTGCAGGAAACGATAACCTCTATGGCGGCAACGGCATTGATACCCTCATCGGTGGAGGAGATAATGACACCTTAGTTGGAGGTGCTGGCTTTGACACTCTCACGGGCGGTTCTGGCGCTGATATCTTTGTATTTAAAGGCGTTAGTTCACATGGAGCTATCCCAGGATCTGGTTACTACGTTCAGAGTGCGGATGGGTTTGACATTATTACAGACTTCAATCCAGCTCAGGATGCTATCAAAGAATATGTTCCTGGTATTCCTGAAGTTCCTGCCAATTTTAAACACGTTACAGGCGCACCCATCATGCCTTTACCTGAGGTTCTTGGCGCTCTGAAAAATAGCGGCTTAGTCAGCAAATTCGCAACGCTTGATACTGGTGATTTTTTGAGCGATCGCATAAGTTTCGTCAATCTATTTGAGTCAGGATTGAACCCGATTTTTACACAGCCGTTGCTATTTTGAATCTCTGACATTTGAGCGCTAAGCGTGATCTAGAGAAAACGCTTGTCTGCCACGGTTATAATGCTCAGATAGATAAATGCACCAGATAAGATTGAATTGTCTCAGTTAAGTGTCACTTAATTGAGTGACACTCAACTGAGCTGCCACAAATATGTGGTGCTAAAAAAAGCGACTGGCAACAAGCTCTGAAAAAAGTTAAATTTATAAAGTAAAGGTTTGAAAGCTGCCGATATAGAGATTAGTCTCAATCAGTTCTATATCATTAGCCCAATCCCAATGGTAAATTGGCACTCAAGGCACTAAAAATACTCTTGTTAGAGAGGTTTTAAGGAATTCAAAAACTAATTCTTCTTTTGGGTGCGACCCACATAAATAGAGTTTATAGCTGAGCAAATTATTACAAAAACGGGCGTTTATCCTTGTATTTTTCAACACAACCTAGCAACAAAAACATTAGTAAAGAGGAATCGACATGGCAGTTATCAATGGTACTCCTGGAAACGATCCAAATTTGAAGGGCGGCACAGAAAATGACACCATTACTGGTTTTGAAGGCAATGATGACCTTTATGGCAGCAATGGTATAGATGATCTCATCGGTGGATCTGGCAATGATACCTTAGTTGGAGGTGCTGGCTTTGACACTCTCACGGGCGGTGCTGGCAAGGATGTTTTCAAATTTACCAACGTGATTGACTGGAAACCACAGCCAGGAGGTAGCTATCATGTCCAGAGTGCTGATGGTTTTGACATCATTAAAGACTTCAATATGTTTGAGGATACCATCCAAAGTTATGTACCTGCTACTCCTGATGTTCCTGCCCATTTTAAACATATCTTAGGCGCAATCATTATCGAGCGACCTCCGGTTGGATTTAATTTGGAAAATAGCAATCTAGTCAGTCAAACAGCAAAAACTGACTTTAATACTTTGGTAAGCGATCGCGTTAATTTTGCAACTCTATTCGACTCAACTTTAAACCTGAGCGTCCTAGAATAGCTGCTGTTATAAATCTGGGTAAACCAGGGAGTATATAAACCCTCAGTTCTCCTTTTCAAGGTGAGTTAGGGGGGAGAGAAAACTCCCTAGACAGCCTATAAGCTTTGTTGCAGTGAAATACCCAACTAAGTTTTTCACTTACCTGAATGGAGACAAATCCCGTGAACCCTAAACGCTGGCTCCAGCAGACTTTGCAGTTGGGGCTAGGATGCTCGTTGGCTATAGTAGGGGTGCTTTTTAAAGTCAGTCGCGTATGTGCCCAAATCGTACCCGATGAAACCTTAGGAACGGAAAGTTCTGTAGTGGTACCTTTTGCTCCTGGCATTCCGGTTGAATTTATCTTTGGCGGCGCAACACGGGGTTCCAACTTGTTCCACAGTTTTAAACAATTTGACATTGGAGAAATCGGAGCTGCCTATTTTCTCCCGCCTCCAGAGATTAAAAACATACTAAGTCGAGTAACAGGGGGGAGCCGTTCTGAGATTCTGGGGACACTGGGGGTAATTGGCGAGGTCAATCTATTTTTAATTAACCCCAATGGGATTATCTTTGGACCAAAGGCTTATCTAGATATCGGTGGGGGTTCGTTTGTAGCGACAACAGCGAATGCAATTGGATTTGACACTCAGGGTTTTTTCAGTGCTTCTACTCCTAATGCTCCTCCCATTCTGACAGTCAATCCTTCAGCTTTTCTATTTAATCAAATTGCGCCTAAGCCAATTACCATTCAATCTACGTCAGGTTTACAAGTTCCGGATGGTCAGAGTTTATTGTTAGTAGGCGGGAATATAGAGTTGCAAGCAGGGCAATTAAAAGCACCCGGCGGTAGCATCGAGTTGGGAGGAGTGGCAGAAGCAGCAACTGTAGGGCTAGAGATTGATGGTAACAATCTGCATTTGAGTTTTCCAGCAGGAGTGCAACTAGCAGATATCTCCCTAACGGAAAAAGCCATCGTTGATACCAGTGGTGAAGGCAGTGGTGCTATTCAGCTTTCAGGCAAGCGCATTACCCTCACCGATGGCTCAAAAATTGAGGCGAATACTATTTCAAAACCAGGAGGAACGATTACCGTAACCGCCCAGCAGTCCCTAGAAGTGTTAGCAGGAAGCAGCTTGTTAACTCAGACTATCGGAGATGGAGCGGCTGGAGACTTAACAATCGAAACTGGACAGTTGATTGTTCAAGATGGGGCACGGGTAGGAAGTATTACTTTTAGCACGGGTCAGGGTGGAGCGTTGGCGGTATCTGCCTCAAAGTTCGTACAACTGATTGGTACCAAGGCAAATGGTGAAATTAAAAGCGGCTTGTTTACTCAAACTCAAGGTGCTGGAGCCGCTGGAAACTTGACGCTAAAAACGGTTCAGTTGACTGTTAAAGATGGGGCACAAGTTTCTAGTTCTACTCTCGGTGCAGGTCAGGGTGGGGAATTAAGTGTCACTGCACAAGAGTCTATAGAACTGATTGGTACGGGGGTGGATGGAGTTCCTAGCGGTTTGTTTGCTGCGACTCAAGGCGGCTCCGGAGGTGCTGGAGACTTGAAAATTGACACCAAGCAGTTAATTGTCCGGGATGGGGCACAGGTTTCCGCTTCCACCTTGGGTGGGGCGACAGGCAAAGGCGGAACGTTGAATGTCATCGCAGATTCGGTGCAACTGATAGGAACATCCAAAAATAGTGCCTTTAGAAGCGGCTTGTTGGTGGGGACGGCAGGTACCGCTGCGGCTGGAGACTTGACGGTTAAAACGGGACAGTTGACCGTACAAAATGGAGCAGTGGTATCGGCGGGGACTTTAGGTCAGGGTCAGGGAGGTAAATTGACCATCACCGCCCAGAAGTTTGTGCAGTTGGTGGGAACATCGGCAAATGGGCAAGCCAGCAGCTTGCTGACTCAAACATCAGGGGCTGGAACTGCGGGAGACTTAAAAATTACCACGGGGCAGTTAATTGTCCAAGATGGCGCTCAAGTCAATGTCAGCAGCCAAGGGACGGGAAATGCAGGCAATCTAGAAATCGAGGCAGGTTCAATTCTTTTAGACAACCAAGCCGCCTTGACTGCAACAACCAAATCGGGAAATGGCGGCAATATTACCCTACAGGTGCAGGATTTATTGCAGTTGCGCCACGGTAGTAGCATTTCCACCACCGCAGGCAGCGATAAGGCAGGTGGAAACGGCGGCAATATGGACATCAATGCCAAATTTATCGTCGCCGTCCCTGAGGAAAATAGCGATATTACTGCGAATGCCTTTGAGGGTCGGGGAGGGAATATCAATATCACCACCTCTGGCATCTTTGGCACCCAGTTTCGTCCTCGCCTGACGCCAGAAAGTGACATCACCGCGAGTTCGGAATTTGGTGTAAATGGCGCAGTCAATATCAACACTTTGGATGTCGATCCCAGTCGCGGGTTAGCGACTTTACCCGCAGAGTTGGTTGATGCGTCTGGATTGGTGGCACAAACTTGTCCGACTGGTGGGGGGCTTGCACAAAGTGAATTAATCTTGACTGGGCGCGGTGGATTGCCGGACAATCCCAGCGAAACCCGAAGCAGCAGCGCCGTTTGGACAGATTGGCGAATTTCTCAAACCAGCCGTCCAAATCGGATCTCGCACGCTGCAAAAGCTTTCCCTCGCTCAACTGCGGTTGCCAAATCTCAGACTCATTCCCCGGCGATGCCTTTGGTGGAAGCGACTGGATGGGGGAGAAATCATCAAGGTGAAGTCGTGCTGATGGCTGCTGTTTCTTCTTCCCCAAAGAGTTTAACGTTAGCGTCCCAGTGTCCTCGCTAATTGCGATCGCGTCTTGATGATTCAGTGTCAGCAAGTTAGTTCAACTTTTATGGAAAAAGGTTAAACGTGAGCATCTAAATGGGTAGGCTGTGTTAGGCTATTGCGTGAATATACGGAAACCTTACCGTCAAGGTAATGCTAGCCAAGCGTGTTAATTCGCAGAGTGCTTCGATCGCTGCATTGCCACCCTTGTTGGATAAGAAGCGCGATCGCGCTGGGTACGATCGCCGCTGGGAGCGATCGCGCGATCGCCCAAAATATCACCCTTGATGGCAGCCTCGGCTCCGCAAAAACCTTAACGGGTCCCAATTACGTTATTCCTCAATCAGCGGGTCAAACCGTCGGCAGTAATCTGTTCCACAGCTTTGGAAAATTTAGCCTCAACGCAGGCGAGGTAGCGGGTTTTAGCAGCGCCGCCAATATCCAGAATATTCTGTCCCGTGTTACAGGGGGTTCTCCCTCCTTGATTAACGGCTCAATTTTTACCGATCAGCCGGTCAACTTCTTCTTGATCAATCCCAGTGGCATTCACTTCGGGCCAAAGGCTCAACTCAATGTCGGCAGCACCACCAGAGGCTCTTTTGTTGCCACCACGCTGGATGCTTTGGTGTGGGCGGATGGTAGTCAGTTTAGCGCCACCAATCCAGAAGGATCGTTACTGACGATGGTTGGCGATCCTAGCGGGTTTATCTCTTCACAACTGCCTAAACCAATCGTGGGTTCTGCTAGCACCCTGAAAGTCTCGGAAAATCAGACTTTGTTGTTATTAGGCGGTGATGTGAGTTGGAAGGGCGGGCTTTTACAAGCACGGGGTGGTCGAGTCGAGTTGGCAGGAGTCGCAGAACCAGGAACCGTAAAGCTGAATGTAGAAGGCAATCGTTGGCGCTTGAAATTTCTAGATAGCGTCGTCCATGCAGATATATCCCTCACGAATCAAGCAGCGATCGATGTCAGCAGTCAAGGTAGCGGGGCGATCCAGCTTTCCGGCAGACAGGTGACATTTAGCGATGAGTCAAAAGTTTCTGCAAATACGTTGGGGAATCGAAATGGGCAAGGAATCTTTATCCAAGCTGTGCGGCTAACCATTCAAGGGGGTTCTCAGGTCTCTGCAACAACCACCGGCAAGGGGAAAGGAGGGATTATCGACATCAATGTCTCTGATTCGGTAGAACTGATCGGCACCTCAGCGGATGGTCAAAAACCCAGCAAACTCGCCAGTGATGTTAAAGATGCAGGGGGAGATGCGGGAAACGTGACAATTACGACCCGGCAATTGCTAGTTCGGGATGGGGCGCGGATATCAGCGAGTGGTTCCGGGACGGGGCAGGGAGGGAGTATCAACGTTTATGCCACCGATCGGGTGGAACTCAGTGGCACCGCACCAAGCGATCGCCGTCCCAGTGGATTGTCGGTTCAAACTTCTAGAGGCAATGGGAAAGCTGGAAACTTAACGATTACCACTCGGAAATTGACGATCCGAAATGGGGCAGAAGTCTCTGCGGCTACTTTTGGGGCAGGTTTCGGGGGAAATTTGGAGGTGAATGCCTCTGAGTTGGTAGAACTGATTGGGACTTCAGGAAATGGAAAGCTTCGCAGCAGATTGTTCGCTGGAACCGGCAACCCTGCCGATGTCATCCGAGACGGAGATGGTTCCCCCTCCGATAGCAGTAATCTTCCGGCATTTTCGACCGGAGATGGGGGAAGTCTGACGGTTAAAACTCAGTTGTTAACGGTTCGGGATCGGGGACAAATCTCTGTGGGCAGTCAAGGGTTAGGAAAAGCTGGGGAACTCGAAATTGACTCTGGCTCTATCCTGCTAGACAATGGGGCAACCCTCAACGCCCAAACCGCATCCGGTGACGGCGGGAATATTCGATTGCGAGTGCAAGACTTATTATTGCTGCGCCGCAATAGTAACCTTTCCACCACCGCAGGCACTGCAAAAGCGGGTGGAGATGGCGGGAATCTGGACATCAATGCCAAATTCATCGTCGCTGTCCCATCTGAAAATAGCGATATTACCGCCAATGCCTTCCAAGGTCGGGGAGGGAGTATCAACATCACCACTTCTAGTATCTTTGGTAGCCAGTTGCGATCGCGCCCAACCTCCCAAAGTGACATCACGGCGAGTTCGGAATTTGGAGTCGATGGTACCGTACAAATTAATACTTTGGATGTCGATCCCAGTCGCGGGTTAGCGACTTTACCAGCCGAATTGGTCGATGCTTCTGGATTGATAGCACAAACTTGTCCGGCGAGTGGCAGCAACGTCGCGAGTTCTTTCACCGTGACGGGAAGCGGAGGGTTGCCGGACAATCCTAGCGAAACCCGAAGCAGCAGTGCCGTTTGGACAGATTGGCGTCAGGTTGCACCAGCTTCCACTCACTCCAAAAAGGATGTTGCCATACAGTCAAACTTGACAAAAGAGCCGGTAGAAGCACAAGGTTGGGTAAAAAACGATAAAGGCGAAGTCGTTCTCACTGCTGCTGTTCCGTACTACTCCCATCGTTCCGGGCTAACAACCGCTAAGTGCTATGTGCCGTAATTTTTCTGGGGGCGATCGCTTATTGTATCTTCGGCTGGGTTTAGCAATCCTGAGTATCTGCTTGACGGCGCAAGTCGCGCGATCGCTTCCGGAAACGATTGACTCGGCTCAAGTTCCTCAACTCCCTCCGCCACAAGACATCATTCAACCGCCACCTCCCTCCCCTTCCCCGCTTCCGTCCCCAGAAACGCCTGCGCCACTACCGCCGCCAGAAGACTTACTCCAGTCCCCCACCCAGCCTTCCCCAGACGAGGAGACACCGGGGGAGACGGTTCCTGGCAACATTACGGTGGAAAAGTTTGAATTCATCGGCAATAAAGCTTTCAGTTCCGAAAAGCTAGCGGAAATTACCAAGCCGTTTACCAATCGACCAATTTCCTTTGCCGAACTGCTGCAAGCTCGAACTGCTGTCACCGAGTTTTACGTCAACCAAGGGTATATTACGTCAGGTGCCCTGATTCCCGCCAACCAAACAATTCAGAACGGCGTCGTCACCATTCAGGTTGTCGAAGGCGGCTTAGAAGACATTAAAATTAGTGGCACGCGACGGTTAAATTCCAACTACGTGCGATCGCGTTTGGCTGTCGCCACATCAAAGCCTCTCAATCGAGAGCGTCTTCTCGAAGCATTACAACTGCTGCAACTCAATCCGCTGATTGCCAATTTATCCGCGGAACTCTCTGCTGGAACCCGTCCGGGATTCAGTTTGCTGGAGGTTCGGATAACAGAGGCGAAGACCTTTAGCACCCAAATCGGCATCGATAACGGTCGTTCCCCTAGTGTGGGCAGCTTCCGACGTCGCTTGCAAGTGAATGAAGCGAATTTATTCGGTTTGGGAGATGGTTTAAGCCTTGCCTACAGCAATACAGATGGCAGCGATAGCTTCGATACTTCCTACACACTGCCGATTAATCCTTACAATGGCACGTTTAGCGTCAGTTACGGCACCACATCCAGCGATGTGATTGAGCCACCCTTCGACCGTCTCGATATTTATGCCGCCTCGCGCTACTACGAATTGACCCTGCGCCAGCCAATTGTTCAAACCCCCACCCAACAATTCACCGTCGGTTTAACAGCATCTCGGAGGGAGAGCGAAACTTCTTTGCTAGAGATTCCGTTTCCCCTGTCGGCGGGCGCTGATGACGAGGGACGCACGCGGATATCCGCCTTGCGATTTTTTCAGGAATGGACGCAAACCGGGACTCGCCAAGTCATTGCCTTGCGATCGCAATTTAATATCGGACTCGGTGCGTTTGATGCCACCCTCAACGAATCTGGTCCCGATAGCCGCTTTTATTCCTGGCAAGGACAAGCCCAGTGGGTACGCCTCCTCGCCCCAGAAACGTTGCTATTGGTGCGTGGCAACGTGCAACTAGCAGATAGAACGCTAGTCCCTTTAGAACAATTTGGTTTAGGCGGCTTAGAAAGCATTCGGGGTTATCGTCAGGATGCTCTGCTGACGGATAACGGCGTCTTGCTAAGTGCAGAACTTCAGTACCCGGTGCTGCGCGTCCCCCAAGTGCAGGGTGTTCTCCAAATCATTCCGTTCGTCGATTTTGGCACCGCCTGGAACAGTTCGGGCAGAGAAGATCCAGACCCCAATAGACTTTTATCGGTTGGGTTAGGATTGCAGTGGCGGCAATCACCACGCTTCAGCGCCCGCCTGGACTGGGGAATTCCTTTAGTGAATCTCTCTTCGAGGGAAAGAACATGGCAAGAAAACGGTCTGTACTTTTCCGTGCAGTACAATCTTTTCTAAAGTACGGGCTTTTCGGATTAACTTTGACCCTTTTGCTTTCCTGGGGTCAAAAGGTACACTCTCATTCGCTGCTGTTGGCAGGTCAATACGGGCATGGCAGTGCCGTGTCCCTACCTCGTCAGGCATTACCTTCAGGGGAAACCTCTCCCCCAACCCCTCTCCTACCAGGAGAGGGGAGAAGAATTCTTCCCCCTTCCCTCGAAGGGAACGGGGTTAGGGGGATAGGTTTGCCCGATTCGGGAAAAATGGCATTAAACGCTACCGAACTAACCAATGCAACTCAAGTAGAACAGGGACAAGAATTTTATGAAACTGGGCAGTTTGTTGAGGCGGTAAGGATTTGGCAACAAGCGGCAAAAACTTTTCAAACGCAAGGAGATATCCTAAATCAAGCTTCTACGTTGAGCTTCCTGTCCTTAGCTTACCAACAACTCGGACAGTGGACGGAGGCGACGGAAGCGATCGCAAACAGCCTGAAACTATTAGAAGCGAGAAATCCCAACAAAGACCACTTGCCGGTTCTCGCCCAAGCTTTCAACATCCAAGGGCAGCTGCAATTGGCACTCGGACAAGCGGAACAAGCTTTAACGACTTGGGAACAAGCGGCATCTATTTACAGGCAAGCAGGCGACAAGGCGGGAATTACGGGTAGCTTAATTAACCAAAGCTTAGCGCTGCAATCTTTAGGGCGTTATCGTCAAGCGGCGAAGGCGTTAACTCAGGTAGAGGAGACGCTGGCGAATCAACCCAATCCGATGAAAGCGATCGCGCTGAGTTCTTTCGGTAACACCCTCCGCGTCGTTGGCGATTTAGAGAAGTCCCGGCAGGTTTTGCAGCAAAGTTTGGATGTCGCCCAGCAACTCAACTCTCCCCCAGATATCAGTGCAGCGTTCCTGGGTTTAGGAAATACCGCGCGATCGCAACAGGATACGGAAGCGGCTTTAAAGTTTTATCAACAGGCGGAATCAACCGCTCCTTCACCAATGACCCGCAACCAAGCCAAACTCAATCAATTGAGCTTGTTGGTGGAAACGAAGCAATTGAGCGCTGCCAAGGCGTTGGGTTCCCAAATGCAAGCGGAAATTGCGAGTTTCCCCCCCAGTCGAACAGCAGTTTATGCCAAGATTAATTTTGCCCAAAGTTTGACGCGACTCAAACAAGCTGACACTGCAAATACTTCCTCCTGGACAGAAATCGGTCAGGTGTTAGCGAATGCAGTTCAACAAGCCAAAAGTATCCACGATATCAGGGCAGAAGCTTATGCGCTGGGACATCTCGGCGGACTATACGAACAAACTCAGCAATTGCAGAATGCCCAAGACTTGACTCGGCAAGCGTTACTTCTTGCCCAATCAATTAACGCCTCAGATATTTCCTATCGTTGGCAATGGCAATTAGGACGCTTATTGAAAGCGCAGGGAAAAACCAAAGATGCGATCGCTGCTTACACGGAAGCGGTGAATATTCTCCAATCTCTCCGCAGCGATTTAGTCACCATTAATCCTGACGTTCAGTTTTCTTTTCGAGAGGAAGTTGAGCCTATCTATCGGCAACTGGTCGAGTTGCTATTGCAAACAGAGGGAACTTCACAGCCAAGCCAAGACAATCTCAAACTAGCCCGTAACACGATTGAATCGCTGCAACTTGCTGAACTCGATAATTTCTTTCGCACCGCCTGTTTGCAAGGCAAAACAGTCCAAATCGACCAAGTCATCGATAAAGACGATCCGACCGCCGCAGTCATCTATCCGATTATTTTGGCAGACCGATTAGAAGTCATTCTCAAGTTACCTCAACAACCACTACGCCACTACAAAACTGATATCAACCAGAGTGAAATAGAAAGAATTGTCGGAGAATTGCGAAAGCAACTGACCAAACCGTACACGCTGCGAGAAACTCAAGCTTTATCTAAGCAAGTCTATGATTGGTTGATTTTACCTGCATCGCAGGATCTCGCGAGCAACATTAAAACTTTGGTATTTGTCCTAGATGGTTCCTTGCGAAATATCCCGATGGCTGCACTCTACGACGGTCAACAATACCTTGTCCAAAAGTATGGCGTTGCATTAACTCCAGGGTTGCAGTTACTCGGCCCCAAATCTTTAGAACGGGGAAAAATCAAAGCTTTAACTGCCGGAATTACTGAATCTCGCCAAGGGTTTGCTGCGCTCAACAATGTAACCCTGGAATTAAATCAGATTAAATCTGTAGTGCCCACTACGGTACTGCTCAATCGGGAATTTACCAGTACCGCTTTCCAAAAAGAAATGAATGCGGTTTCCTTTCCAGTCGTACATCTTGCCACTCACGGTCAATTCAGTTCTAAAGCTGAGGAGACATTTATTCTAACTTGGGATAATCGGATTAATGTCACTCAGTTGGATAATTTACTCCGAATTAGAGATACGAACCGACCAACTGCGATCGAATTACTCGTCCTCAGTGCTTGCCAAACCGCTACCGGGGACAAACGGGCGGCTTTAGGACTGGCTGGGGTTGCGGTACGCGCTGGGGCGCGGAGTACCCTCGCGTCTCTCTGGTCGCTGGACGATGAGAGTAGCGCCCTTCTGATGAGTCAGTTTTATCAAGAGTTAACCAATACCAAGGAGACGAAAGCGGAAGCACTCCGGTTTGCCCAGCTGTCTCTGTTGCAGAATCCGCGATACCAGCATCCCCGTTACTGGGCACCCTACGTGCTAGTGGGGAATTGGCTATAGTTGCGGGAAGATTTCAAATCTATAGCAATATCTCGTTTGAATGCAGTGGGGAACTATCGGTAATTCACCGAAAAGTATTAAATTTCAAACAAGAACGCGCTTTTTAACCGGCGCATCTTCAAGCTGGCAGTAAGGGCGACTGTAGCAGAGGGGCGACTCTAGAGAGTGCTGAACTAAGAAGTCAGGATCGCTCATCACCTGCTCAGTTGCACCATCGTAGACGACCTGACCCTGACTCAAGACTACCGTGCGATCGCATAACTCCAAGGCTAAATCTAAGTCGTGGGTGGCAATCAGTTGCGTCAGCGGCAAGCTTTTTAACAACTCGATCAACTGGCGACGAGAACGGGGATCTAGCTGAGCCGAGGGTTCGTCAAATACCAACACTTGGGGGTTCATTGCCAGCACGCCTGCGATCGCAATCCGCTTCTTTTCGCCTCCAGATAAATTATCTGTATTCCGCTGTCCATAGCGTTCTGGATCGATATCCACCGCTGCCATCGCCTGAAGCACTCGTGCGGTAAGTTCCTTGTCTCGCAAGCCTTGATTCATCGGACCAAAGGCAACATCTTCCCAAACTGTGGGCATAAATAACTGATTATCTGGATTCTGAAATACCAGCCCCACAAAATTCCGAATTTTTTGCAAATTCTCCTTTCTGACAGGCCATTCTCCAATGATGATTTCTCCCGCTTCGGGTAAGAGAATTCCATTCAGATGTAACTGCAAAGTGGATTTTCCCGAACCATTGGCTCCGATTAATGCCACTCGTTCCGTTGCTTTAATCGATAAATTAATTCCCCTGAGTGCATGAGTTCCATCAGGGTAGATATAGCTAAGATTTTCGATAAATATTGGATTATGGTGCATAGCAACAATTAAAAATTAAAAATTTTTAGAATAAATAAACCACTTGTCCCAGCAATGCCAAAATTACGGTTAAGGTTAAAGCCACAATGTCGTGGCGTCCGCCCGACGGCACCTTCTCGACAGGCGGTAGTCCTTGATAACCCCGCGACAGCATTGCCTGATAAACCCGCTCCCCCCGCTCATAGGTACGGATAAATAGCGTTCCCATCATGTTGCCAATCACCTGACGTTGCCAGTGGTTGCTGCCCATCAAGTTGCGAGAGGCTGCTGCCCGACGCATGGCGTTAACTTCCCCAATCAGGACGCTAATGTAGCGATACATGGATGCTAGAATCGCCACCAATAGGGGTGGGGTTCGCAAGGCGACTAATCCATTCAGGAGCGCTGCAACCGAAGTAGTTAAAGTCAGCACATTTAGCATCATCAGCGAAAGCAGCGCTTTGAGGGTCACGCTACCCAAAACCATCAGCCCGACGGTAGTAATCCGTAGCACTCCCCAAGACCACAACACCTCGCCGCCGTCCCGAAACAAAGTGCCTAGCAGTACAACGCCAATAAAAGCAAACTCAACGGCGATTCGCTTCAGCAGGATGCTCCATGTCACCCGACTCAGGAGAACAACGCCTAGCACGCCTAACCCATAGATTGCCCAAGTCCACCAGCGTCCGTTTGGCGTCAGGGCGATCGCAAATACAAGCAGTAGCGTACACAGGATTCGAGTCCGGGGTGCTAATGAGTGCCAGGGAGTTTTGCGATCGCTATCGGCATCTAGTTGAACGGCAATAATGTGCAGCAGCATTCGCTTTACGCTTTAGTTCTTAGCTATCCAGGGGGTCATCTGGATTATCTGAGGACGAGGGGACTTCATAGTCTGAGGAAGATGAAACAGAATTGCGAACCACCAGCTTGCCGATGCCCCAAGCCAAACCAAATGTTGTTAAGGTTCCAATCAAACCGGCTAAGGGTGTGGCGAGTCCTTCTGGTACGCCTCTGAGGGCATATTCTTCAAAAACAGCGTAAAAGGGGAGTTTTTGGGCGGGTGCTTCTTCGGCTGCTTTATCCTCAAACTTTAGATCCTGAGAAACTCGGTCTAATCCGTCTGGATCTGAGCTAGCGAATGGAGACAAAAAAATTGCAATCAGCAGGGCAACACCCAATCCAGTGATGACAAAAGCCCGGTTGCGTTCCCGTGAGAGGTTGCTACTCATAAACGTTTAATCCCTTTCCTATATAACTAGATGCACGCAGTGCTTAACGCTGTGACAGCGAACGAGATGCAGTGGAAACAGCTCGGCGGGGTGGATCGAACAACAGATCGGGACGCGATCGCCATACATAACTCACTGCTACGACGGTGATCAGTGATTCTCCAATGCCGATTAGGACGTGCCAAAATGCCATTGCCCCTACGGCTACCCCAAAGGGCACTGTTCCGGACAAAGCTAGTTGTACTGCTGTCAAAATTGAGGCAATAAACACGCTTGCCCAAGCTGCAATTGCCGTACCCACTAACATTCCCCGCCAGTTATCCCGTCCTAAGGCAAACCGAATTGTTTTGTAGAGGTAGTAACCCGCAAAGGTGCCAATGAGACCCATATTGGTGATGTTGGCTCCTAGCACAGTCAGTCCACCATCTTGAAACAAGACTGCCTGGACGATGAAGACTGCCACCATGACGAGCGATCCTGCCCACGGGCCAAGTAAAACTCCCGCGAGCGTCCCACCCAGCAGGTGCCCGGAGGTGCCCCCTGGAATCGGGAAATTAATCATTTGGGCGGCAAAAATAAAGGCTCCACACACACCCATCAGCGGGACTGCCCGTTCCTGGTAGTCAGCCTGCACTCGATTGAGGGCGAGTGCAATCAGTCCGATGGCGAGTACCCATGTCACGAGGCTAACGGGCAAGCTCAAGAAGCCATCTGGAATGTGCAAGGCTAACTGCGGCTGTATTATCCAGTGCAGTAAGCCAGAGGAGACAATACTAGGGAGCGGGGCTGTAATTATCATTAAAAATTGTCCTTTACTGCCAGATTATTTAATAAATCCAACCCTCTAATAAAACATAAATTTTTCAAAAAAAGCAATGCGATAGGGGGGCATTGAGGATTTTTAAGTTAATCATTGTATGGTGAAGAAATCTGTTACTTTTGGCATAATTTGAAGGAATACTCCTCCTCTCTAAGACTGAGATTCAGAAAATCTGCGATTGCAAGGTGTATAAGCGATCGCATCTGCGCGTCAGGACATTGCGAAATCAAAAAATGATGTTGCAGGGGCTACCCTACAACATCATTTCCCCAATTAATAACACTTAATTTGCCGAGCCGCTGCTGCTCAAAACGCGAATAAATTCCAGGGGTAAGCCGTCGGTATCGGCAATGAAAGCGACTTCGTAGACGCTTGAGCCGATCATTTGCTGCGTTGGCTCTAAAAGTACCTTCAGGGGAAAAAACTGCTCTGGAGAAGTCTGTGCTGCCTCATCAAAGCGTTCTTTTAAAGAATTTAACCAACTCGGCAAATCAGATGCGGTATCGGTGATATCAAAAGACAAATGGTAGTACCCGACGTAATGCTCATCTCCAAAAGCGTCAGGGGCGGGTTTCGGTTGCGGAATCTGGATTAATTCAATGCGTCCGAGACTACCCTCCATCCAGCAGGCAAGCGTGATCCCGGCGGTGAAGCGTTCGCAGACAGTAAATCCCAGATGTTCGTAGAAAGCGATCGCACGATGAATATTTGCGGTGCGGATCGAAACATGATGCATGATTTTTGTCCTTTGCGATCAGTCTTTAGCCCTTAGTGTTTAGTCCTTCGCGATCGTCTGCCAGTCTTTACCCAATTGACAATAACTAATCACAAATGACCAATGACTAATCACAAATGACTAATCACGAACGAAATTATTCAAACAACCGAAAATAAGGATATCTCACAGGGATACCCGGTTCTTTTTCCAAATCGAAATTAATCACTTCCCAGCAGGGTTCTTCTTCCGGTTCCGGGCTAAATTCTACCGGCAATCCGTACAGCCTGGGTTTCGGCGGATCTGACTGCCCCCGCCACGGGGTGCTGCGTTCCAGATAAGCACTAATTAACTCCCGATAACGACTGGCAATAATGACTCGCGTCGCTCGGTAGCCTTGAGTATACAGCCGGTCTAGGGCTTCGTGAATCTCAAACCGAATCCCATCCGGATGGGTGTGCTGCCGGTACCATTCATCACTCCACCGACGCCAGTGACGCCCAGACTGTAAATGAATCAGTTCACCAGTCTTCGGATCTGCCTCAAAGGCACCATGACGCGGACACAGATAAGTATCCGTCAGCGTCAAGGCCGGAATCGTTTGGCGGCAATGGGGGCAGTGAATCTCCGGCCCAAAGATCGGGTACTGTAAGCCTGGATTCATCATGGAGTGTGTATCGGCATTCTATGTATCTGTCCAACGGTGCCAGTGGCTTTATTATATCTGTGTAGGTGAAGCTTCGCCCTCAGCATAAAGAGTGTGGTTATTTTGTAGAGTCACTGAGCGCATCGTGTGAGTAATTTAAACCCGTCCTTCGGTGCCGATAATTCCTATTGGCCTAGCCCCGATCTCTCCTTAGCTGCCTTTGTCGCTCCGAATGCCGTTGTCATGGGTTGGGTAAAGATTGGTGCGGGGGTCAGCATCTGGTTTGGGGCTGTGGTGCGAGGAGATGTAGAACGCATTGAAATTGGAGAACGGACGAATATTCAGGATGGGGCGATTTTGCACGGCGATCCCGGCAAGCCAACCATTGTGGAAGATCATGTAACCATCGGGCATCGCGCTGTGATTCATTCAGCTCATATTGAACGCGGTTGCCTGATTGGCATTGGCGCAGTGGTGCTAGATGGCGTGCGCGTGGGTGCTGGGAGTCTTATCGGTGCTGGTTGTGTGGTGACGAAGGACGTGCCCCCTTTGTCGCTGATGGTGGGGATGCCTGCCAAGCGGGTGCGCGAACTTTTTGAGGTTGAGACGGCAGAACTGATCGAACACGCAAGGCGCTACGAGAAGCTAGCTTTGGTTCATGCAGGCAAGGGGACGGATCTGGGATTTACGACGCCCCATTGATGTCTGGGAAAGTTAGGGAGTCCGGATAAGTCAAGGGATTGTATCAAACTGTCCCCCGATGCCTAAAAATAAAATATGAGAATTGTTCAAAAATCTTTAAGCAATAAGAGAGGAAACTTCAATGGAGTTTGACTGGCGCGTGTTAATCGTTTTGCTGCCAATTATCGCAGCAGCAGGCTGGGCAGGGTTTAATATTCTTCCGTATGCTCTGAAACAAATTCAGGGTTTTCTCAACAGATCCTGAACGAGACGATACAAGTAATTAGCAGTAACCCCCTTGTTCCCCTTAGTCTGAGAGGATCGAGGGGGTTCTTGGTGGAGAAGACTGGACAAGGAGTACCACCTAACCCTACCCCTGCCCCTCCCCGCTCTTCTTGGAGGGTTTCAATATTCTATTCTCCCCTTTCCGTGGAGGTCGAGGGGCTGGGGGTTGAGGTTCCGAGGGATTTTAGCTCCGAATGCTCCGCTGACGCGCCGCTTCGCGAACAGGAGATTGGCAAGCCGAATCGTTGAACGAAGAATATCCGCCCTATCAGTGCGGAGAATGTTATTTCAGAGACAAATCTTCTTGAGCGATCGCGGCACCAGCGGTCCACGGTTTCTTATTGTATTCAAAAGCGCCAATATCTGGTTGCTTCCCTACAAATCCATTGGTGTAAGGAGAAATGACCGCACCTTTATCTACAGCCGCAGAAGTAGCAGTGAGTTGATAGTCGTGGTTGCTTCTATTTACAAACTGTACATCGGGAACAGTGATTTGACCTGCCGCATCTTTTTCCATGACAATATTGTTTTCCACTGTCATCCCCCCTGCGGACTGGGTATCTTTAAATTCTTTAGCAATATTATTTTTGAGGATAGTACCTTTCATATTAGATCGAGACGGTTCCCACCAAATCTCTCCATCTACAGTGTTGTTATACACTTGCCTATTTGTATTTAGACAGGGAGTGCCGTGACTGTTAATCGCAATCCCATGCTTGGGAATATTCCACAGAACATTGTGATGCACTACATAGTTAGAACTGTTGCCGTCTAAATAAATTCCCATGCTGCCAAAATAATGCAAACTGGGGTTGTATTCTGCTTGACTATCGTGAATTTTATTATAGGCAATCTCAGTCCCTTTGCCATCATGTCCCCATGCCTGCACCGTACCTCCGTCGCTATTTTGCCGCCCCATATTAAATGCTTCGTTGTACATCACCTTGCCCTGCGTCAATTCATTGATATTGATCGCGCCCGGAGTTCCTAAATCAAATAAGGTGTTGTACATAATTGCATTGACTGCGCCTTTAATATGGATGGCGCTGCTAGTGCCGGAGTAATTTGTATCGTGGATAATAGAATTAGTAATTTTACTCGAATTGCCTTCAATTCTAATTCCCGCTCCTGCCGCATACCTAATTTCGCTATTTTTTACTTCGTTATTATTTCCTCCCAATAAAATAGCTGGCGCTCCTTGGTCGTACCAAAGATGGGGAATCACTGCGAAATTAGAACCATACAAAAGCTTGACTTTATTAATTAAAATATTTGAACTATTATTTGAGTGGATGCCTGCCGCGAAAATATTGATATTTTCTATGCTTATATTAGATTTATTATTAATCTCAAATGCCCATTGCCTTTTTTTGACTTCTACACGGTTGCTTGCAGGATTGCTTCCGTCTATCGTCCATAGATATAAATTTCCCGAAGCATCTCTAAACCATTCTTTTGGTGCATCCAAAGCTTCATATTTACCCCAAATATAGTAGTAATTACCCGCTTTTGGAGCATAGCCTAGAGAGTTTGCATAATATTGATAGTCGCTAAAATTAATAGTTTTAGGGGTGTGACTGGTAATCGTGCTGGTATGGGGTGCCCAATTTGGACCAGGAACGTGATTGACTTTGGCGTTATTCCAAAAACTAGTAGGAAAGTCACTTAAAGCTTCATCTAAAATTGTGCCGCTGACTCGTGAATTGTCAGCAGCATTTGGGTTGCTAATTGAACCACCATCAGCGATCGCTTTGTCTTTACTGGTAATTTGTGCTGGGTTTTTGTTAATATTAGGCCATCTAGCCTCGACCATCATTTCATCATTTACAAAAACCTGGTTATTCCCTTCACCTAAATCCCAGTTCATTGTTGCTTTGTAGACTTTTCCGCTGGGGTGATTGTGCAGAGTCCAATTAGAGATCGGATCTGCACCGCTAATTGTTACTTGTTCGTTTTGATAAGCTTTAAAAATAATGGGTTTTCCCGCAGTTCCAGAATTAGCGGGGATAACAGTTTCTCGATAAATCCCGCCTTGAATCAAACAGGTATATCCAGCCGTCGCTACACTGGCACACTTTTGAATATTTTGAAAGGGTTTAGACAAAGTTCCTGAATTAGAATCTGCGCCAGAGGGCGATACATAGTAAACTTTTGAGTCTTGTGCAGAGACTGAACCAGGTAAGTTTACTTTGCTACTTATCAAAACTAGGCAGAATACTGTAACAAAAATTGAAAATAACTTCCCAGCAATACGAAAGTTTTTATTTAAATAATTCATTGTGGAAATACCATATATGGTTTAATAATTTAAGGTATTTTTAGCCGAAAATTGTATTAATTTTCGGCTAAAAACTTAGGTCAAAAGCCAGAAAAAAGCAAGCTGAACCAATCTCCTTTCTCCCGATAATCGGCTACTAAAAGTGCTTAAATAAACGATTCAGAATAGAGCCTAGTATGCGGTACATCATAGCCCTCTGGAGCTTTACTGAAATCCGTAAAAATTCGGACGATCAAAAAACTTCAGCGTCTCCGGAACGAGAATTTACTGAAGGGTTTTTCTCGCTCATTGAAAGTTGGTGGACGCGGTAGCGAAGCGGTGTTGCTCTTAGAAAACCGCTCTATTGCAATCATTAGCGAATTGTTAGCGTTGAGGGTAAGGGCGGGTGATAACTGCCTGTACAGCACGTCATCTGTCAACAGGGACATTTTCAACCCGCCCACGGAAGTCGGCTCTCCCTAAGCTAAAACCTTACTTAGAGGTTCGTCTCCCTACAAGGTTGCAGCTACCCGTTGAGTTTACTTAAAGGGTTCTAGCTGATCGGCACGTAACCAGACATTTGGTGCTGGCACCTGACCAAATTTGACGAGTGCGTAGTCACCCCGCAATTGTACAACTTCACCCTTGGTTTCAAATATGTAGGAAGGGAAGCGCGAGTCGCTAGCTTGCGCTTCCACACTGTTTTCTAATTTTTCTCGCACAGCACGAACCAAATCGCCACTTTTGACTGCCATATTTTTGTTCTGCCCTTGTGTCTAGTTCATCACTATTTTAGTTTCTATGAGGGCGGGAAAATCATCTGAAAGCAAATTTACTTAGAGGATGCCTGAAAAAGTCCTAATTGAGACGCTTAGATGGTGGAGATCCCCCTTGAAAAGAAGGAATTTGAGCTGAATTATCCCCTTTCTAAGGCGGGATAAACAGATAATATCAACTTTTGATACTTTTCAAACATCGTCTAAACGCTCGCTCTTTCAAAGCCAGTTCACGAACGCGGACGTCTATTTGCTCTTTGCGGCTTGTGGTTCAATAACACCCCGAAGCTAGTTTCGTAAATCATTGAGAATTTTTGCACTAATCGAAATAAAATGAGCTAAGTTAATAAATATATTAATACTAAATATAGAAGTACATTTGGTTTGCAAGATTAAAAGTTTTTCTAACTAATTATTTTATTTTAAACTGAACCAAGTTATCTTAGATTATCTCAGTAATCAATAACACTCAAACAGGCAATTAGCAGCCAGTCGCCAGGAAAGGAGTAACTCGGTGAATAAGCCATTAAAACTGAAGTCCCGCATTTTGCTAGGATATTCTGTTCCAATTTTATTGGCAATGGGCGTGGCTGGAGTGGTGCATTACAACATTCACAAAGTCGCTAAAGTTGCGGAAGAGGTCAAATCCATACAAAACAATATTATACAAATAGATGAAATGATTCTTGGAATATCCGTAATGGTACGGAATACTAGAGGTCATGTGGTTTTCCCCAAGGAGAAAAGCTACGAGAAAACCTACGAAGAAGGAATTAAGTTATTTCGAGAAGCATCTAGATTTTTAGAGGGAGAGATTCAAGACCCTCAGCAACGAGAAAATTTGACTAAAATTATTGAGGCGGGTCAGAAAATTGATGAGGCGTCTAGAAAGATATTCAACTTGCTCGATAGCGGTAAGATTGCCGAGGCTGTTGAGTTAACGAAGTCTATACGAATGCTGGGAATTAATGACTGGCGTGAGGATATGCTTAAACAAGCAAATTATCAGTTAGCGGCACAAGCTAAACAACAAGATACTGCGATGTACTGGCTCACGATTGTAGTTTGGCTCGGTGCCGCATTATCCGCAATATTTGCTTTGGGAATTGGTTCGTTAATCGCTTCGCGCATCAGCCAGCAGATTAATGAGATCGTCGATGCGATCGCGCACTCTTCCAGAGCGATCGCTAGCACCGTTGAACAGCAAGAACGCATCGCTGTCTCTCAAGCCAGTTCGGTAAATCAAACTACTACAACGATGGATGAGTTGGGAACTTCTTCCCTGCAATCGGCGCAACAAGCCGCAGCAGCCTCTGCGGGGGCGCGTCAGGCTCTGATGTTAGCAGAAGGGGGAACCGAAGCCGTGCAGCAAACTCTGGGAGGGATGGCGATGCTCAGCGAGAAGGTAGAAGCGATCGCAGCTCAAATTCTGCAATTGAACGAACAAACTCATCAAATTAGCAACATTACAAACTTGGTAAGCGATCTCGCGAACCAGACAAATATGCTAGCGCTGAATGCTGCTGTAGAGGCGGTTCGGGCTGGAGAACATGGTAAGGGATTTGCGGTGGTGGCGGGGGAAATTCGGAAACTCGCCGATCAAAGCAAGAAGTCAGCGCAAGAAATCAACACCCTCGTCGTTGACATCCAACGCGCGATTAATTCAACCGTAAAAGTGACAGCGGAGGGCACGAAGACGGTGGAAGCCGGGGTACAGTTCTCTCATCAAACTGCGGACGCCTTTACGGGGATGACGAACGCCATCAACCATGTAGTTACAAACAGCCAACAAATTGCCTTGAGTGCCCAACAACAAGCGATCGCGATTCAACAAGTCGTTGATGCCATGAACGTCCTCCACCAGGGAGCAAAAGAAACGGCAAGTGGAATCGGTCAAACCAAAGCGGGCACCCAAAACCTTAACGAAGCAGCCCTAAACCTGAAGTCAATTGTCTAGCTAATTGATAACTCCCTCCCCTCGGCACCCCTGCCCATCTGCATTTTATAGCAATTCTCGTTTGGACGCAGTACCGTTTAACCCCACCCCTGCCCCTCCGCGCAAGCAGGGAAGGGTTCAATACTGCCACTCTCCGCTTGCGGAGAGCGGGTTAGGGGTGAGGTTCCGAGTGTGTTGCAACAATGTGAGAACTGCTATATAGGGCTGACATTCTAGCCCTGACACTGGGGGCAAAAATGCGCGGAGCGTCCGGCTAATCTAATGCGCTCAATCGGTGTGCTACAAACTCGACAGGGGACACCCGTGCGGTTATAAACCCAGGCGACCCCGCCATAGTTGCCGTTAACGCCCTGCACGTTGAGAAAGTTACTAAAAGTCGTTCCCCCAGCCTCAATACTGGCTTGCAACACTTGAATAATTGCCCCTCTCAAACGCTCAATTCGAGCTAATTTCAGATCCGCGCAAAGAGTTTTAGGTGGCACACCACTGAGAAACAACGCTTCATCGGCATAGATATTGCCGACTCCAGCCACCAGCGATTGATCCAGCAAGGCAGTTTTGATGGGACGGCGGCGATTTTGCAGTGCCAGCGCCAGGTACTCCACGGAAAACGCTGTGGAAAAGGGATCGGGACCTAAAACCTGTAAACCAGTGATGATGCTTTCTGGCGCTGTTCCTGGCGGTACCCACCACATCTTGCCAAAGGTTCGCTGGTCAACAAAGCGCAACTCCTTCTCACTGGTAAAGAACAGCCGCACTCGCGTATGTTTCTGGAGTGATTCCTGCGGATCAATCCACAGCAGCTGACCCGTCATCCGCAGGTGAACGCCCAACCAAGCAGATGAGGAGAGTTCTGCCAGCAGGTATTTACCACGCCGGTGCCACTGAGTAATAACTGAACCGGCAAGCCCAGCCAAAAAATCTACAGAGGAAAGGGGGTGGGCAATTGTGCGTTCAAGCAACACATCGCCACCCCATATTTCCTGATTCAGGGTCAATTTATTTAGACCCCGGCGAACTGTTTCAACTTCAGGCAGTTCTGGCACAACTTAACGTGAGTCAGTTCCCTGATTGGGAGAGCCTTGTACAACTGAGCTACCTTCTCCAGACTCTGGTGCAGCGCTGGCCTTCCCATCAAGAACTCGGTTGCCCTGACCTGTTCTGCGAGTCCGCTCGTCGATGGTGGTTTGTTTGCCACCGGAAGCGGCAGTAGTGGGTTTCTTCCCTGCTGCCTTGGGTGCTTCAACCTCTACCACTTCGTTCATGGCAAAGTTGTTGGTATTAACGCCAGCGTAGTTGACATTATTGAAACGGACAATCACTGGGTATTTGATGCCGCTCTGGTCTATGGAAGCAACAGTCCCAGTATCCTGAAACCAGAAAGATTCTTTGCGGAGAATCTGAACTTTTGAACCACGTTGAACCATAAGTGTTTTTTCCCTTACGTCATTAAGGTACAGCGTACTACTCGATCGGGAGCTGCTGAGCCTCCCAGTCTTTAAGTTTTATTACTGTTCGATCCAACGCAGTCGGACGAAGTGAGCGGGACGACCCCAGATGTCAGGCGTTGCCGAAATGTCTTCTATCGCCAAATTAAAGGGAATGGAGGTTGTAATGTATTGTTGGGCAAGACCGCCCAGATCGGGCGTTAATTGGGCAGCAGCGGTGGTAGCGATGCCTAAACCCAAAAGTTGCTCAATGGGGCCACGAGGCAGGACGAGATGGATACCCAAGGCGAGTCCGGCGGTGACAAGCATCCCGACTGACAAATTCGTGCCGCAACGCGGATGCACGGCGAGGTTCCATTCTCCACGGGTAATGCGCCGGAGGGCAGTGCGAACAGCACGATGCAAATCAGCGCTGTTGACTTGACCGTAGAGGTAAAATCCTTGGTCGGTGGAAAGACCTCCTAGAGTGTTGTTATCTAGTTGCCTGGAGGTTGATACACCCCTGGCGTTCGGGGAGTTACAGGTGTCGCTCAAGACCCAAACCGTGGCGTGTTCTAAGGCATGAACCTGACGCAGCATCAGGATTTCCTTTAGCCCAGGAACAAAGTTCAGGGTCCTGAGGAGATCGGCATCTTGTGTCGGTTGAGGAGCTGGGGAGTCAAAGCTCCAGTCAAAGCTCCAGAAGTTGCCAGTCTGAGAAGAAGCAGAAGCAGTAGTCATAGAGTAGAACTACTCCAAAAGCAGATAGATTAACTGGGATGTTTTTCAACTTTAGCGTTTACGCCTTTGAGCCGTTGCAAATTTTTGTGAGATTGCCACTCGTACTACTCGCGCTCAAAAGCCGGTCACGTTGGGATTTTGTCGGTTGAGTTGTTGAAAGGCTACTCCAGCAAGGTAGATTGATGAGCAGGCTGCTGAATGGGAATTTCGATTGCGAATTCTGTTCCTTTTCCTGGCTCTGAAAAGCATTGCAAGCTTCCACCGTGCTTCTCAACGACAATTTGATAGCTGATGGCTAATCCCAGCCCGGTTTCTCTTTCCACATTTTTAGTGGTGAAAAAAGAATTAAAAATGCGTGACTTTACTTCGGAAGCGATACCCGGCCCATTATCGATAATCCGAATCGCTACTTTATCAGCAACTAGGGGCACCACTGTGCCGTGTGCGTCCTGTTGATTATTTGTTTGATTGTCAGTTGTGTGTTCGCTGACCGCCGAACCCTGAGTGCTGACAATTGAGGTTTGGATGACGATCCGGCTGGGATGGTTTCGGATTTCATCAGGCGATCGCTCTTTGTCATAATCATTCAAGGCATCAATCGCATTGCTGAGAATGTTCAAAAACACCTGATTGAGTTGTCCGGCATAACACTCTACCGGGGGTAAATTCCCATACTCTTTGAGGATCTGAATTCCCGAATGTTCTGTCTTGGCTTTCAGTCGATGCTGCAATATTAGTAAGGTACTCTCAATTCCTTCATGAATATTGACCGGCTTCATCGCTGATTCATCTAAGCGCGAGAAGTTACGCAAACTCGAAACAATCTGACAAATTCTGTCAGCGCCTACTTTCATGGAAGACAACATTCTGGGCAAGTCTTCAATTAGAAAATTTAGATCGATTTCTTCTGCTTGTTCCTGAATCCTTAAAGACGGCTGAGGATATTCTTGCTGATAAACTACTAACAAATCCAATAAAGCTTGAGTATATTCATCTAAGTAAGTGAGGTTGCCGTAGATGAAATTAACTGGGTTGTTGATGGCGTGAACAACACCGGCAACCAGTTGACCTAAACTCGCCATTTTTTCAGATTGAATGAGCCGAGCTTGAGTATTTTGCAGTTGTGTTAAGGCTTCAGTCAGTTGTCGAGATTTCTCGCTGAGCATCTCGACTTGTGCTTCTACTTGAGCGTGCAACCGAGCCTGTTTGATAAAGTTAAGATAGGCTTTGGAGTGGTAGCGGATACGAGCGACTAGCTCAATTTTGTCTGGCAGTTTTATCAAGTAGTCATTTACATCCAGAGCAAAGGCTTCCGCTTTGACTGCTGGATCTTCTTTCGCTGAAAGTACAATAATCGGAACATCTCGCGTTGCGGAATTAGCCCGAAAAAATCGCACCAACAGTAACCCGTTAATTTCGGGCATTACTAAATCTTGTAAGATGACTGTTGGAGCAACTTCTGTCGCCATTTGAATTGCTTGAGTCGGTTCACTACAATAGTGAAAAATGATATCTTCTTCAGTGGCAAGCATCCGACGTATTGCTACACCGACCAGAGCTTGATCGTCAACGAGTAAGACGGTTAATGGCTGTTCCAAAGAAGAAGCTGATTCGGTTTCCTTAAGCATTGCGAGCATTCATCAACAAGAACATTTCACTTTTCTAGGAAAAATTTCCCTAGTTACGTTGAAATTTGGTTTACCATGATTTATTTAGTTAGATTTATCAAGTAAAATTATTTTTATGATAAGTGATTTTTAATCAATATTCCGATTGTAAAAAATCGTCCGCGATCGCGATTGTTTTTTCGGACTTATGCCTAAAGCAATCGTCAGTGTTAAGTTGGAACGTAATCGCAGATACAAGAACTTCTAGAGCATCGGTTTATTTATCACAAACGAAGCGTAAAGTTACCGAGTCAGCCAAATTTAGAAGGGTTGCAGAAGACTCGCGGTTAATCATGTCTCTACAGCAGGTCAACCCCTGCTATTTAACTTTAATTTAGATGCGTCCATCAATTGGGAGCCGCTGGTGTGGGTGAGGCGGGGACTTCAGGGCTGTTTAGAGGTGCCGAACGGCTGGTGGGTAAGGATAATTCGACACCGGGGCCACGATCGTAAATTTCAATGTCCCACTGCCCGGAACGATTGGATTCAAAGGCAATAAATCGACCGTTCCCGCTAATGGTGGGACGGCGGACTTCACCGAGAATATTGTCGGTAATGACCTCAGATTGCAGGCTTTGGCGGTCATAAACGAAAACATCTGGTTTGCCCCGTTCCTCGGAGATGTAGACGATGTAGCGACCATCGGCACTGATATCTGGCTGTTCGTGGATGACACCCGCTTGGTTGAGTCCGGGGAGAGGGATAAGGCGACGGCGCTGAACGTCGTAAAGATAGACGCCGCGATGGGCTTGGCGGCTTGAGGTAAAGACGAGGTAGCGACCATCGTAAGAAAACCGGGGTTCTTGTTCGGCGGCTAAGCTGTTGAGGGAGGCTCCCAGCAGTTGCGGAGGTGGAGTGAGCAAGCCGCGATCGCGACATCCACTCAAGGCGGCAAATAAACCAACTGCTAAAACTGGCAGATAACGTTTGTGTTTAGTCATTTGTCATTAGTTTTTCGGAATAGATATTAAATAACTTCAGTCTGGTCGGGGAAGTACGTCAAAAGGGCGGAGATTCCCCCCGCCCTTTCGATGTGGCGTTTGATGTTACGACCACCCAACCAGAGTACTGAATGTAGCGTTGGGTAACGCGATCGCTTAACCCAATCTACGAGGTGAAGGGATGTAGGTTATTGAATCCGCGACCCTGATTGATTCGTTTGCTAGCGAATCAGCTATTAGTCGAATTGAAAAGCAGTTGACAATTCGCCATGAATTCGCTTATCCGTACAATTCGCAATAATTGACTGACCAACAACCCATAACCAACAACCCATGACCAATGACTAATGACGATTGTCTTTTGACGATTGTCTTTTTTCGTAGGGTTTCCCGGTTGCTCGCTTAGGAAATCACTTCATCCGCCGGTGTGGGCAAGGTACAGCAGTTGACTTCATTGATACAAACTTTGCCCCATTGCAAAGCCCAGCGTAGCAGCGCCACCCGATTGTCAGTCTTGGTTTTTGTCAATACATTGCTGATGTGGTTATCCACGGTTCGTTTGCTGATTTCCAGCTTTTGGGCGATGTCATGATTCGTTAAGCCAGCAGCAACTAGCTCAATGATTTGCAGTTCTCGCTCGGAGAGTGTCGCGGGGGTATAAGTCTCGCTACCAGCCATAAGTATTTTTTCCTTAGTTATATCTACTTACTATCTCTTTAATTTTAGAAGATCCTTTGGGGGTAAGCCCGTTCGTGACTGGGATTGAGACAATATCTCCCACCTCAAAAAGGCTGGGATCATCTTGAGCTTCTGTGAATATCCGGATCTAGGGGGTAGAGGCTCTGGTAGGCTGAGTTCATGTTGACAAGGAGTGCAGTTGTGACCCATCCCCGCGTTCTCTGCCTCGGAGAGATTTTGTTTGATTGTCTAGCCGATCAATTGGGGCGATCGCTTGAAGATGTCGAATCTTGGACGCCTTATCCGGGCGGCGCACCCGCAAATGTGGCGTGTGCTTTGGTCAAGTTGGGAACCCCTTCTGGATTTATCGGCTGTGTAGGTAAGGATCAGCCGGGAGATCGATTGGTGCAGTTGTTGCAGGAAGTGGGTGTGGATAGTACGGGCGTGCAGCGCCATGACACCGCACCGACGCGGCAAGTTTATGTAGTGCGATCGCTATCAGGCGAACGAGAGTTTGCCGCATTTGGCGTTAGTTCCACTTCTGCAAAAGAAACTCGTGACACGACAGAATTTTCCGATACGCACCTACAAGCGTCTGCATTGCCAGAAGCTTTGTTTGAAAACGCTGATTTTCTCGTCCTGGGAAGCCTGGAGTTAGCTTATCCTGATGCGCGAGCGGCAATTACGAAAGCCCTGGAACTGGCAGATCGGTACAATGTCAAAATTGTGCTAGATGTGAATCGGCGCGATATGTTCTGGCCCGATCCCAGCGATTCCAAGCCGATGATTCAGGAACTTATTAAGCACGTCGATTTCCTCAAAATCACTGACGAAGAAGCTGAATGGTTATTTGAAACCACCGATGCTGGCGCGATCGCTTACCGTCTGGATTCAGTAGAGGGCGTGTTAGTTACAGCCGGAGAAAAAGGCTGTGCTTACTGCTTGGGCGGGAATGAAGACAAGGTGCCAGCTTTTTCCGTCAAGGTGGTCGATACCACAGGCGCGGGGGATGGGTTCCTTGCCGGGTTCATCGATCAGTTGTGCAAACACGGCATTCAGTATCTCGCTGATGCTGAAATGGCAAAGCAGGTGGTAACTTATGCAAATGCAGTGGGTGGGATCACCGCAATGAAGCCGGGAGCGATCGCTGCACAGCCAACGGCGGCTGAAGTGGAAGACTTCCTCAAAACGGTAAAGGTTGAAGGTTGAAAGAATCGTTGATGCACGAGTCTGAATCGCTCTTGAGCTTGATTGGTGAGCGAATTGCCAACAGTCCCAACCAGCGGATTACCTTTGCTCAGTATATGGAGTGGGTGCTGTACGAGCCGGACTACGGCTACTATGCCACAAACGCCGTCAACATTGGGCCGGAAGGTGATTTTTTTACCGCTCCCAATCTGGGTACCGACTTTGGCGAACTGCTGGCTGAGCAATTTGTCCAAATGTGGGACATTTTGGGACGTCCGGCGCAATTTACGCTTGTGGAAATGGGGGCGGGACAAGGACTCCTAGCAGCAGATATTCTGCTGCATTTACACCAGCATCATCCAGCATTCTTTAATGCCTTAGAGTACCTGATCGTTGAAAAGGCCGCGGGGCTAATTTCCCAACAGCAGCAGGTGTTGCAGAAATTAGCCCCAATATTCGCCCCAGAATTCGCCCAAACGCAAGGCGCTACACCCGTCAGGTGGTGTTCTCTGGAGGAGATACCTAGCGCTTCCATCACCGGCTGCTTTTTTTCTAATGAGTTGGTGGATGCATTGCCGGTGCATCAGTTTGCGATCGCGCAAGGGAAGCTCAAAGAAATTTATGTCACTACGCCAGATGGAACCCATTTTGAGGAAGTAACTGGCGAACTTTCCACGCCTCAACTGGCTGAGTATTTTGATTTAGTAGGGATTGAGTTGCCCTCTGCTGCCTATGCAGATGGCTATCGCAGCGAGATTAATCTAGCTGCTCAGGATTGGCTGAGTACAGTTGCTGACAAGCTGAAGCGCGGATATTTGTTGACGATTGACTACGGCTACCCAGCAGCTCGATATTACAATCCCCAGCGGAGTCAGGGGACGCTTCAGTGTTATTACCAGCATCGGCACCATAACGATCCTTACGTGCAGATTGGGCAACAGGATATCACCGCTCATGTGGATTTTACCGCTTTGGAGCGTTGGGGCGATCGATGCGGCTTGGCATGGGTGGGTTTTACGAAACAGGCGTTGTTTCTGATGGCGCTGGGATTGGGCGATCGCATTGCTGCCCTTTCCCATAGCGATCGCCCGATTGCCGAGCAGCAAAGCATTATGGATGTACTGCGCCGTCGTGACGCCCTACACCAGCTCATCGATCCAACGGGATTGGGTGGTTTTGGCGTACTGGTGCAGTGCAAAGGGCTAAGCGAGGAAGAGAGAAAGCTAAACCTCAAAGGTTTGACGATGCCATAAAACAATTAAAAATTTGCTTTTTCATTTTTAATTGTTTCAGCAACTTCAATTAAATTTTCAATTTTCTTGATGTTCGGATCGCCTGCTAAATAACCAATCCCGCGATGCAAATGCAGGCGAAATTGAGTCGCCAAAGTCTCCCGATCGGTTCCTAATCTATCGTTGTAGCAGCGCTGCTTTAAGGCAATTAACAGAATATCAGACAGTTCTCCACCAAAGACACGCCAAGTCATTTCGACATTACTATCTCCTATAATTGGCACCGGCGAAGGGATTGTTGGCTCTGCCAAAGAGCGACAAAATGCCCAGCGGCAAAGAATATTCCACTGATCGATTTTGGTGTTGCGCTTGAGCTTACTTAGCTGATCTTTGGCTGTTTGAGACAGGCGAATGCGGTCAATGGGTGGTTCCATCAGTCTTTAAATAGAGCCTTAAACGATAAAACTTGAGGCTTACTCGCCCGAAAGCGATCGCTTCCAAGGAGTGCTAAGCACGGAGCCTCCTCTAATTCTTTACATTAAACCGCAATTCAGTAAAAATTCTCTAACAAAATATCTTTTAAAGTTAACCTTTGCGTACCTTTGGGTTTAGAAATAAAATAGAGTTTATTTGCAGGGTGGTAAGCCAAGTGACGAAAGAACCCTATTTAAATGATGTACAGGAGCCAATTACGACAGCTCCATCAGAAGTTTATCAAATCATTGAGCGAGTATTACAGGCGGAGAAAGATAAGCTCTACATGAAACAACCGCGCAATATCAATGATGATATTTTGACAATTGTGAAGGAAGTGGTGCGATGAAGCTAACTTCCATCAAATTATGCAATTTTCGGCAATTTTATGGTAAGACTCCAGAAATTTTGCTTTCCTGTGGAGAGGAAGAAAATACTACGATTATCCACGGCAATAATGGTGCGGGAAAAACAACGCTGTTAAATGCATTTACGTGGGTATTGTATGAGAAATTCAGTGCTGCTTTTGCTTCACAAGAGCAGTTGGTGAATAAGCGATCGCTTGCAGAAGCCAAATCAGGTTTTCCGGTAGAATGCTGGGTAGAAGTCACTTGGGAACATAACGATAAACGCTACCGAGCAAAACGCGAGTGTCGCGCTTATAAGGGTGCAACCATCGAGAAAGGCGAAAGCAAGTTGTATATGCAAATCGCCGGGGATGATGGAATATGGAGATTACCTACCCAACATCCGGAAGATATTATTGGGCGAATATTACCCGAAAGTTTGCATCAGTATTTCTTTTTTGATGGAGAGCGAATCGAGCAAATTGTCCGCTCCGAAAAAAAAGAGGAAATCGCCGAAGCGACGAAAAAACTTTTGGGAGTCGAAGTTTTAACTCGTGCTATCAATCATCTGGGAAACGCAAGAAAAATGCTAGAAGCTGAGTTAAAAGCGATTGGCGACTCTCAAACTCAGCAGTTGTTAAAGAAGAAAGAGCAGAGAGAAAAAGAAAGCGATCGCTTATCTAATCGTCAAACTGAAATTGGGGAAGAGTTAGCAGCTCAACAGACGCTTAAAAAAGAAATTAGCAATCAGTTACGGGAACTCGATGCGGCTAAAAGTTTAGAAGAAGAACGAAAATCTCTGGAAGAACAGAAAGCCGTAAATCAACAAAATCTCAAAAGAAGCCAGGAAGCATTAAAACGGGCTATTTCAACCCAAGGCTACACAGTTTTATTATCCGAGACAACAGCAGCATTCCGAACAATTATTGATAATTTGCGACAGCGAGGCGAGTTACCATCTGGAATTGATCGGCAGTTTGTCACAAATTTATTATATCAGCAACGCTGTATTTGCGGTACGGAATTGCATGAGGGAACTGCTGCTTATGGAAGTGTTGAAACCTGGTTAGATAAAGCAGGAATTGCGGCTGTTGAGGAAACTGCGATTCGCATGAGTGCCCAAGTAGATGAAATTGATAAGCAAGCACCGGCATTTTGGGAAGAGGTGGATATAGAGCAAGCGAATATTACTCAGTGTAGACAAACCATTTCTCAAATAGAAACGCAACTAGATGAAATTAGAGAGAAGTTAAGGAAAGATCCCAGTGAGGAAATTCGCAACTTCCAAAAGCGATTAGATGAAATTGAAGCAAAAATTCGAGATTTAACCCTAGAAGAAGGGGAAAATCGACAGAAGATTGCTGATATTCAAATTGAAGTTGAAGGCTTAGGGAAGCAAATTGCCAAACATGAGATGAATGAGGCAAAGCAAGCGCTAGCCCAGCGACGAATTGCTGCAACCAAGGATGCAATTGAGCGATTAACCGAAGTGCGATCGCGTCTTGATCAACAGTTTCGCGTGCAGCTAGAAAAGCGAGTACAAGAAATATTTAGCGAAATTTCCTTTACTCCCTATATCCCAAAGCTTAGTGAAAAATACGAGCTAACATTAGTAGAAAATACCGCCGGTTCAGAGTCACCCGTCGCCGCTTCTACGGGAGAAAATCAAATTCTCAGCTTATCGTTTATCGGTAGCATTATCGATAGGGTTCGCGAGTGGAGTCATAAGGAAATGCTGATGGTACCAGATAGCAGCACGTTTCCAATTGTGATGGATTCTCCCTTCGGAAGTTTGGATGAAATTTATCGGCGGCAAATTGCGAAGACGATTCCCAGATTAGCAAATCAGTTAGTGGTTTTAGTCACTAAAACTCAATGGCGCGGTGAAGTAGCCGCAGAAATCGCTACTCGGATTGGTAGGCAATATGTATTGACTTATTACTCTTCTAAGCCGGAATGCGAAAAAGATTCGATTGAATTAAACGGAAACGATTACGATTTAGTTAGGCAAAGTCCTAACGAGTTTGAATATACCGAGATTGTAGAGGTGGATTATGATTTCTAGTTCATCAGCGGCTGTACAACAGAATTTAGTGACAGATACGTGGATAAAAGCACCTTGGGAAGAATTTATTGTACTAGCTGATAATCCTGCTTATGAAAATGGTAGGTTTTATTACGATCGGGGCTACATGAGGATTGAAACAATGCCAATTGGTTCCAGTCACGGGCAGGATAATTCTATCATGTCTAAGGTAGTGAGTCTTTATGCAGCAGTCAGGAATATTCGGATTAAGGAACTAGTTAATACCAGTTTCAGGAAATCAGGGGCAGGCGAATGTCAACCTGATTCTGCTTTCTACATTGGCTCAAAATTTGTATTTCCACCGCGTTCAAATTCTCCAATTGACTTGAATGAGTTTGAACCCCCAACATTGGTAGTGGAAATTGCGGCAACAACACTTAATGATGATTTAGGGCGAAAACGTTTACTCTACGAACGATTAGGAATATCTGAATATTGGGTTGTTGATGTAGAAACTGGGGATGCGATCGCATTCTCAATTTCCGATGGGCGGAGTGGCGAAATCCAGGAGTCGTTGGTATTATCGGGATTGACGCTTTCTCTGGTTGAAGAAGCACTGCAACGCAGCCAATCTGAGGATGATGGGGCAATTACTCGCTGGCTGCTACAATCATTTAGCTAAAAATGCAGTCAAACAAAAGAGGATAAAAAGAGCGCTCGCTCTTTTTCAAATTTATCCGCGAAAGGAGTAGGAATGGAAGTTTCTCCCAACACAGCCCGGATGATCGATTATTGGCTTGGCGGTTCTCATTACTTCCCAATTGATGTGGAAGCAGCCAAAGTTTGTGCCGGAGTATATCCTGATTTCCCAACCGTTTTTCGCGAGTTACGAGACTACATTGGTCAGGTATCCCGCTATATTGAATTACAGGGCATTGACCAACAGGGTAAGCGCATCTAAATTCGGGTGTAAATATGATACTAGAGAGATGCAATCTACCTCGAAGGGTGAGGCGGTTTCATGACAAAAAACTTAGACTCAACTACACCAGGTGA
>NZ_JAMPKG010000042.1:0-48687 GCF_039962015.1 Trichocoleus sp. AS-A1 | reverse complement strand
TACAGAAGCATTCAATTCAGTCACCATTAAAGACATGATTGGCTGGTTCACTCATTGCTGTTACTACGTTGCTCCTGATACCTCAGAGTGTATTCCTCTCATGTGAGAACCGCTATAGGCGAGATGATAAGCGAAGCGCTTGAAGATGCTCCCGATCAAGCAAAAGGCTTTTATGCAGGCTTTACGCAGTTCGTTGATGCTTTTTCCAATGAAAAGAACGTCAATAGTGCGAGTACCAATGAGCAGCAAAACTCCTCCCAAGATGAAGGTGTAGAGTTTGACGAAGAGGAAAATTTTGATGAGGGGGAAGAAAAAACGGCATTGATAGCAGCGATCGCTTCCGGTCATGTTGAAATTGTAAAAGCTTTGCTTAAAGCAGGAGCTGAGGTCAATCCAACAGCTTGGGATGATCCGGTTCCTCTCGTAGTTGCTGCCAAACACGGACAGCTTAAGATTGTCCGCGCTCTCATTGCTGCTGGTGCTGAAGTCAATAAATGTGGGTGGGATTGCGAGTACACACCTTTAGGCATGGCAGTTGAGCATGGACAAGTGGAGATCGTTCGCGCTCTTCTAGAGGCAGGCGTTAATCCTCGAGGAGGACGCAGTTGCGATACTTCTCTAGCATTAGCTGCGGCAAACGGAGATATAGAAATCATGCAGCTTCTGCTCAAGGCTGGCGTAGATATCAACTACCCCAAAGGCGATTACACAGCATTAATGGCGGCGGCTAACAACGGTCAATTTAAGATGGTGCAAATGCTGGTAGAAGCAGGAGCTGATGCTAATGCTTGGTACGAACACTCTAATACTCCTTTGCTCTACGCAGCTTATAGCGGGCATCGTGAAATTTACGGTTATCTGTATCCTTTGATTTCTGAAGATATCCGGAAGTAGGGGAGAGAGAAATTGAGAAAGGTGTCAAGAAAAAGGAGCGGTTACAGAAGAAGGATGTCGAAGACTTGATTGATGCAGCAATGTTTGGAAAAGGCGAAGCGGTAAAAGCAGCCATTGAGAAGGGGATAGACATCAATGCCATTGGCTCTAACGGTCAAACTGCCCTCATGTATGCGGCTCATTACGTTCATATTCCAGTAATTCAGGCTCTAATTGATGCAGGTGCTGACTTAAATATTTTGAGTGAAGAAGATGGATTGGGTGAAGGAAAAACCGCTTTAATGCACGTAGCTGGAAGCTTTTTTGCAACAGGAAAACGGGCTGAGGTGGTCAAAATATTAGTGGGAGCGGGAGCGAACATCAATCTTAAACGTAAGGATGGTCGTACCGCCCTGATGTGGGCTGCTATGGCAGGTTATGCCGATTCAATACAGGCTGTGATAGAAGCAGGTGCAGACCTTGATGCTAGAGATGATGAGGGCAATACAGCAATGATGCTGGCTGAGGGTGGCAGATATCCTAAAATTGTTCGCCTGCTCAAACAAGCGGGTGCTTCAGAAGAGGGAATGAATGATATTGCCTTAATTCAAGCAGTCTCTGACGGAAATGCAGAACAGGTTAGAGCGTTAATTCAAGCAGGCGCAGACGTTAATCACAGGATGAATAGCACCGTGTTATGCAATGCATCTTTAGAAGGGCATTATGAAATCGTGAGGATGCTGATTGAAGCGGGTGCAGACGTAAACAAAAGAGACAGCGAAGGCGATTTTAATCCGCTACTTCGTGCTGCTTACGCGGGACATCTTGAGATTGTTCGCACCCTTGTAGAGGCGGGTGCTGATGTGAATGCGGAAGGTTTCTGTAATCCTCTTGAATATGCTGAGTTGGGCATTATGGAAGGACATCACAAAGGTGGGCAACACACTGAGGTGATTGAATTACTCAAGCAAGCAGGTGCTACCAAGTCGCAAAATTTTTAATGGAAGATATCGCGATCGCATTCACCTTCCTCCCAGCACAAATAAAAAAAACGGGGATGAGCTACCTCATCCCCATATCCTAAAGAGTTATGAATTAGTTCATAACTCTAAACTCAAGACAATTTACAAACTCGGCACAAATTGCTCTTTTTCTGGTACATCTGTGTACTCAGCAACAATTTGGCGAAACTCTTCACCGTCAATGGTTTCCTTCTCAATCAACAAGTCTACGAGTCGATCGATGACTTCCCGATTTTCGCTCATGATCTTGCAGGCATCTTTGTAGCATTTAGCAACAATTGACCGCACTTGCACATCAATCTGGGAAGCAATTTCCTCAGAATACTCGCTACGGCTCGTCCAATCGCGTCCCAAGAACACTTCACCACTCTGGCTTTCTAGGGACAGTGGGCCGAGGGTAGACATTCCAAACCGCGTAACCATCTGCCGTGCCAAACCTGTCACCTGTTGCAAGTCTCCGCCAGCACCCGTAGTAATCTCGGAATCGCCAAAGATGACTTCCTCAGCCGCACGTCCGCCTAAAGCGCCGGTAATGCGTGCCAATAGCTGGGATCTGGAGATTAAGCCTTGATCTTCATTAGGAGTGAACCAGGTTAAGCCACGCGCTTGACCCCGTGGCACGAGGGTGACTTTTTGGACTGGGTCGTGGTCGGTCACTAGGGTACCGACGATGGCGTGTCCTACTTCGTGGTAGGCAATCAGTCGCTTGCTCTTGCTATCCACCAGCGGCGTGCCTTCCATACCCGCTACCACCCGGTCAACGGCGTCGTTGATTTCCATCATCGTGATGGCCTCTTTGCGACGGCGAGCGGTCAAGATAGCAGCTTCGTTGAGCAGGTTCGCTAAGTCAGCACCTGTAAAGCCTGGAGTCCGACGAGCGATCGCTTCTAAGGAAACTTCGGGAGCAATTTTTTTGTTCCGTCCGTGGACTTCCAGAACCGCAAGGCGTCCCTTAAGATCCGGTGCATCCACCATCACTTGTCGGTCAAAACGTCCCGGACGCAACAGCGCCGAATCCAGAACATCGGGGCGGTTGGTCGCGGCAATAATAATAATCCCGGTATTGCCTTCAAACCCGTCCATTTCTGTCAGCAACTGGTTGAGGGTTTGTTCCCGTTCGTCGTTTCCACCGCCGATGCCTGCGCCCCGTTGCCTTCCCACTGCGTCGATTTCATCGATGAAGATTAAGCAGGGTGCGTTTTCTTTGGCTTTTTTGAATAAGTCGCGGACGCGGGATGCACCGACGCCGACGAACATCTCCACAAATTCCGAGCCGGAGATGCTGAAGAAAGGAACCCCGGCTTCTCCTGCGATCGCTTTGGCGAGTAATGTTTTCCCGGTTCCGGGAGGACCAATTAACAGAACGCCTTTGGGAATTTTCGCACCCACGGCGGTGAATTTCTCTGGGAGTTTGAGGAAGGTAACGACTTCTTCAAGTTCTTCTTTGGCTTCTTCGATCCCGGCGACGTCGTCAAATTTGACGCCGGTTTTGGCTTCCATCTGAAATCTAGCTTTTGATTTGCCAAAGTTCATGGCTTGCCCCGGACCGCCAGGAATGTTGCTAGAGCGACGGAATAGGAAGAACAGCCCAGCAATCAACAAAATTGGAAAAATTAAATTCCCCAAAAATCCCCAGATAGCTCCATCGTTGCGAGCGGGATGGGTATCAAAGCTGATATTTGCGTTTCTGAGCTTAGCAATCAATTCTGGGGCAGTTGTTGGCAAATCTACCCGCAGCCGTTGGATGCGGTTATCCAGATCCGGATCGACGGCTTCGACAATTGCTGTCCGACCCCCATCGTAGAGGTCAACACTGGTAACTCTTTGGGCATCTAGGTATTCCAGAAAGCGCCCATAGGTCATGCGGGTACTAGCAGTGTTTTTGCCCATATCGGTGGGAGCAGCAGCAAATGCCCCTTGCCAGAGGAAAAACCCTATGACTAAGGCGGGTAATGTCCAAAGTACTAATATTCTCCAGGAAAATTTCATAAATCGGTTGTCTCTAGATACGGCTAATAGAAGCAGATTCAGCGCAGATAAAGCGTTATCACAAACAAGGGATGAGAGCTAGTTGAAGGAACTGAAACATTCCTTTTTTTACCTAATTGAGCAAGACTTTAGGCAGGAAATCCCAGCCAAAAGCTGGATTTGCTACCACCAGGACATTTAGGCTTGTCCCTATAGGGCGAACATTGGCACCTTAAACGTGAACTTAATTAAATTTAACTTAATTCTCATCATTGGATCAACTGACTGCTTTGCTTATATCCTTTGAGGACTTTTGTCAAGAGAAATAATCATTGCAGATATTCATCTGTGCGAATCTACGCCCACGCCTGAATATCTTGCAATGAATCAGGAAAATAACCTTCCTCCAAAGGATTGACGCGCCTGCTTCCCAGTTTCAATTCTGGTAAGACAGACGCGCCAGTTGGCTTGAAGCGAGCGCCATCAAACTGAGAAACCCAGTTTCTTTAAGAAACTGGGTTTTTATGAGAGTCAAGGAGAGACGACTAGGCAGGACTTCCAGCCAGTAGTAACCTAGTAGGTTTCTACGTGCCAACGACCAGCCTTCTTGATCGTTCTTTGGTATTCGCTCCAAGTCACCCCATCCTTGGCAGCAGCGGCGGAGAGGGCTTCATCAATGCCCCCTTCCATACCCTTCAAACCGCAGATATAGGTGTGGGTATTCTCTTGCTGAATCATTTTCCAGAGTTCATCAGCGTGTTCAGCCACCCGATCCTGAATGTACATTCTGCCGCCTTCGGGGTTTTTCTGTTCCCGGCTGATGGCATAGGTGAGGCGGAAGTTTTCAGGGTACTGCTGTTGCAGTTCTTCAAGTTCTTCCTTGTACAGGATGTTGGGGCTGGTGGGAATCCCGAAAATGAGCCAAGCTAAACCCTTGTATTCGTAGTCGGTGTTAACTGCTCTTTCATTTTCCTTGAACATCCGCCACAGGTAAGCGCGGAATGGCGCAATACCCGTTCCGGTTGCCAACATGATCACGTTGACATTCGGATCTTCTGGTAACAACATTTCTTTACCAGTTGGTCCGGTAATTTTCACATCGTCCCCAACCTGGAGATTGCACAGATGGGTAGAGCAAACACCATAGACCATTTCGCCCGTTTCTGGATGCTTATACTCTAGTTGCCGGACACACAGCGATACAGTCTTGTCATCAACCTTGTCGCCATGACGAGTCGAGGCAATCGAGTACAGTCTTAGTTTGTGGGGTTTGCCCTTGTTGTCATTTCCCGGCGGGATGATGCCAATACTTTGACCTTCTAAATAACGGAGATCCCCTTGGGAGATGTCAAAGATCAGGTGACGAACGGTGCCGATCCCAGCCTCACCAACTAACTCTTCATTACTCAGACACTTACCAATAAAGGGATTATTCGGGCGGTAGATATTAACGGGAATATCTTTTTCCGTTTTTTCCTTCGCTTGAGTCATAGGCTTACTCTCTTTTGGTGCTTGAGTGTCCTGTGCGACGGTTTGCGAAGTGGCAGGAGCATTCGTTGCACTTGACTCAACGCTTGCGGCAGCAGGGGAGCTGGGGGAGCTACCCTTAGAGCCATTTGCTCCGTTGTCAGCACCCAGAGGGTGGATGCTGACAATTTTGCCGCCCAAACGAGCGATCCGTTGCATTTCTTGATTCATGCGATTGTAGGGCACTGTGATAAACACGCTGCCACTACGACGAATCGGGTAGTTTACGTTGTCAGTTGCTTCGTTCTGACGCAGGCCCACCACTTCATAAACAAAGACGCGGCTACCAGATTCTGAATTGGCAGTACCGTTGGCTGCTGTGGAATTGTACATTGCTCTTAAATATCTCCGAACCCACCTTCTGTTAACATTCTGCTACAAAGCGGTCTTTCCACCACATATCGCTCTGCTGACCGAGGGCAGGTAAAAGAGGGCAATGACTGAATCTGGATAGTTTCTGGATAGTTAACGTCGCTAATATTAGGGATATTCTTCCTCGCCGGATGGCGATTGGGAAACCCTTCGCTAGCTTTTTTTAGGGTAGCCAGCAATTTATTTAAATAATGTCTCCATTGAGTCAATTTAATTTTTCCTTTCTAAAAATGCACGGCACGCCGTAGCATAAATACTGAGCGAGATGATTCCACTGGGGTTAGCTTGTAGCGTCTATCCCGTTCTGGTAAGATACTGTGTAACATCTAGTATTAAATACTTACTGGACGAAGCTTGAGTCTTCCCCAACGGGCCTTACTCTAGGGTGCTGTAAGCTCCTACTGGTTATGCCTTCTTGCTGTGTCGCAAGAGCTGCAAGAGTAACCAACGGGGTGCCCTCCGGGCTGAGGATTTAGATTGCTTAAAACTCAATGAGAAAAAATTTTTTGCGTTAGAGGGAAGCTATGACCAGTCAGCTGGATCGCGTGGTTCTAATTGGTGTTGCTGGAGACTCCGGATGCGGTAAATCTACATTTTTGCGCCGATTAACAGATTTGTTTGGGGAAGATTTCGTCACGGTGATTTGCCTGGACGATTACCATAGCCTGGATCGGAAACAGCGCAAAGAAACTGGAATTACGGCGCTGAACCCCAAGGCGAATAACTTCGATCTGATGGCCGAGCAGATCAAAGCGCTCAAGAACGGTCAGTCCATTGAAAAGCCAATTTACAACCACGAAACCGGCGAGATCGATCCTCCAGAGCGAGTCGATCCTAACCATATTATTGTGATTGAGGGGCTTCATCCTTTGTATGATGAGCGGGTGCGATCGCTCCTCGACTTCAGCGTTTATCTCGACATCAGCGATGACGTTAAGATTGCCTGGAAGATTCAGCGGGATATGGCTGAGCGCGGGCACCGATACGAAGACGTACTCGCTGCCATCAACGCTCGCCGCCCAGATTTTACTGCCTACATCGAGCCGCAGAAGGAACACGCTGACGTTGTGATCCAGGTGTTGCCGACGCAATTAGTCAAGGAAGAGAAGGTAGGTCAAATCCTGCGGGTGCGCTTGCTTCAGCGCGATGGCGTGGAAGGCTTTGAGCCAGCTTATCTATTTGATGAAGGGTCTACGATTGATTGGAGACCCTGCGGTCGTAAGCTAACCTGCGGCTACCCTGGCATCAAGATGTACTATGGCCCAGACTCTTACTATGGTCATGAGGTGTCCGTTCTGGAAGTAGATGGTCAGTTCGACAAGCTAGAGGAAGTCATCTACATTGAAAGCCACCTCAGCAAGACTGCGGCTAAGTACCACGGGGAACTGACCGAACTGTTGCTCAAGCATCGGGAATATCCAGGCTCTAATAACGGAACTGGCTTGTTCCAAGTGCTGGTCGGTCTGAAGATGCGGGCAACCTACGAGCGGTTAACGTCTGGAAAGAGCCAACCGTTGGCAGCGACGAAAGTATAAACTAGACCCCCAAGGGTAGGGATGCACGCTCGTGAGTCCCTACGACTGCGTTCAAAGCCTTCTAGCAAGGGCTATCTAAGTGAATTGCTGACGCGAGAGACTGACAAAAGGCTCTCGCATTTTATTTTAGGTATCTAGGTTTTAATAGAGATATAAATTTTGGGATTGGGTTGAGTAGAAATATGAGAGTGTGGGTTGCCAGTTTTTTGCTGCTGTTTGGCTTTGCAGAAATCTATCAGTGGTTGAAACAGTTCACGCTGCCGTTGCCGGTGTATATTCTGGGAGGTGCGTTTTTAGCGATCGCATCTAACTACGACAAACTATCTAGCTTTCCTTTTTTGCAAAGCCACGAAGACGAACCAGCGTCGATTAAAGACCAGACGCCGCTAGCCATGCGTTCTGTTTCTAGCCAATCTCCATCGAACCTCACGCCTCAATCGCCTCGTCCCATTTCTTTCAAAATCGAAAAGAAGACGAAAAAAGGCGCGAATAGCAGCCACTCAATATAGTGCTGCTGGGTCGGGGAATTATAATGTTTACCGGCTTACCGAAAGGATTAAGAGCCAGCAACCACCGTTGAGTAAAGCAGTGAGAACTGCACCAATAATCACTCCTTTCATCAATCCCCATCTTTGTTGCCGTCTTAGCCAAAAAGTTATTGGGATTACATACAGAAGTTAAGACAATCCAATATAAAAAATTAATATTGCTACAATTTAAGCGATCGTATAAATATACAATAAATTCACGATTATAGACGATAAAAATCCTACGATAACCAAAACTAAAATATGTATTCCTAATAGTAAGAATATACTGCTAATCATTTCAGTGATTTCATTCCTTGAGCGCATAATTTTGTTCTTATAAACATGAAATTATTGCTGCTATATTAGGGTGTTATAAAATTTAGCGTTTTATTTAGGACTAAAGTACAGTAAATAGCAGGCTCCATTTAATAAAGCGGTAAGAACTGCACAAATAATCACCCCTTTCACCATTGCCCCTCGCTGTCGCCGTCTTAGCCAAAAAATAAGCGGAATCACATATAAAAGCTGCCATAAGAATATAGAAATAGCAGAAAACGCCCAAACGATTAAAATAGCGTATCCTCCTCCTAGCAAAGCAGCAATAGGAAAACTTACTAAAAATACTGCTAGACCAGCGATAAGATGCATACCTAATAACAACAGCATTCCGGAAAGTACCCCAAGCAATTCATTTTTATGTTCCATAAAACTCCTGCTGAATTAAACTAATATTTGTTGTTAATAATGGTTTTAGATAAATTAAACCAAGAGGGGACGATTATTAACCAAGTGATATCCAGCACTTCCCTCGCGGTAAAACATATTAAACGTATCAAATGGAATAATCCTCCCATCGGAATGCACAATGTGGATGCAGGAACGTTTTACAGAACGGACATCGAAGTTAAAGGGGTCAAGAAACTGTACAATCATCACTCGGAATATATTTTCGTAGGTAATTCCTTCAGGAACAGGTAGTAGTGGCAAGCAACAAAGTAACTGTTTTAACGATGTTGCAGAAGATGTGGGTGAATGGCTAGTGGAAAACAAATTAAAAATATTTCGCTTTAGCTCATCATCCTGTTCATAAAGAACAGAATTCGGCATGATTTTTACAAAATTATTTGGCTCCAAAAGCCCAGTTAAGGGTATCACTTTGCCCTTAACTTTTAGCGCGTAAGCCATTGCTAAACAATCGGGATGGCAAGGAACTGGGAGAATATCTTCTGGTTTAAAATAGGGACTCTGCTGTAAGATAGAGCGACGAACTTCTGTGAGAGTGTAGCGATCGCGCTCATGCTCAAATCCCTCCAGACGCCCTGCTGCCTGAATCGGTTGAAAGGTAACACCCCGCACGCATCGCTGTTGCAAGGCGTATTCAATGATTTTGCCAATTTCGCCGTCGTTTAGCCCTTTTTTCAGGGTAACGACCAAAGTTGTCGAGATGTTAAACTCGTTGAGATGCGCGATCGCTTGTTCCCGAATCTCTCGCAAATCTGCCCCCCGTAACTCCTTTAATGCTGCCGCCTCAAAGCTATCAAATTGGAGATAGACTTCAATTCCGGGCATATATTGACTTAAGCGATCGCAAAAATTTCGGTCTTTGGCAATTTTAATACCATTGGTATTGATCATTAAATGGCGAATTGGCTTACTTTTAGTAATATCCAGAATTTTAAAAAACTCTGGATGAATCGTTGGTTCGCCCCCACTAATTTGCACAACCTGGGGTTCTCCTTCATTCGCCACCACCGCATCAATCATTCTTTCAATTTGCTCTAAGGTGCGATGACGCCGGGATTGACTAGAATGTTGAGAAACTTCTTCTGTGCCCGAATCTGCGTAACAAATTGGGCAGGAAAGATTGCAGCGATCTGTTACTTCTACTAAAGTTAAACAGCTATGTTGTTCGTGATCGGGGCAAAGTCCGCAGTCATAGGGGCAGCCATATTTTATGGGAGTATTAAATTTAAGCGGCATATCCCCTGGTTTGATAAATTCCTGGGAGAGTTTGTAATAATCGATATCATCAGCAATTAAGACTTCTTGATGTCCGTGGGTAGGACAGTGCTTTACCAGGTAAACGCAATCATCTCGAAAGATAATTTTTGCCTCTACTTTGACGAGACATTTAGAGCAAACGCTGTTAGTTAAAGCATAGAAAAGGTAGTTTCGAGTAGGCATATATTTTTTTGTTAAAATGATTACAATCGGTCGATCAGCTTTCCTGATTGATTCTAGGTGTATGGATTCACAGGTTTCCAATTATAGAAAAATGCTTCGTTATCATTTGCAACTCAGTTATAAGATTTGAGAGAAAAGATTGATCGTTAGAAAAATTAAAGGTTAAAGTGTTGCCATTACCAATTGGATAAGTTTTTTTTCCAGTCCATTGGATGTGTCCTAAATTATTAATTTCTGCTTTTAAGTTTATCAATCCTTCCATTGTACTTAGCTCTGCAATACCAGATAGCGTTTGAGATATCTCTTTAAGTTGTTCCAAGAAACTAAATATTTCCTCAGTCCGTATATCACCCAAAAAATTAGCGTGATAGCCAGGTAAGATTATCTCAATTTCTGAATTAATCCAATTTTTATCCCAATAATTGTCTGTATCGAGATTGTTATTTCTTGAATATCAATGATTACTTTTTCTTGCTTTCCCTTGATAGTAAATTGCATTGGATGATTGAAAAACGAACAATTTTAGAATACTGCTCCGATAATATAAAATTCCCAATAAACAAGCAAGTTGAATAGCACTCAGTCCCAAAATAGGGTGAGAATCGGGTTTTAGAAAATCTATGAAAAAGCGAAAACTCAAATAAGAAATCATGTAATACTTAAATAATTCGCCTTCTTGCCGATAGTAGCGGCTGCGAATTTGTAAAAATATCATTAAAATTAGTAAAAAAATAACTTCATATAATTGAGTCGGATGCCGGGGAATGCCATCACCAAAATCTACTCCCCAAGGTAAATGAGTGGAAATGCCGTAAGTGCGATCGCTTAATCCCGTCAAAAAGCAGCCAATCCGTCCCACCGCCGTTCCCACAATCAAGGGATAAACAAAAACATCGCCGGTAGATCGATTGACACCAATCATTTTCTTGGTAATTTCTACACCAATCAATCCACCGAGTAACGCCCCTACGACCGTTTTTCCTTGAAGGAGAACCAAAAAGAATAGTTGCCAATTATTCCCAATTAAATCGATGTGCTGTAGTAAAACCAGCGCTTTCGCACCGACTAGCGCCCCTACCAAGCCACCGACAATTACCGAACTGCGCTGCGTGGGTGCGATCGCATCTTCGCGAGCATTTTTGATTAATAAACGGAAAGCGATCGCATACGCCAACGACTCAAACAAAATATGAGGGTGAATCCGCACCGAACCCAGCCACAAATAAACCGGGAAACTCATTATTTGTATCTCCGCTTGAGGATAGTGCCTCCTCGTGGCTTGAAAATATACCCGACAAGCCCTGTTGCCTGGAGCTAGACAGAGGTTGCCTAGACGATATCATACCCACCCAAGCTTGTAGAAGCTATATTTCCTGGAACTCTTCACAGAAGATTGCTATCCTCTGCTAAAGGATTAAAAATTTCTTGCCAGCAATATATGGCAAGGCATTTTACATGCAAAATCTAAATCTTCCGCATAAAAATTGTTAATAACTGTCAAGTAATAAATAAAAAACTATATGATGTGTAAACATGCATCGCCAGATTTGAGAATTAATCAGGACTAGAGTCTCCGTCAACATCAGGGAAAGCATCAAGGAGATGATTTGAGCGAACTAGGTAGGTAAAGTGAAAAATGGCAATCCCAGCGGCAGAATCCCCAATTACCGAGAGCAGCAAAGTGGAAGCAGAGAATAATCGTTTCTTCACGCTCTCACTGGATATGTTTTTCATCGCTGGTTTCGATGGCTATTTCAAGCGACTGAACCCGATGTGCGAAAAAACGCTCCTGTTCACATCTGAGGAATTTCTAGCCAAGCCGTGGATTGCATTTATTCATCCCAAAGACCGGGAATCTACTCTGGTTCAATTGCAGGAACTATCCAGCACCGGGGAGACGGTCACTTTTGAAAACCGCTTTCGCTGCAAAGACGGAACCTACAAATGGCTGCTGTGGAATGCCGCCCTGTGCGCGGAAGAACAATTAATTTACGCCGCTGCCCGTGACATTACCGAGCGCAAACAGGCAGAAGAGGAACTGCGGCAAAGCGAAGAGCGTTTCCGCTTGTTAATCAAAAATGTCAAAGACTATGCAATTTATATGCTCGATACCCGCGGGCAAGTTATTAGTTGGAACAAAGGGGCGGAAAGGCTGAACGGGTATCAGGCAGAGGAAATTATTGGTCGGCATTTCTCCTGCTTTTTTCCTTCCAGTGAGAGCAGGAGCGGCAAACCTGAGCGAGTTCTACAAAAGGCAGCATTAGACGGTCGGTGTGAATGGGAAACTTTACGCTTACACCAAGACGGGTCGCAGTTTTGGGCAAATGTTGTCGTGACAGCTTTACGAAGTGAAGATGGACGGCTGCGCGGCTTTGCCACAATAACGAGGGATATCACCGAACGCAAGCGATCGCAAGCAGCGCTGGAACAAGCAAATAACGACTTAGAAAGACGAGTTGAGGAACGCACCGCTGAATTAAAAGCCGCCAATGAGCTGCTAAAGAGGGAAGTTAAAGAGCGTCAGCAAGCGGAGAAAGCTTTGCGACAATCAGAAGCGCAATTGCGAGAAAAAGCAGCAAAGCTAAAACAAGCCTTAAGCGAATTAAAACAAACTCAAACCCAGCTGATTCAAAGTGCAAAAATGTCCAGTCTGGGACAATTGGTTGCTGGTATTGCCCACGAAATCAACAATCCTGTCAGTTTCATCTACGGGAATCTCGACTACGCCATTCACTATATTCAAAGCTTGATCGAGTTGTTGCAACTTTATGGAAAACACTCCCCCGAACCCCCTGAGGAAATCCAGGATCTGATAGATGAAATCGATCTCGATTTCGTGATCGCAGATATGCCGAAACTGCTGTCCTCAATGAAGTTAGGGGCTGACCGCATTCGGCAAATTGTCGCCTCTCTGCGGAACTTCTCGCGCCATGACCAAGCAGAAAAGAAGTCGGTCAACATTCACGAAGGCATTGACAACACTCTGAGATTGCTGCAAGACCGCTTAAAAGCTACCGCTACCCATCCGGCGATCGAGGTCGTTAAAGAATATGGCGACCTACCATTGGTGGAGTGCTATGCCGGTCAGTTCAACCAGGTATTAATGAATATCCTCAATAATGCGATTGATGCCCTGGAGGAGGCAGAGGGACCCAGAAGCAAAGGGGCACAGGAGATGGTATCTCCCTGGCTTTCTGGCTCCCCGGCTCCTCAGTCTTGTATTCGGATTTGTACCGAGGTCAAAGACAGCGATCGCATCGCCATCCGGATTGCTGATAATGGCCCTGGGATGAACGAGGAAGTCCGTCGTAAGTTATTTGACCCCTTCTTTACTACGAAACCGATAGGCACAGGTACGGGACTCGGCTTGTCCATTAGCTATCAGATTGTCGTCGAAAAGCACGGCGGTCAATTGACTTGTGTTTCCGAACCGGGAAAGGGGGCAGAGTTTTTAATTGAAATTCCGATTCGGCAGACTCGTTCCGAACCAGCTCTGTCTCGGTGCGCCTGAGAAAGAATTAAAGATAAAACTTACGCTTAATCCCGCAGAATTCCAACGGTGACAGCTATTACTCTGCTGTATGCTAATAACGTCTTTTGGCGGCTTGCCTAGAGATGGCATTATTCATCGAGTTGATTTGCGAAGCGTGAAATGATGGAGGCATTAGACTATGGATTATATGATCGAGTCCATCATACATAACATCCGTTTGTAGTGCAGAGTGATCGAGTCCTAACGTATGCCCGATTTCATGGGCTATCGTATTTGCAATTAAATTAGACAATTGATTAGCATTAAGACTCGCATTGTAAGACGCATTAAATATCTGGTCAATGCGGACAATAGCACGATTCGTAACCATTCCTAATTGAAAAGTAGCCACTCCCAGATAGTCAACTGGCTGGTTGTCAGCAAATACATAAACGTGAGTAAAGTCCTCTCCCCACTCTTGGATATCAGGCATATCTGAGGTCAAAAATACTTTGACGCTTCTAAATGCACCATATATTTTAGAAAAGGCATCGATAAGAATAGTCGCGATCGCTTCTCTATTTTCCTCAGTAACATCCATCCCAGAGACATCTATCCAAATGCAACGCCGATCGCTATCCTTTTCTACAATAGTTCGTCCGCAAGAAGGACAAAACCCCCAATGAGATTGGATGCGCGAACGACATCCCTGACAGCGGAATTTGGGGGGTCTAGTCAGGTTTATGCGTTCCCAAATAGGGACTTTAAGCTTACGAGTGGGTCTGGTAAAATCCAGGCGATCGTACAAAGACATTGATTTATAACAAGTAATTTCTATAGTAGATTTTTTTAGAGCTAATTTTACAATAACCGCGTAAGTCTAGTTTAATATACCTTTCGCTCTTGCCTTTTTAATCCAACTCGGAAATTCATTCAGCAGTCTTTCATACAATTGCTCATCAGTTATTTTTCCTAAATCATCCACATGAAAAAAGTCGGCATTATCAACGATCCGACCACCCATCGTGTCTAATTTTTCTAAAATTCCATAATTAGAACCAGCCAAGCCAACAAATTGCCAGAATATAGGATATTTTGCTGCATCAACCACAGCTTTTGTAATCCCTTGTTCATCAGTAACGCCTCCATCACTAATAAATACAATAAACGTAGGCAGCTTACTAGGCATTTCTTGAGTGTATTTCTTGATTACATCCTGGATTACACAAGCTTCATTATTTCCAAAACCTAGTTCTTTCATCAGAGAAGAGGTTTTTAAAATAAGGAAAGTTCTTTTTTTCTCTCCACATTCTTCTTGAACGTAACCATCAACATTTGTCTCATCTACTGATTTTGTTCTTTTGAATGTTGAACCAAAAAACCAAACGTCTAATTTTCCATCATCATCTAACTTACTGGCAACTGGAACTATTCTTTCAAGAAAGGCTTGTACTGCACCAGAAGTATACTGTTGGAGCATAGAGCCAGAAATATCTAAAACCAAAGCAACTCGGGCTACAACATTGGCAATACCTTTTTTTGTAAGAACAATATCTACTTTTGTTTTCAACAAACTAATGTTTGCTTTTTTTGTAATATCAATAGGCAGCGATGGAGCGTTTTGAGTGGGCGCAATTACTGGAATTTCTACTTTAGGCTCTACTTTCTTTTCTTCTGGGTTAGTTTCGACAATATACTTATCTACAAAACTTTGTAGACCAGCATTATAACCTTCCCCTACGGCTTGGAATCTCCATTCACCGTCCTTTTTATACAATCTTCCAAATTCCAAAGCTGTTTCTTGAGAAAAAGCTTCTCTCAAATTGTACCGAGCTAAAGACCTTTTTGTTTCTGGGTTATAAATCTTGATAAATGCGTTTTTAATTTGGCTGAAATTTTGATTTTTTTCATGTGCTTCGTGAATTGTGACAACAAAAACTATTTCTTGAATAATCGGATTTATTTTTTTTAAATCAACAAAAATCGTTTCATCATCTCCGTTGCCTTCTCCAGTTCTATTATCCCCTGAGTGTTTTAAAGAACCATCAAGGGATTGAAGGTTGTTGTAAAAGACAAAGTATCTTTCATCAGGAACTTTGCTATCTGCGCCCAACATAAACACCGAAGCATCAACATCATAACTTTGTCCATGCTGACTTACCTGCCAGCCCAAACCAATAGAAACTTTCTTTAACTGTGGAGCTTCTTGAGAAAGATTAAATCTGCCGCCTTTGGATAATTCAATTTCCATTTTTACTAGAGCCTTTATGTTTATAGGTCAATGCTGGTAATCAAGTTAAGTATTTATAAAAAAAAGGGGGAGACAATAATAAATCCCCCTTTTGATTAACTCCTTAACTAGCTTCTAAGAAGCGTATTTATCTACAAAACTCTGCAACCCTGATTTATAACCAGCGCCAACAGCTTGAAATCTCCATTCACCATCTTTTCTGTAAAGCTTACCAAATTCAATTGCCGTTTCTGCCGAGGCTTCTTCATCTAATTCATACTTGGCAATTTGGTTTTCTGTGGCATTGTCGTAAATTCTGATGTAAGAGTTTCTCACTTGCCCAAAGTTTTGCTTTCTTTGATCTGCTTCATGGATAGTCACGACAAAAACTATTTCTTGAACTGAAGCATCAACTTTGCTCAAATCAATTTGAACTGTTTCATCATCTCCTGAACCTTCGCCAGTTTTGCTATCTCCCTGATGTTTTACAGAACTGTCTGGCGATGTTGAGTTGTTATAAAATACAAAGTATTTTTCGTTAGGAATTTTTCCGTTAGCTCCCAACATAAATACAGAAGCATCCAAGTCAAATGCTGAACCTGTATCTGTAGCGTTGATATCCCATCCCAAACCAATACCCGCATTTTTCATGCTAGGTGCTTCTTTTGAGAGATTGATTCTTTCGCCTTTGTTTAAGTTAATTGACATGATTACTACCTCTTACTACAAAGCGACTTTCATTCAGAGTTGACATTGAGTTTAATTACTCAATAATTATCGAGCTAGCTACTTAACGAATGGTTAAGTATAGGCTTGCACGAGTTCATGTAACCCATTAACGCTAACACCATTGCCAATGGCTGCCATTTTCCACTCGTTGTTGTGATTGTAAATTTCAGCCATGATCATCCCGGTCATTCCTTTGTATTCAGCACCGGACAAATTATACTTGGCAAGTTCTTTATTATTAGAGCTATTTACCAGACGTACAAAAGCATTTTTTACCTGTGTAAAGTCTTGTTTACGCTCAATACAGTGGTAAATATTAACCGTAAAAACAAGTTTCACAATTTCCTTCGGTAGCCGAGCTAAATCTACAAGAATCTGCTCGTCATCGCCTTCTCCTGCACCTGTGAGATTATCACCCAGATGGGTAATTGCTCCTGAGGGGTGGGATAGGTTGCCAAAGAAAACAATGTTAGCTTTATCTTTTACTTTGTCATTTTGATCTAAACAGATTACTGAGGCATCCAAATCGTAGTCTTGAGTGTTGCTGAAAGCTCCAAACAAACCGCCGCCCGTGCGTTTTGCTACATCCCATCCGAGGCCACACATGAGTTTAGTTAGTCCGGGTGCTTCTTTGGAAAGTGAGATGCGTTGCCCTTTTTGTAGGTTGATTCCCATGTAAATTATCCTAGATATCTTAGGTTGGTAATGTTTTTCAGCTACTTGATTGGGTAGTCGTTCGCCACAAAATTCATTCAAGTTTGATTCTAAATTTTAGCTATAGCGCTCCAGTAGTGCTTGCAAGCCGCCTTGATAGCCTGACCCCACGGCATTGAGCCGCCATTCACCGTCTTTACGGTAGAGTTCAGCCATGATTAGTGCTGTTTCTATCGAGTAGTCTTCCACAAGGTCGTAACGGATTGCTTCCTGTTTTGTCTGAGCATTAACGATACGCACGAAAGCATTTCGTACTTGACCAAAATTTTGACTGCGTTGCTGTGCTTCGTGGATAGTTACAGTAACAACGATTTTTTGAACGTTGGTTGGCACTTTTTTGAGATTAACTTTGATGACTTCATCATCTCCCTCACCTACACCAGTGAGGTTGTCTCCCATGTGCTGAAGTGATTTATCAGGGTCGGGACTTGTGAGATTATTGTAAAAAATGAAGTGGTTGTCAGAAATAAGTTTATCGTTGGCACCCAACATGAATACTGATGAGTCCAGATCAAAGTCGTAACCTGTGTCTGTAGCTTTAACGTCCCATCCGAGTCCAATCAATATCTCTGTTAGGCCAGGTGCCACTTTTTCAAGTGATACTCGTTGCCCTTTAGCTAGTGAAACTGCCATAAGTTTTCCTTCCTGTTTATAGCCAATAAAAAGCATACAAATTTGAAATTAATTTCAAATTTGTTGCATCAAATTCGGAATTTTTTTGCAAATAGCAACACAATTCAATCAGCTACAGTTAGTCGCTGATTAATTCGGACTATGTTGAGAATAGTTGAACAGCAATTAGCAATTTTTTGCATGGCTAGTGGTGAAGGTTGAGCGTGGTTTACCCTACAGTAAGTCACACTTAATGAAGCCGCTAATTTTTATTGTGTTAATCCGGTTGACTACGGGAATTCACGCGCGACTTTGCCTATTTCCGTTGAGTCATTACTAAAAGTTTTTATGACTATCCGGCTTTTCCCCTCAATGTATTACAGGCTGGAACGCAGGCCATGCCATGCGCTCTATCGTAGTCATTGTTAAAAAGCATTGTAAAGAGTAAAAATACTTAGCGTGAAAAAAAACGCCATGTTTATGCCAAATAATTCCCTGCTACTAGAACTATAGAGGTTTTCATTTGCAAACAGCATAATGAATTTCCATAGCAAACAAGTTGCAAAAAGCTTCGTATTTTAATATATGTTATTGTTTTTTTGTCAGTGCGTAAGTCATAAAATTGAACAATTTTTAATTGACTTGACAAACCCACTTTCAACGTGGGTGACTTTGCCCTTGCTGGCGAATTCGATTTTTAATTGACTTGACAAACCCACTTCCAAAGTGGATGACTTTGCCCTTGCTGGCGAATCCGATATACCTGTTGCTCTAAGCGATGTTGTTCCCGATTGGATATTCCAAGTAAAATATTCCGGCTTTGCCACACCAATACAGAAGCTGTCATGCCAATGCACAAAGCAAGTCCCAGGGCTGGCAGCGGATTGTAATAAAGTCCATATCGCACTGCCGCCCAGGTAAAGTATTCCCGCAATAGAGAAATTGGGTAGCGCAAGCCCCAGAGACTCAAGGGACCAATGGTAATCCAAAGCAACCCGGCGACCAACCACCTGCCGTAGACAGTCAGCCGGTGTAACCTTTGCACTTGCTGTTGGAAGCTTGGATCATCGGCATGGCTGAGGGGGTTGCGGGTCAGAGGTTCAGAAGGGCACAGGGGTAGAGGAGAAGTTGAATCTAGATTATCCTGTACTTCCCCGCTCTCCGGCTCTCCAGCTCCTCTGCGCCCTTGCTCCCAGCGATCGTCTCTTGCCTGATTCATTGCTTCTTGCCTTATGCCCTTCAGATTTCATCAGAAGCTTTGGGTTCCGTTGCCGCAATAGCGATCGCTTGACCCGTCCGTTCTCTCCACCAAGCTAAAAGGGTACTCGCAATGAAGATACTGGAATAAGCACCAGCGGCAAACCCAACAATCAGCGCTAAGGCAAAGTTTTTCAGCGTTTCTCCACCAAAGAAAAAGATGGAAAACAAAGTCAGCAACACTGTAAAGGTGGTGTTAATCGAGCGAGTCAGGGTTTGATTAACCGCGTCTTCGACAATCTGGTTAATATGCTCTCCAGGATTCAGTTTAATGACTTCCCGAACCCGGTCGTAGATCACCACCGTATCGTTGACCGAGAAACCAATGATCGTCAAGATAGCGACGACAAATAAGCTATCGACTTCAGTACCGAACACCAAGCTCAAGATAGCGAAAAACCCTAGGGTGATCAAAACATCGTGGAGCAAGGCAACAAAGGCGAACAAGGAGTAGTCGAACTGGAAGCGGAAGGTCAGGTAAACAAAAATACCCACAAAGGAGAGCAATATCGCCAGTAAACCAGAGGCAAATAACTGGCGTCCGAGAGTCGGTCCCACCGTGTCTATCTGAGTCTTTTGGGGATCGAAGGCTCTGAGTTGGTTTAAGGCATTTTGCAGCTTGGTGCGTTGGTCAACATTCAACGCTTTGGTGCGAATAGACACACCCGGCTGAGTTTGCCCTTGAGCGTTCCTGGTTAACGCTTGGATGCTACTGTCACCCAAACCCTGAGCTGCGATCGCTTCCCGAACCGTCGCGATATCAATCGGTCGATCGCAGTTGTTTGGTTTAGAACAATCGAGTTCAAACTGCAACCGCGTACCGCCGACAAAATCCAGACTGGGACGTAACGGCGCACCGATCTGCGTCCAGTTGATTACCATCGCAATCAGTCCACTCAGGATCAGGACGGCAGAAATCGTCCACCAGAGCGATCGCCGTTTGATTAGATTTAATTTCATGACCCTACCTCTGGCTCAGACTTCCTTGACGCCTGCAAATTCGGACAAAACCATTGTGGCTTGCGTAATTCTGGAAAGCTGATCGCTGTCATGAGTAGGGTACGGCTACAGGTAATTGCTGTAAACATACTCACTAAGACTCCGATTGCTAGCGTCAGGGCAAAGCCTTTTACCAGACCCGAACCCAGCCAAAACATAAACCCACAAGCAATTAACGTTGTGACGTTACCGTCCAAAATGCTGGAAAATGCCCGATAAAAACCAGATTCTACCGAACGATATAAACTCTTCCCGGCTCTTAATTCTTCCCGCGTCCGCTCAAAAATCAGTACATTGGCATCGACTGCCATCCCGATACTGAGAATAAAACCAGCAATCCCAGGGAGAGTCAAAGTAACGCCGAGTAAAACAAAGGCAGATAAGCACAATAGCGAATAAATGACTAACGCTATCCCAGCAATTGCCCCCGGTAAGCGGTAATAGACGCCGATGAAGATCAATACCAAAATCAGACCACCGATAGAGGCGTAAATACTGCTTTGGATACTATCTCGACCTAGGGTGGCTCCCACGGTACGGTTTTCAATGATTTCTACGGGGTAGGGTAGGGCACCGCCTCGCAGCTGGACGACCAACTCGTTAGCTTCTTCTAAGCTAAAGTTGCCTGTAATCTCGGCACCGCCGCCGCTGATGCCTTCTTGGGCATACTTTACTTCAACGGTAGCAGCGCTGAGCAGTTCTTCATCTAAGAAGATCCCCAAGGTGCGTCCCGTCCCGGCGATATTTTTGGTCAACTGGGCAAAGCGTCCGCCTCCTTCAGCATCAAAGGAAATGTTGACACTCCAGTTGTCGCTCGTCTGAAAAGGTCGGGCGGTCGCTCCCGTGAGGTTTTTGCCCGTGAGTGGGGGGTCGGTGCGCTCAAACAAAGCTGCGATCGCTTGGTTACTCCGCTGGAGAGCTTCCTGATTTTTCGCGATCGCGGCTTCATCTTTCGTCTTTCTCAACTCTTCCTGCTTCGCTTTTAATTCCCGTCGCAGCTGTTGTTCAATTTGCAACTGGGTTTCCGAACCCGGCTTTTGTTCGCGAAAATCCAATTGAGCGGTGCCACCCAGCACCCGTTCCGCTTGCTCCGGATCGCTGACCCCCGGCAGCTGCACCAAAACCTGGTCTTGTCCGACCGTTTGCACGATGGCTTCAGACACCCCAAGACCGTTAATCCGGTTCTCTACGACTTTCTGAACTGCTTCTAAATCTTCTCGCGTGATTTCTTTGCCTTCAGTGGGTTTCACCTGAAGCGTCAGTTGCGATCCCCCTTGAAGGTCTAATCCCAGCCGAATTGGAATCCTGGCAAGCACGGTGACAGAAGCAATCACCAGAACCAGAATTAAGGCTAATAAAGAACGCTGTCTCTGCATACCACGACCCGCTCAAACAAATGCTATGATAATCCCTTTTGGGCTGGTCGATCCGGATTGATTGTCAGCGGGCATTAGTCATTAGTCATTCGTCATTGGCAATTGACTCAGACTAGGGACTAAGGACTAATGACCGATCACACTTGGAGTGCCATCATCTTTTGCACGGCTTCCACAATTTGCTCTGGTTGGACAATCGTCAACCGCTCCAGCGCTCCATTATAAGGTGTGGGGATATCCTGGGAAGATAGCCGCAGAACGGGCGCATCTAGCTCATCAAATAGCCGATCGTTAATTGAGGCTGTCAATTCTGCCGCAATTCCGCCGGTTTTCATGCATTCCTCTACGATAATCACCCGATGGGTTTTCCGCACGGAAGCACCGATGGTATCGAAATCCAGCGGCTTGAGGGAAATTAGGTCAATTACTTCCGGATCGAAACCTTCTTTTTCCATCTGTTTTGCCGCTTGCATGACATGGTGACGCATCCGCGAATAAGTGAGGATCGTGACATCCTTGCCTTGCCGCACGACTTCTGCCTTATCTAAGGGCAGCACATATTCTTCCTCTGGTAAATCTTCTTTCAGGTTGTAGAGGAGGACGTGTTCAAAGAATAAAACCGGATTATCGTCGCGGATGGCAGCCTTTAACAATCCTTTGGCGTTGTAAGGTGTGGAGCAGGCGACAATTTTTAAACCCGGTACTGCTTGGAAATAAGCTTCTAGTCGCTGAGAGTGTTCGGCACCCAATTGACGACCGACGCCACCTGGCCCCCGAATCACCATCGGAATTTTGAAGTTACCGCCGGAGGTATAGCGCAGCATTCCAGCGTTGTTAGAGATTTGGTTGAAGGCAAGGAGCAAAAAGCCCATGTTCATGCCTTCGATAATTGGTCTGAGACCTGTCATTGCAGCACCTACTGCCATGCCGGTGAAGCTGTTTTCGGCAATGGGGGTGTCGAGTACGCGCAAGTCACCATATTTTTTGTACAGGTCTCTGGTGACTTTGTACGAGCCGCCATAGTGACCGACATCTTCACCAAGGACAAATACGGCTGAGTCGCGAGCCATTTCTTCGTCTATGGCTGCGCGGAGGGCGTTGAAGAATAAAGTTTCTGCCATCGGTACAGGAGAGAGGAGTTTGATCGGGTCAGATTAGGATTTTAACCTCTTGAGGCTCTAGAATTTTGCCAGCGATCGCACATCGCTCTGGATTGATGAACCGGAAGCGATCGCACTTTGTTCATCGGCAAATCTATCGTAGTATTGACAAAAGCCTAAAAATATGCAAAAACCCGTTTTCTCAAAGAAGACGGGTTTTATGGGAAAATTATGATTAATCAACCTACAGCTTTCTTGACTTCACGTACCTTTTAAGAGCCACGCAAGTAAAAAGTGAAACTCAAACAATTTTTCCTTTTTACTTTTCCCTTTTTTAAAGCAGGCGGAAGGTGAAGGGATAGCGGTAGGGTTGATCGGGATTACCCAAACAGTGAGTAATTGCCAGAATCGTCAGTGCCCAATGAACGATAAACCCGATAGGTCCGAGGATAAAGCCCAATAAACCAAGGGTGATAAAAGTTAAGAAGGCAATAATCGCTCCATAGAACCAAACATTGAAGTGAAAGTTGATTGCTTCTTTGGCATTGTCTTTCACAACTGGATCATCGGATACAAATAACATCGCGACGGGTATCCCGATAGACACCAGTGTCGTACTAAGAAAGATCGAGCCATGAGATAGTACCGACAACAACTTTCGCTTGTCCGTGTCGTACATCTAAACCCCCTAATGCTTCTGTTGCGTTGCCTCTAGTCAAGACTGTAACACGCGATCGCTGGGGGTGAGCCGCACGCTAGCGAACGGCTTTCCGTACCCGAAAGGCACAAAAGTTTCTGGTACTAAAGCAGAGAGAATTTATCCGGAAACAGCGGCAGAATTTCGGTCACTGACCGCAGCCGTTTGCTGATGTTGCTGCCGAATTGGAATCGCGATCGCGAACTCTGCCCCCTGTCCCGGTGCTGAAATGCATTTCAAGCTGCCGCCGTGTTTTTCGACTACAATTTGATAACTGATAGATAACCCCAAACCTGTGCCGCTACCAACAGGTTTAGTTGTAAAGAAGGGGTCAAAAAGCTTTTGGCGTACTTCCTCCGTTATCCCAAGACCATTATCAGAAATCCGAACCACAACTTGACGATCGTCTTGAACTTCAGTGCGAATCCGAATCCAAGGCAGGGGCGCTGGGGAACAAAGCTGCTGAGGAGAGTGTACCAAATTCTCCTCAGCACTTCTGCGCCTCTGTGCCTCTGCCTCTTCTAAGGCATCAATTGCATTGGTGATGGTATTTATAAATACTTGATTCAGTTGCCTCGCATAACACTCGATGGGGGGCAGATTGCCATACTCTTTAATAATTTCAATCGCTGGGCGTCCCAGTTTCCCTTTCAAGCGGTTTTGCAAGATCAGCAGCGTACTGTCAATGCCTTCGTGGAGATTAACCGCCTTCACCTCCGCCTCATCCAAGCGCGAGAAGTTTCGCAACGATAAGACAATTCCGCGGATACGGTTCGTCCCCGCCTTCATTGAGGACAGCATTTTGGGTAAGTCTTCCTGAAGAAAATCTAAGTCAAGGTTCTCCACGACTGCGGCAATTTCAGGAACAGGTTCGCAATTGTGTTGCTGATAGAGGCGAATCAGATGTAGTAATTCTTTTGTATATTCGTCGGTGTGAATTAGGTTGGCGTAAATAAAGTTAATAGGGTTATTAATTTCGTGAGCAACACCAGCAACCAATTGACCCAAGCTAGACATTTTTTCGCTCTGAATCAATTGAGATTGGGTTTGTTTCAACTCACATAAGGTTTTTTCTAGATGAAGTGTCTGTTGTCTTAATTGCGCTTCCGATTTTTGTAAAGCGATTTCTGCCTGCTTGCGTTCGCGAAGCGCGGCTTGCCGTTCGCTAATATCGCGTACTATTACCAAAGCTTCTGATTCTAAGCTACGCGCATACCGAGCCTCATAATCGTGCTGGTTGCCGTCTAGGGAAGTCATTTGATACTCGTAGAGTTGTGTTTCACCGGAAGCGATCGCTTTCGATACGTTGTACATGGTAGCTTCAGCCAACTCGGTAGGTAATACCTCCCACACGCTTTTCCCCAAAAAGTGACTGGGAGGCATCGCCAGAGCATCTTCTCTGGGCGCTTGAAAGTCCATAAAAGTCCCATCACTGCAAATCCGAAACAACATATCCGGTAGGGCTTGGATGAAGGCGCGATTTTTCGCTTCGCTTTCACGCAATGCCGCCTCTACTTGCTTGCGTTGAGTAATGTCGCTTGCTACGACTACAATCCCTTTACGGCTTCCATCTGGGTTGAATAAGGGCACCTTGGCGACATCAAACTTCTTCGCTGAACCATCGGGTAATAAAATCTCTTCTTCGTAATGGCTAATGGTTTCTGCACGCCACGCTCTTTCATCGGATTCTTGACAATCAAAAAGAGCTTCCTGATAAAATTCTGTATATTCTTCTAGTTCTGCGTCTGTCTTGCCCTGATAATCGACACCTTCGAGCTGAAAAAGCTTCAGTCCTTCTTGATTCGAGATCAGCCAGCGTCCTTCACCGTCTTTCATATTCACCACGTTCGGAACCGCATCAATCAGGGTATTCAGCCAGTATTCTTGACTTCGCAGCTGCGCCTCTATCTGCTGACGTTCCTGAATTTCTGATTTCAGTCGGCGGTTGGCTTCCTCGATCTGAGCGGGACTGGGCAGTGCTAGGATGTTAGGAATCAATGACATCAATACAATACCTGTCGCCACAGAAATCACAGCAGCTACAGCTTTCACTAACCCTGACAGCCAATACATTGGGTGCCATAGGGTCCAAATTTCCAACACATGACTCGTCCCACAAGCGATGATGAAGCTGCCAAACAACAGAAATACCCAATCAAAGGGCAAATCGCCTCGCTTGCGGACAATGTAAACCAACAGCAGCGGAATTGAATAATAAGCCAGGGCGATTAAACCATCTGACAGAATATGCAGCCACACTAGCCCTGTTTTCCACAAATAGCAGTGTCCGTGCGGGATAAATTGCCCGGAAGTAAAAAGATTGTGCAAGAGTGATGGCATAAAGTCTCCTTGGGGTTGCTACTTTATAGCTGAATATCGCTCGCTTGCGAGAGCTGGCACGGGTAGGTCTGCACCGGATAAATTACAGTGGTTTTGCTCTTGCAAAAAGACGGTTGGTTTCTTAGCGTAGAACTTAAAAAAAAACTTGCTTTGCTTAGCGCCTTGTATTTGGATTCGTCAGCAGTGCGTAATTTGAGATAGGAGACGAGTATTAACGGAATATATCCGCTTAGAATTAAATTAAGTAGATAGATATAAAGAAAGTGCAACCTTAAACGAAACTTCCCTGCGTTCTCAGTTCACCCACAAGTCGGGGGAAGAAGGGTGAGAATTTTTATTGACGAAAGAGAGAAACTTTCTCCCTTTCTTGGGGCGAAAAGTCTAAACAGAGGAAACCTCTGTTAGCATTAGGTTCTCGCGAATGGAAGAGCAACGCTTGTCAACACAGCAGGCGAATGGGCAAGGTCTTCCGGTTAATTGGACTTACCTCCTTAGACAAAACTGCTAGCGAATTGCGGCTAGCAGGAGTGAATCTAAATTTTTGATGAAGGTAAGAGTTGTTAATCGGGAATGTTACTGAAAGAAGCGATCGCGTCTTAGTCCAATCGGAACCCTAGAACGAATAAAAGTAAAAAGGCTATCTCCGGTTTGGGTTGTTCCGTCTGTTGTATACGGATACGCTTCATCGTTTCACAATCTAACCTTTTATAATTTTTGTTGAAAGTACCGAACCAGGCATCCGAATGTTTACTGATTTCCAGCCCCCAGAAGCAACCACTCAATCTGAAATACAAGCAGCGGTTGAGCGTCGGCGTAACTTTGCGATTATTTCTCACCCCGACGCGGGTAAAACGACGCTGACCGAAAAGCTGTTGCTGTACGGAGGTGCGATTCACGAAGCGGGGGCGGTGAAGGCGCGTCGGGCGCAAAAAAAGGCGACTTCTGACTGGATGGAGATGGAGCAACAGCGGGGAATTTCGATTACCTCGACGGTGTTGCAGTTTGCATATCACAACTGTCAGATTAATTTGCTGGATACTCCGGGACACCAAGATTTCAGTGAAGATACGTATCGGACGCTGGCGGCAGCAGATAATGCGGTGATGCTGATTGACGCAGCGAAAGGTTTGGAACCGCAAACACGGAAGCTATTTGAAGTATGCCGGATGAGAAAAATCCCCATCTTCACTTTTGTGAATAAACTCGACCGCCCCGGACGGGAACCATTGGAACTGCTGGATGAAATTGAGCAGGAATTGGGATTGCAAACCTATGCCGTAAACTGGCCAATAGGAATGGGCGATCGATTCAAGGGCGTCTACGACCGACGCCAGCAGAAAATTCACCTATTTGAGCGCAGCGCACATGGCAAGCGGGAAGCCCTGGATACCGTTGTAGACGTGGGAGATCCCCGAATTGAAGAACTGCTAGAGCAAGAACTTTACTATCAGCTCAAAGAAGATTTAGAACTCCTGGAAGGCGTTGGCTCAGAACTGGATCTAGACCTCGTTCACAATGGCACCATGACGCCCGTGTTTTTTGGTAGCGCCATGACCAACTTTGGGGTGGAGTTATTTTTGGATGCGTTTCTCGACTACGCCCTCAAACCCGGTTCCAGGCAAAGCAGTAATGGTGCAATTCCACCCACTTACCCAGAATTCACGGGTTTTGTCTTCAAGCTGCAAGCCAATATGGACCCGAAGCACCGCGACAGGATAGCCTTTGTGCGCGTCTGTACCGGCAAGTTTGAAAAAGACATGACAGTGAATCATGCCCGTACTGGCAAAACCGTTCGCTTGTCTCGTCCTCAGAAACTATTTGCCCAAGATAGAGAATCGATTGAAGAAGCGTATCCCGGCGATGTTATTGGATTGAACAATCCTGGCGTCTTCGCAATTGGCGATACGATTTATACGGGTCAGAAGCTAGAGTACGAAGGTATTCCCTGCTTCTCTCCGGAATTGTTTGCTTATCTGAAAAACCCCAACCCTTCTAAGTTCAAGCAATTCCACAAGGGCGTCTCGGAATTGCGGGAAGAAGGTGCAGTGCAAATCATGTACTCAGTGGATGAAGGCAAACGCGACCCAATCCTAGCAGCGGTGGGACAATTGCAATTTGAGGTAGTGCAATTTCGCTTGCAGAATGAATACGGTGTTGAAACTCACACAGAATTATTGCCTTATAGTGTGGCTCGTTGGGTAGCCGGTGGCTGGGAGGCTCTGCAAAAAGTAGGGCGTCTTTTCAACACCGTGACGGTGAAGGATAGCTGGGGGCGTCCGGTGCTGTTGTTCCGAAACGAATGGAATTGTCAGCAGGTGCAAGCGGATCATCCAGAGTTGAAGTTAAATTCTGTAGCGCCTGTAGCGGCGGGGCAACAACCAGTAGATTTTTGACCTAAGCGCTTGGTAAAAGCCAATACCTCACTGGTTTCCTGGGTCATGATTGATGGAACCCAGGCTGTTTCAGGCTGGGTGCCATTGTCTCGCCGGAGCCGGATATCAAAAGGAGCCGGATATCAAAAAAGGTGGACACTTGCCCACCTTACCTACTCTCATCTTCCGTTTTATCTAGAAAGGGCGGGGTTTCCCCGCCCCTACTATTAGGCGTTCGTGTTAATACTCAGCAGCACCTCACCTTTGATCATCCGTTGGGCGGCATCAAGGAGCGCTTCTTCCAGATAAGGCTTGGTAAAGTAGCCCTTGGCTCCCAACTGAGCTGCCATTTGCTGGTGCTTGCTAGCGCCACGAGAAGTTAGCATGGCTACCGGCAGATGGTTGAGGCTGGGGTCTTTCTGAATCCGTGAGAGCAACTCCAGTCCGTCCATGCGAGGCATTTCAATGTCGCAGAAGACAATCTCGCAAGGCAGACCCGACCGAAGTTTATCCCAAGCTTCTTGACCGTCACGGGCTTGTTCCACTCGGTATCCTGCCTTGTTAAAGGTCATGGAGAGAAGTTCGCGCACCGTAATTGAGTCATCTACAATCAAGACCATCGGATCGGTCTTCACTGCTGGAGCCTCTACAGGAAGGGAAACACCCGCCTTATCCCACAGAGAAACGTTACGGTCTTTGCCAATCCGACCCGTCGCTAAGTCAATCAGCTCTAGAACGTCAGCAATGGGCATGATCCGACCATCCCCTAAGACAGTAGCACCTGCGACGCCTAGGGGCTTGGGCACAGGGCCTTCCAGTTGCTTAATCACAATTTCTTGTTCTCCCAGCACCTGATCTACTTGGACGGCGATAAAATTGCCAGCACTGCGTAGCACGACAACCGAAATCATGTCATCTTCCCTGTTTCCACCATAAACGGTGCCTCGACTGAGGTGACGCTGGTAGGTCAGTAGTTCCTCTAGAGGTTGGAAGGGCATGAGAGAGTCGCGCCAAGAGATACAGGTCTCACCTTCTGAGTTCGTTTGAATGCGGTCTTGGGGCACATCCAACATATCTTCCACCCCATCCATCGGGAAGGCAATGCGAGCTTTGTCACTCAGGCAACAAAGTGCTTTGCAAATACTTAAGGTAAGGGGCAGACGAACGGTAAAGGTAGTGCCCTTGCCTAGGGTGGAGTCTGTTGTGATTACACCGCGAATTTCGTTCAAACTGGTGCAAACCACATCCATCCCGACGCCGCGACCTGAGAAGTCATCGGCTTTGTCTTTGGTACTAAAACCAGGATGGAAGAGCAGATCGTAGACTTCCAGACGGGTCATGGACTTGGCTTCAGATGTGGTAATCAGCCCTTTTTCGACTGCCTTTGCCTTTACCCGTTCTGAATCAATGCCTGCGCCATCATCCGAGACGGAGATAACGGTTTGGTTGCCTTGATGGAAGGCTCGGATGGTAATCCGACCTACGGGAGGCTTTCCAGCGGCTATACGCACTTCTGGCGGTTCAATGCCGTGAGTGATGGCATTGTTCACTAGGTGCGTCATCGGATCGTAGAGGTGTTCCAGGATCACTTTATCGATCAAGGTTTCCCGACCCTCAATCTGTAGCTCGGCTTGTTTGCCGCACTTGAGAGAAATCTCGCGGACGGCACGGGGCAAGCGGTCGGCAGTTTGGGCAAAAGGCACCATGCGCGATCGCGTCAATCCCTCTTGCAACTGAGTCGTCACCTGCCGCAGCATCCGGGCGACTTGGTCGGTTTCATCAACGAGGAATTCAATGTCAGCCGCCGACTCTCGGACGCGGACAATTAGCTCAATGATTTCTTGGGAAAGGCTGTGGAAAGGCGTAAACAGATCGAGTTCCAATTCACCCAAACCAAAACGGCTGTTGGCGGGAGCCTCCTGCGCTGCCGACGTATGGTCAGGTCGGGCGTTGAACCGATTGCTTTGACGACTGGCGAGTAGAGAGCTTTCTAGGAGCGATCGCTCGTACCGATCCTGCATCCTTGCTCCCACGTCACTGAGTTGCTGTACCTGGTGCAGCAAGTTATCCAGAAATTGTCGCAGGCGTTCTTGATCCTGTTCCAAAGTGTTCCGGTTCACCACTAATTCCCCCACCAGGTTGCTGAGGTTGTCTAGGTGCTTAACCGGCACCCGCATGGTCTGTTCAAACACTTTAACCGGACGGGGACGATTAACCGGGCGAACTTGGCCTGGGCTTGTTTTCACACTACGTGGCCCACCCATCGTCTCCTCAGCCTGTCCCAACAGTTCCTCCAAATCCCCAAATCCATCGTCAAGGGCGTCTGCGGATGTAGCTGTTTCAGCTATCGGCTTCGTAGGAGAACGCTGCGATTGAGCAAATTGAGGAACAAGCTGAGGTTCATCATCCCCCAAGAGAGCTTCCAAGTCAGCAAACTCATTCATGTCTTCTGCATCAAAAGCCGCTGGGACGGATTCCTCTTCACCTAGCAGTGCTTCCAACTCGTCAAACTCATCGTTACTTGCCAAGTTAGATGCTGGTTCTGCGAACACTTCCTCACCCAACATTGCCTCTAATTCGTCAAACTCATCGTTTTCCACTAATGAGATGGCTAAGTCTTGGTCTTGTTCCCCAACTGTCTCTAGCAAAGACAACTCATCTGCAACAGCAGCCTCTGAAGGATTTGCAATCTCTTGTTGTTCTGTCACTAAGTCCCAGAGATCGTCAACTTCCTTCAACTCATCTGCATCTGACGCTTGGTTTTCTGAAGAAATTTCTCCAATTAACAGATTCTCTTGAAAATCCAATCCATCCCCAAACTCTACTGGTTCGCTACCTAAGAGATCCTCTAACTCGGAAGCTGCCTCTTGAGACACCGCTGCTGAGTCGATTCCCCACCCGGCATCGTCCATGTCGCTGCCAAATAGGTCTGAATCTGCTAATTCCAGCGCTTCTGGAGTCAATGCAGGTGATGCTTCTTCTCCAAACATCGCTTCCAGATTCTCTGACTCTACCGGCACCGCCGCCAAGTCGATTCCCCACTCAGCTTCCGTTTCGCTGCCAAATAGGTCTGAATCTGATAATTCCAGCGCTTCTGGAGTTGGTGCTTCTTGTTCCCCAAACATCGCTTCCAGATTCTCTGACTCCACCGGCACCGCGGCTAAGTCGATTCCCCACTCAGCTTCCGTTTCGCTGCCAAATAGGTCTGAATCTGATAATTCCAGCGCTTCTGGAGTTGGTGCTTCTTGTTCCCCAAACATCGCTTCCAGATTCTCTGACTCTACCGGCACCGCGGCTAAGTCGATTCCCCACTCAGCTTCCGTTTCGCTGCCAAATAAGTCTGAATCTGCTAATTCCAGCGCTTCTGGAGTCGGTGCAGATGCTTCTCCAAACATTGCTTCCAGATTCTCTGACTCTACCGGCACCGCGGCTAAGTCGATTCCCCACTCGGCTTCCGTTTCGCTCGTTTCGCTGCCAAATAAGTCTGAATCTGCTAATTCCAGCGCTTCTGGAGTCGGTGCAGATGATGCTTCTTCTCCAAACATTGCTTCCAAATTGTCTGACTCCACCGGCATCGCGGCTAAGTCGATTCCCCACTCAGCTTCCGTTTCGCTGCCAAATAAGTCTGAATCTGATAATTCCAGCGCTTCTGGAGTCGATGCAGATGATGCTTCTTCTCCAAACATTACTTCCAAATTCTCTGGGGCTTCCGTAGGCACTGCTGCTAAGTCGATTCCCCACTCAGCTTCCGTTTCGCTGCCAAATAAGTCTGAATCTGATAATTCCAGCGCTTCTGGAGTCAATGCAGGTGATGCTTCTTCTCCAAACATTGCTTCCAGATTCTCTGACTCCACCGGCATCGCGGCTAAATCGATTCCCCACTCAGCTTCCGGTTCGCTGCTAAATAGGTCTGAATCTGCTAATTCCAGCGCTTCTGGAGTCGGTGCAGATGATGCTTCTTCTCCAAACATTGCTTTCAAATTGTCTGACTCCACCGGCACCGCCGCCAAGTCGATTCCCCACTCAGCATCGTCCATGTCGCTGCCAAATAGGTCTGAATCTGCTAATTCCAGCGCTTCTGGAGTTGGTGCAGGTGCTTCTCCAAACATTGCTTCCAGATTCTCTGGGGCTTCCGCAGGCAACGAGGAATCTAAGAGATCCTCATCAAGCTCGAAAGCTGCGTCGACAGGTACTGCTGCTGAGTCGATTCCCCACTCAGCGTCGAATTCAGTAGCTAACAGATTTTCTTCATTCAAATCCAGCGCATCCAGCGCATCGGTACTGGAAGATGGCTCATCGCCTAACATTGTTTCTAGATTTTCTGCGGCATCCAGAGATCCTTGAGATGTTTCCTCTGACGGTAGTTCTAAAAACGCATCGGTTGCAGCGAAGAAATCATCGGAGGAGTCTGCCGAAACCAGCGACTCTTCCTGACTAGGATCAAACAAACTGGATAACGGCTCGCCTAGGCTAGCATCAAAAGCATCTGTATTTCCATCGGATAGGCTCATGCTGGCAAAGTCCAGAGAACTATCCCACTCAGTTGTTGCAGTTGCTTCTGGCTCTGCCTCAAAGAAGTTATCTAATGCGTCAAGTTGGGGCACTTCATGGCTTTCCCCATTCATGTCAAGAGATTCATCTAAAGATGCGAATTCTGTTGTTTCTAGCTCTGCTGCTTGCGACCCAAAGAAATCACCTAACTCATCTACCGAGACAGTTTCGGTAAGATTAGGAACAGCGTTTAGCGCCCCATTCGCATCTGCATCTTCTTGTAGCGCTAGGTTCTCGATCTCGCTACCAGTGCTTTCCGCTTCACTTTCCCAATCCAGGCTAAAGGGACTGGTTTGTGGATTGTCCAACTCCAACAAGTCCAGTGCTTCTTCGTTCCTTGCGTCTGAGGCGCTTGTATCCAGTGCAAATGCATCTGGAGACGCCCAATTGCTGGGAATATCTAAATCGTCTAAAGCTGAGAATGGCTCTTCAACCAAAGTTTCATTGAACTCCAGTTGGTTTTCCCAATCTTCTAGGTCTTCTCGTGCCGTTCCTGGCATTTGAGCTGCTGTTACTTCTGAGAAGCCCGCGGGTTGGATTCTCTCGTCCCACGCCAAGTCTGTTGCTGACCAATCCTCTAGGAAAGCTCTGTCAACGCTGCTTGTACTGGCATCGATATCTTCCACACCTGGTATGGCAGGCCAATTAAAGTCGAGGTTAACATCTCCTACCGCATCCGCTTCGATTTCGGGTGCGATCGCTTCTGACTCAAAAGGAGTTCCTATTGCTGCACTCAAGTCCAGCAGGTCGTTTGTCTCGTTTCTTGGCATCGTTTCTTCAAGCCACAGATCTGTGTTGTCATCCAACATCAGTTCCTCGAGAACATCGCCATTGTCTGCTCTGGCGTGTGGGGTTTCAAACAGATCCAAGTTGCTAAAGTCGGGTTCTTCTTCCCAACCTGCTGCCGTTAAATCAACTTCATCTTCCAACAGGCTCCCCATCTCCAAATCGCCTGTCAAAGCTGTACTCGTACTCTGCTCATCCTCAAACACAAAATCTGGCAAATCGTTACCAGTCGTGGCGATTGGCTCGGCGGCAGCAACACTATCGAGTACCTGCAAATCCTCGCTCGACCAATCTGTAGTCCAGTCCGACCCTTCTATAGACATGATCGATGGAGTTTCTAACTCTTCTGAAACTTCCTGGTTGCTGTTCTCGGCTGCTTCGCCAAACAGCGTTCCTGTTGTCATCAATTCCCAGTCTGACGACTCCTGACTCGCTGCTGCCTCGATCGAGTCATTTTCGTTAGTATCTATACCCGCAGCACCGAACAGATCTTCATCCGAATCCGACTCTAACGCTTCAGATTCTGTCGCCAAGAGTGCCAAGTCCAAATTCTCAGAGGTAAGAATGCCTAATAAATCTTCATCTGTAGCAGCCGCAAGCGACTCGCTTAAAAGGTTGGCATTCTCCTGTTGCTCAAAGCCTTCATCTTCTAAGAAACTGTCACTCCAGAGATTGGCTAAATTCTCTGATGGGGTTGCTTCTGAAGCTGCGCTTGGGGCATCTGCCGCAAACAGCAGGTCAGAAAAATCATCTTCATCTCCATTTCCATCTGACACGCTACCTGCGAACAATTGTGCGGCATCTTCCCGTTCGCTTTCGGCTGAAGGCGTTTCGCCTTCCTCTACTAAGTCTTCTCCAAATCCAAATAAAGTTAAATCATCTTCCTCGGTTGCTGGAGTGGCAGATTTTCCTAACCCATCTGTATCACCACCCAGTAAGTCAGAAAAGTCGTTTTCTTGTTCAAGATTCAACCATTCCTGACGCTCTGTGCCCATATTCTCTGCCCCATCGCCAATGACTTGTTCTTCTTGCCAGGTTTCATCCAGATCCGGGGCTTCCCCTTCAAACAAATCAGCAAGGCTATTGAGTTCTGCCATGCCGACTTCCGGCCCGTTGGGATCGGCTGGATGATTGGCAGATTCCTTACCCCGACCTGATTTGATACTCGGTTGAGAGAACGTTGTATCTGAATTCGCAGAGGTGAGGGAGGGTTCTTTCAACCCAGCCCCCGATTCACCAGCCGCAAACCGTTCTTCTTGGATAAACGTCTCTGAGTAGTTGAAACGGTCGGTTGCTTTTGGTCGGCTTTGACGAGTTCCGGCTTCTGCTGGGGTCATAGAATGCTGCGATTGTACAGACGCAATTCGGGTCTGTAAATCGGCAGTTGTTGCTCCAGCTAGTTCTTGGGCTGAATAGATGAGCGAGGGTTCGGCATCCAGTTGCTCCAAAAGCGATGGAGTGGCGGAGGATGGTAGGAGTGCATTGAGCTGGGAACTCGGCTCAATTGAGCTAGCGCGACCTGCTAGCACCAGCTCTTGGGCTTGTTTAATTTCTTTAATAACGACAGTAGCCAGAGTGCGATAGGAATTTTCTGGATTTGCGATCGCGCTTGCCGAAGCCTGAATCAGTTCTGACCACTTCGGGCATTCATATTGTTCGCCCATCCGTTCCAAAGAGCCGCAGATTTCCTGAAGCTGTTGTCTGCACCTGGGTTGGTCGGTTTGTTTAAATAGCTGCAACATTTCGCGCAGCTGGTTGAGTACGTCGCTTTGAAAGCGTTTTTGGGCTTGCCCATCTCGAAGGTAGCCGCCTGCCGCCGTTGCCGTCCCTGCCTCTTGAGCGCCGCTAGCCGCCTCTAAGGAGACATTCCCGCCAGCCCCATTCACTAGGAATGCCATATGCTGGTTCAGTTCCTCAAATACCGGCTCGACGCCTGACATGATACCGTTAGCAATTTCCTCAGTCAGACCAAATGGGCCGCTGAGTTGTTCTATCAATTCCTTGAGGGTATCGGAAACCTTCAAAAAGAGGGACTCTAGTTTTTGGTCAATCTTCACCGGACACTCTTTGAGGACTTTGAAGCAGTCTTCTAAGCGGTGGGAGGTTCTCTGAATACTGTTGATTCCCAGCATTGCCGCCCCGCCTTTGACCGAATGGGCGGCGCGGAAAACTTCATTCACCATTTCAGAATCTTCAATGGTGCTTTGCAGATTCACCAATCCCTGTTCAATGGTATTGAGGTGGTCTTTCGCCTCCTCAATGAAGTAGCCCATGATTCGCTGTTGTTGCTCCGGCTGCATAGCAGTATCCTTCGAGAGTGCTGAGTCCTATTGACGCCCATACGGCGGCTTCCCGTAGGGAGTGCTGAGTAGGAGAAAGAAGTTTTTTTCTCCACTAGATTGCTTTTAATGTACCCAATCTATACAGAATCGACATCATTGATTTTTGCCCGATTTGTAGAAACCCGATTAATCGCGTTTCCAGGGTAATTTTCAGTCGTTTTTGCCCCACAATTTCTGATTTCTCAATTTATTTCCCCTCCGTAGCTTCGATGCGGAAGCGTTCGACGGAAGTTAGCAGGTCTCGTGCCACTCCGACCAAGTTTTGCAGCGCAGTGGATACCCGTTGCGCTTCCTGAGAAGTTTCTTGCGCGGTCAGTTCCACTGATTGCATCACCTGGGCAACAGCAGAAGAAGTTTCTGTCTGTTCCACGGTGTCAGCAGTAATCGAGCGAACCAGGGCGTCGATCCGATTTGACACCTGAATGATGTCTTCCAAACTCCGCTTCGCCTGTTCTGCCCGCTTCGTTCCATCAATTACCTGTTGAGTACCTTCCTCCATTGCCATCATCACCGAACCCGTTTCGCTCTGGATTTGCAGCACAATCTGTTCAATTTCCTTCAAAGCTTTCGCAGCTCGGTCTGCAAGTTGTCGCACTTCATCTGCCACCACAGCAAAGCCCCGACCCGCCTCACCGGCGCGTGCTGCTTCAATACTTGCATTGAGTGCTAGGAGGTTGGTTCGGGAAGCGATCCCTGAAATTAACGCGACAATCTTAGAAATTTCCTGAGAAGATTCAGCAAGGCGCTTGACTTTTCGAGTCGTTTCTGCAACGGTTTCCCGAATTTGCAGAATTCCTGCCACCGTTCGTTCTACGGATTCACCACCCTTCAAGGCTGTGGCAGAGGCGGCGCGGGCGACTTCTTCTGCTTCTCTCGCATTTTCAGCAACCCGCTGAATCGAGCCAGTCATCACCTGAACCGAGTTGAGAGTCACCGCCAGCTCTTCTGCCTGTCGCAGCGCATCGGAAGACAAACCGCGAGCAAATACTTCACTGTCAGTCGCTCCTCTACTGACTTGTCGAGCCGCCATCTTCACCTGTTGAACGATTTCCCGCAGGTTTTGAATGGTCAGGTTAAAGGAGTCGGCAACGGCTCCCAAAACGTCTGCGGTGACTTCTGCCTGCACGGTCAGATCCCCACGGGCAGCACCTTCTACATCATCCAGCAGTCGAATCACTTGACGTTGCAAGTCTTCTTTTGCTTGTTCTTGCTCTTCAGCTTTGCGTTGAGCTTCGGATGTAGTGGTCAGGATGACGCGAGCCATTTGGTTGAACCCAGCGGCAAGGGAACCGAATTCGTCTTCCGAGTAAACAGTTGCCTGGGCATTAAAGTTGCCACCAGAGACAGACTCAAACTGGGCTTGGAGGTCTTCGGTGGTTTTTTTGATTTGCCGAGTCGTGATTCGTCCTAAAGCCAGGGTAGTCCCAAAGGTGGCGGCACCCGCTGCCAGACTCATCACCCAGCTGGTGTTACGGAGATGGGAGATTGTAGTGTTTTTACTGTCTTGGGGAGCAGCACTCGCGGAGATGAAGCTGACGAGTGCAACGACAACGGCGGAGACAATTCCGGCAGCGGCGGCAGAGATCAGCGGCTTTTTACTCAGAGGGGCGTTTTCAAAGGCAGCCAAAGGGCCTTGTTCAATGGTGACATTTGGCTCTGCTTTGGAGCCTTCTGGAGTAAAGGAAATCGTTCCGGGGCTTTGTTCGGAGGTTCCGGTGATGCTGAATTCATCATCGTGAACGCCCAAGCTTGAACTTCCGGAGGATTCGGTAAAAGTTCGCGTCTCTACTTTCCGCTTGGAATCTCCAGATGCTCGTCTTGAAGAGGTTCCCAAGTCGGAAATTCCTGCGGAGAATCCTTGGCTATTGCCTTCTGAATGAGACAGATCGAAATCCGGAATGCTCCCTAAATCGTCTCCAAAATCACCAAATTCGTCTAAGAAGTCGCTGCTACTTTCATTGAGCCGGTTGCGCTGTTGATTTTCTGAGGAAAACGAGTCATAGCCAATGGCATCGTCAAAGGCTTCAAAATCAAATTGGTCATTTCGGGTATTCCCGTTTTGATCGGAATGGGCGACATAAGTAGCATCGTCTTCGTAGGGATGAGTCTCAAACGGGCGGTGACGGGATCGGGTGGGATCGTTGCTACTGGTATAAGGTTCGGTATCGCCTAAGGCATCCTGACTGTCATATCCGAAACTTTCCTCCTCTGTTCTTCTAGATTCCAGCTCTCCGGATCTCATTAACAGTGTTTCGTCTTCCAGAGGAAAGTAATTGAAATTGGGTTCTTCTAAAGTGTCTGAAGAATTGGGAATTTCAAATGTCGAATTGTCATTCTCGAAGTTGCCCGATGGCATTTGAAATTCACGATCCGCCGTTTGATCGAAGTCAGTAAAGGCGTCGAGCGGAAATGCCTCTGCATCAAAATCTGTATTGGTTGCGGGCGATCCAGCCTCGTCATCCAGAGAACTGGGCGACCATGATTGTGCAAAGGGGTCGTGATAGGCTTCTGGTGTTTGTGCTGTTGCACTATCTGTATAGTCCGAGCTGACAAACGGATTCGCCGCTGAGTAAGACTCTATATCCTGAAAATCTCCGGAGTCGAAATCATCTAGAGAAGAGATGTCCTGAGTTGCCATCTCTGGTTCTTCTAGGGATGGCCATGCTGCGTTGGCTTCTTGAATCGCATAATCATCATGGTTGAGTGCAAATTCGTCTGGTTCCAACCCGCCACCAACGGGATCGGAAGTTGCACCAACCGATTCGGAGTAGTTTTGGCAAGAGAGGGCGTATTCTATTCCGTTGTTGGCACAATCGATAAACTCTTGGTCGTCGGTGAGCTGAGGCACCAACTCGTATTGTTCTTGCGCGATCGCGTACTGCTGTAATCCATAACAGTAAATATGACCCCGTAGAATCCGAGCATTTGGGTCATTGGGAAAATTTTCGACTAACCGATCGATGATGGCAGCTGCCTCTTCGTAGTTGCCCAGCGTGTAGGCCGAAAATGCGTGTTGATATTCTTGTGTGTAATCTGTACTTGATTTCATTTGCTTCCCCCAAAACAAGTAAAAATTAAAAATTAAAAATTAAAAAATTCATTTTGCCTTTTTACTTTTTAATTTTTAATTGATTTCATGCTGCCCATCGCGCTGAGCGAACAATTGCGACTTGGTCTAATAGTCGGAGAAACTGATTTTTCTCTTTGTCTAATAACCACTCACCCTTAAGAAAAGGTGCCATACTGTCTGGAACGTTAGTAAGCATCTGTACCTGATCGATATCGAGCCAGTCCATGCCGACAATACGCTCAACGGCTAAGCCTAACATGGTGTCCTGGTCTTCAACGGCAATCACTGGAATCTCAGGTTTATCTGTGTTCAGGGCAGATGAATCCCCTAAAAACTGCCCGAGGTCTGCGACCCAAATCACTTGCCCGCGCCAGTTCAGCGTTCCTAACAGGAGGGGAGAAGCGTTGGGAATTGGAGTAATCCTGTCTGGTGATGGAGAAACCACTTCACGGATTCCACTGGCTCCTAGGGCAAATTCGTTACCGGATGGAACGTAAAACCGCAGGTGTAATTCACCTTCAGGACTCTCCAGTTCCTGAAATCCGGGTGAGTGATCTTGACCGCTGCCTGTTAAAAAGTCCGGATTGCCGACCATTCTATCTCCTTAGCTGTTAACTGTTAGCTGTTAGCTTTTGTTACTTCTCGAAACCTAAAAGCTACTAGAACTTTGGAGGTTAGTAGTTTTGGGCTAATGGCTAATGGCTTGTTAGCCTCGTAGCAGCTGTTTGACCGTCCCTATTAGCTCGGTTGGCTGAAAGGGTTTGGCTATATAAGCGTCTGCACCTTGTTTCATCCCCCAGTAGCGGTCAAATTCTTCTCCTTTCGACGAACACATTACCACAGGAACATTCTGGGTTTTTGGGTCGGCTTTGAGCCGACGACATACCTCATAACCGTTCATTCGGGGCATGACAATATCCAATACCACTAAGTCGGGACAAGACTTGAGAATTTGTTCCAAGGCTTCGACACCATCAGTGGCAATCGTTACAGTTAACCCACTTCCCTTGAGGAGGTCTGAGATCATTGCCCGTTGTGCGGGACTGTCTTCTACAACCAGAACTACACTCATAACTCCCTACCTACCTGTCTGCCGGTTCAAACATGAACGCTCGTAAGCCACGATTGGTTCACCCCTCAACCATGTCATGACTTAAGTATCCCATCTAACTTTAGACTCCTGTACGGGCGCTGTTTACGAGATGTCTCCCCTACTTTGGAGAGTCGCTGGTAAACGATTGCCCCCACGACTTGCTTAGTATCTGTAGTCGGTAGCCCGTCGTTGATAGTCCCTAGTCCATAGTTTATTCCTAATTTCATCATTGAATGAAGCCCCGCCTCATCGGTGGGGCAATTTTACCCGACTCGTACATCTGTTTCTTCTATCTCTCGATTTAACTCTGTAGCGTCTAAAGGTTCTGATATCGTTGATTCCTTTTCACCAGGGCCAATATATCTCTCTAGTAGCATTAATAACTCACTTTCTCCAAAAGGCTTGGTTAGGTAGTCGGTTGCGCCTACCATCCTGGCTCTGACTCGATCGATAAATCCATCTTTGCCAGTCAGCATAATGATGGGGGTCTGTCGAAAAGCGGTTGATTTCCGGAGCATGGCACAAATCTCATAGCCTTCGAGGTCGGGCATTGCAATATCACAAAGAATCAAGTCGGGTTTGAGTTGGAAGACGAGACTGAGTGCTTTGAGAGGATTGCTAATCGCGGTTGCCTCATAACCTTGTGGTTTTAGGATATATTCGACGGTTTTACCGATGGCAACGTCATCATCGATACAGACAACGCGAGGAATTTTGTTGGCTGGGGTCGAATCGGATTCTATGCTAATTCCGACTCGGCGACTGGCTGCTGTTTCGTCGCTGGTACAACTTTGCAGTTGTACCCAACCTTGTTGTACATAGGGATAAATGGCTCTTGCCACGGTTAAAATTTCACGATTCAGATATCGGGCTAGCTGCCGTAGGGAGGTTTTTCCATCTAGCTGGCGATCTAGGGTTTTAAAAGCATTTTCTGGCAGGGCAGCGCGTAAAGAAACTGCATCGGCAATGACTGGGCAGTGATTGGGAGATTGAATGTGGGGATGAAATTGTTTCCATTCCTGCACCTGCTTCATGATCTTGGCGACGAGGGGGGCAATTTCTAGGGTGGTAAGTTGCGGTGCTAGCGCTGGGCCAATGTCGAAGATGAAGGAGCCTTGATGAAGGCTGAGGAGGTCGAATAAGGTTTCATGCACCATACTGCGGATGATGCTGCGCCCTTGAGCGGGGGTCAAAATATGATTTTCCAACAGTGCCCACAAGTAGCCGTATTCGGGCGCATTAATCGCATCAATTAAGGGGACTTCCAGAGTTTTGAGGGAGGTTTCGGCTCGATAACGGCGTAGGTAGTCGCGCAAACGCAACAAACTGCCGGTTCCATCGCTAGCATAGGCGATTTGTCCGTTGAGGAAGAAGACAAACCAAAACGGCCCTGGTTCTTTGAGTTTCGCGTCTCGGTAGGGGATGCTGGTACGTCGCGCCCCTACATGCTCACCCGTTCCTTGGACGGGTGAGCTGTATGCCTCCACGAATAATTCACCTGTTCGCTGACCTAATTCGATCAGTTGCAGGATGCTGCGTATATCAATTTCATTTAACGTTCCCTGCATGTAATGAAAATGCGCTCCTAATAACCGTTTGAATCTGAGTTAATGTGGCATTTGTCAAGTTTTACGCGGTGCCTGCTATAAAAATCTTTACAGTTAGGTAGTTTTTCTTTGAGTAAAGGATGGAGCCAGATAATACAGTACCAGGGAAAGAGATTCTGGCGAAGGCGCAATCTTTACTGACAAAAGTCAAACCCATGCAAGTTATTTGTCTGGTTGCTTTTGCCGGGTTCAATTAGAAATGGAACTAGCCGAGAATTGTCTGTGGCAGGATTGCCTAGGATTCAAGTTAAATATTAAATAAGAAAGAAATCGAAACATATTTAGTTTAATTTAAGACTTGACGTGGCTGCCAACACGGGCTAAATTACGGAGTCTTCAGGGAGAAACTGACCAAAAGGCGATCGCGTTTTAGATTGGGGTGTGAATTCAAAGGTGGAAGCGCTTCGTGGGTCGGCACTTCCACAACAAGGTCTGAAAAGGTTAGGATCGTTCTGGTATGAAGCCTGGGCGAGAATTATGGCGGCATGGCTCTGGTGGGACCAGAGATCGGTCAACAAGCGGGCACAAGATACATCAAGAGGACCATCAGCGTGCTGTATCTAGCAGAAGTACAAAAAAAGAGTGGCGGTGTTTTTGGTGGTGGCAAGGCCGAACTAAAACTGCTGGCTTGTCAGCAGAATGACCAGAGTTGGCGTGCTGCGTCTGATGAAGTGATTCCCGCTCCTGAAGAAGCCAATAATTTTAATGGTGGCGTCTTGGTGCTGGTTGAGCTAAGCGGGAATCGGCAAGTGCAGCGTCCGCCGACAGAGGCGGGGCGTCAGTTGGTGAATATTTTGCAGAATTTCTCTCGCCAACTGGAAAAGTCGAAAACTCAGGAAGAAGAAATTGAACAGTGGAAGCAGTCGCTGACTTATCAGAGTCAGGAGTTAAACCGGCGCGAAATGGAAATGGAAGCGCGGGTGGAACAGCTGCAACAGTTGGAGGAAGACTTTGAACGGTTGGAGGCGCAACGTCAAGAAATTGACAGTTCGCGGGAGGAAATTGAGCGACTGCGGGAAGAGTGCGATCGCAACCGCATCGAGATGGAGGGAGCGTGGGAACACTTGCGGGGCGAGCAGCGACGCTTGGAGGAACGACAGGCGGAGTTCCAACAGGGAACCGTATTAGATGAGGAGCAAGGTCAAAAGATTCGGGAATTACTAGATCGTTTAGCTTCGGCGATCGCTCCTACGGAAGCAGTGCGAGAACAACTGAATCTGGCTTTTGAAATTGTCAATGGGCAGCAGGGAACCCTAGACCAGCACTGGCAAAATCTGGAGCAACAACGCAACAATGCCCAACAGAAGCAAGCGGAAGTAGACCAGCAAACTCAAGAACTGCAAAGGCGCACGGAGGAGTTAAAGCAGGCTCAAGAGGCTCTGGAAAAAGTGCGTTTAGAGCGGATGGTGCTTCAAAACTCCCTGGAGATCAAGCAGGAGTATGCTCAGATGCAGAGTCTCCAGTTGCGAAATCAGGAGGAGCTGTACGAGCAACTTCACCGTCTGGCAACAACTTCAACGGGTGTCAAAATTAGCCAAAAGGTCGATCTGGAAGCGCTGGAGAAAATGCCCCTAGGCGAGCTGCAAGAAACCGTGCAAAATCTTCAGCAAGATTTGGAAAAAGTGATGCGCTTTGTCAATGACCAAGAAGAAGAGTTGACCTTGCAGCGCCAAACGGTTGAGGAATTGCAGACGAAAATTGAGCAAGCCAGCGAGTATGACCGCCTCAGTTTGGAAAATGAGCTAGCAGAGGAGCAGGATTGCTACCAAATGCTGGATGAAACGCTGGTGGGTCAACGCATCTATCTGCGGGAGCGAGAAGAAGTTTTAAATCAACACTTGCGGGTGCTGCGGCGACGGCAAGGGATTGTGGACAATGAAGGGCAGGACAATCAAAAGATTGACTTGGGTCCGGTTCTGAGTCAGTTAGAGGGACAACGACAACAACAGGCAGAGGAACTACAAAAGCTGGAAAGCCAGATTGAGCAGGTGCGGATGAGCATTCAGCAAGCTCAAGGCATGATTGACCATCAAGCTGGCGAACAGGAGCAAGAGCGCCAGCAGATTAAGCAGCTAGAGCAGAAATTGCAGGAAATGAGAGCGGCGGCGGCGGAACTCGTGGGCAAGGTAAATACCTATCAGGAAACGCTACAGCCAATGCAGGATCGCCTGAATGAGATGCGGCAGAAGTTAGAGGCAATCGTAGGGACGTTGGCTCAGGTTCAGGAAACGGGTGACTATCAGCTGCAATCAATTACTGAGATGCGGCAAGTTCTCCTCACCTTGATCGGTGGTTAGTTGAATGCGGCATGAGAATTAAAAATTAAGAATCCAAAATTAAAAATGAGTCGTTCTGAATTTTTAATTTTGGATTGTTAATTTTTAATTGAAATCCAAGCTCCATCGACTTGTGCGATCGCGCCCCCAGGAAAGGGATCGGTTTGAGAGCGGTTGGGGGCTGTAATTAAGGCAGTCAGTTTTTCGATTTGCTCGAAGCTGGGGGCGATGGGTAGAACTGAGGCGAGGAAGTGCCGCATGACGCGACGTTGCAGGGCTAGGGGGGCTTGACGCAATACGAAACGATTGAGTCTTTTGTTAGTGTTGAGTGTTGTAGAGCCGTCTCCCTGCCCATGCTGAGAGATAAGTGGCGAGTCTTCGTTTTCTAGGGCTTGTTGCAGCAGCTTCTGAGCGGCTTCTTCAAGATATTGCACATCTGCCCGTAAAAGTTCCGCTGTCTTCGCCAGTGTTTGCTCAACTTGGGGGTTGAAGTGAGTTTGTAAGTATGGCAGTAACTCCTGGCGGATACGGTTACGGGCATACTTGAAATCTTGATTCGTAGAATCTTCCCAAACGGGAATCTGAAATTCTTGGCAAAATTGAGCGGTTTGTGCCCTAGTGACTTCTAGAAGAGGGCGCACCAGTTGCAGTGTTGGATGCAGTGTTGGAGTCAGCGGACGCTGCCAGGTTAGGGCTTGTAATCCATCGGCACCACTGCCGCGCATCAGGTTATAGAGAAGGGTTTCGGCGCGATCGCTCGCTGTATGACCTGTGACAATGTATGGGAAATTGTTGGTTTGGGCGATCGCACTCAAGGCTTGATAACGCCACTGCCGCGCCGCTGCCTCTGAGGTGATAGATGGCGTTTCTGGGGCGGTTTCCAAGTAATAGGAGACTTGCCAGGTTCTCGCCAACTGTTCCACATGGTTAGCATTTGCTTGGGAATCCGGACGCCAGCGGTGATCGCAGTGAGCAATTCCTAGATGCCATCCCCACTTTGGCTGCAAATCTAGCAGTAATTTGATTAAGCAGAGAGAATCTTGTCCCCCGGAGACTGCAACTAATAGGGGCTGGTTTCGCGGTAAGAGATGGCGATCGCGTAAAATTCGATGCAATTGGGCATGGAGAGGCGTCCAAGTCGGAAGATTAGCCATTAGCTATCATCTTCTTTGAGTTGCTGACGAATATCCTCTAGTGGTGATTCTGGCTCATCCGGGCAAAATTCTAGAGTTACTCTAACCTTTCCTTGTTTCCAGTTAGCACCGGGTCTTAGAACTTTGCAATTTATCCCCTCGCTAAACCACTTTCTTTGCTCATTTCCCGCTCCCAATTTATCCTGCATCTGGTTGATGAATTCACCCACTTGGAAAGTAGGGTGCTGAATTAAAAGTCTCTGAGTATTTGTATTAACACACAAAACATTGTCCGCTTCTATCCGCTCGAATCCATTGTTCATGTGAATCTCCAGTTCCAGCACTTGTTCTACATTTTTTCAGAAGTAGCCACGAGTTTACTTGTTAGGCTGCTATTGATTTTAATCAGTGCGATCGCTCGGTCGATAAACGTCACCGGGGGAGTGGTCGGGATTAATCTCAATCACCAAGTCTACCGTCCTAGGATTTCTCGTCAGCGGTTTGATAAATAACTCTGGGTGGAGCGATTTCCAGAAATACTTGACAAATTCATCAATTTCCGAATCTGTCATGCCAGATTTACCAGCAGCAATCATGTCGTGTTCTGCCTGCCGTCGCCACTGCACAGACAGACGATAATCAACGGGATACAGCATCATCAGCCGATCTAACCGTTCCCACAAAGGTACATAGTCCTGCAATCGGGCATTCATGTCACGGGCAAACGTTCGCTCAGCAGCGGTTACAATCGGCGGTGGCGCATTGTCAAAGGTAGCGGGGTCTATGGGACGGACGCCGACAAACCACCCTTCAAACAGGATGATATCGATGTTTTGGACAATTTCTGGCTGCGTCCTATCACCGGCACCTTCCCAGGCAGATTTATCAAAGCGGGGGACTGGAATCGGTTGCCCGGATGGCTGACGCAGACAGTCCAAAACGTCTAAACCCAATTGAATATCGTGGGTTCCGGGTGGCCCGCGCCAGATTAAGCGGGGGTCTTGCTTTCTTAAGGCAAGGCGATCGCGATAGGTTTTGTAGAGGTCATCTAGAGACAGGCTGAGTGTCGAGTTCCCTAGGTGTTTGAGAATTAAGGTAAGGACGGCTCCCAGAGTCGTTTTGCCAGTTCCCTGTCCCCCTAAAATTCCCTGGATGAGGGGGCGTCCTAACTGTTGCCGATCCTGGGCTAGTTTTGTGGCTAGGGGAAGCCAGAGGTTCCACAGCGTTTCTAAACTGAGGGATAGGAACTGCGGGCTAAGGACTGAGGAAAGATGGGGATAGATTAAGAGGAACAAATGCGATCGCTTGCGGATGACTTCCTCCACATTGGCGGGTGCGATCCCAAAAGCTTTCGCCCGGAAGTCATCTGCTAGCGCCTGTGCTGCCAAATGTTCCAACTGTGCTGAAGTCGGCGTTTTTCTAGCGATCCAATCGTTAAAAATTTGGCGAAGAGAGTCCATCACGAACCAAGTTTAAAGGCTTCAATAAATAAACTGTAAGTCAGACCAATTTTCAGCGCATTCAACATTTCTGTCACTAATAAGCGGTTGGGAACGCCTTCACCTGTTGGCACAACTCGCCGGTTTCTGCCGTAAACGAACCGATTCACGGTTTCGGTGAAAAAAATTAAAAATCCAGCGGCAATCACATCCCAGTTAGCGGTTTGTCCCGCTGTTGTGGGAATAGCGGTTCCTAGAAACACGCCCACTAATAGGCTCATCACCACCAGCGATATCCGTCGCCAGGGATTGCGAAACCATCGCCTCAGCTGTTGGCTGACAACATCAAAGAGATTGTTGAGACGAGTCCTTTGCATCGTTGAGGCTGACTCCGAAGTAATGTCCTGCTTTCCAAAAGCTTTTTTTAATTATCTAATGCTCCTACCACTTCCTCGATTGGGAAGTTTTATAAAGCTGGAGGCGGCGATCGCGCTAAGCGCCGCCTTAATAAAGATTTGTGTTTGTAATATAGAGATTTATTTAGAATCAAAAATTTTTTTAAAAGTAAGGGCATTCTCAATACAGATGAGATGATGTGTCCGTGCCTTCTCCTATGCCAACCAGCATACAGATAGCCCTGGCAACGGTAATCAGGAGACAACTTAGGATTGGAGCGATCGCGCTGCGGCAATGGGGTAGCGATCGCTACATTTTACATTTCCAGCGTAGATTTGCACTTCCTCCAAATTCATTTTCTAATCGTGAGTAACTTATAAAACGCAATAACCAAAACCCAACACCTCTCATACGCTCTATAAGATTTAAAAATTGAATTTGGAGTTTATAGAAAAAAAGGTATAAATTCAATTTGTGTCAATTTCGCGACAACTTATGCCGGAGAAATTTCTCGAAAGAAGTCTCCTCTCCTAGAATCTATCAATATCACACATCAATACTATACTTATCTAACTTCCAAAAATGAGCATTAACCTAACGGGTTATCAGCTTTCTCCTTTGCCCCTTCATGAAGGAGCCAAAACGGTTATTTATCAGGGTACTAGAGAGGCTGAACAAACCTCTGTGAGTATAAAAGCCCTTAGAGGATGTTTGAGAAGTGGGAAGATTAGTAAAAAAGCTCATTCAGTGTACGCTGCGAATAGAGATTCCACAGCACCGAGAGAGCTACATGAGTAAAGCTTATCCTAGCAACCTAACGTTAGAGCAATTTGAATTGCTCAATGACCTGCTTCCAGAACCAAAACCCGGTGGTCGTCCACGTGAAGTCGAGATGTGGGAAATCCTCAACGCGATCTTCTACCTTCTGTGTGAGGGGTGTTGCTAGCGTGCTCTGCCGGGTGACTTTCCCAAATGGCAGACTGTCTATACCTACTTCCGCAACTGGCGCATCAACGGAACCTGGGTGAGGATACATGACCATTTGCGCCAGTGGGTGCGCTTGGAGCAGCAGCGACATCCCAGTCCATCAGAAGCCGTCATCGACAGTCAAAGCGTCAAAACTGCTGCGATGGTCAGTGAGCAGGTTGGGTTTGATGCTGGAAAATTGATCAAGGGTCGCAAGCGGTTCTTGACGGTCGATACCTTGGGCTTGGTGTTGCGTGTTTTCGTGACCACTGCCAGTGTAGGTGAACGCGAAGGCGGCTTTCCAAGTCCTCAAGAGTGTCAAACGCATGGACAAAGCAGTGTCACGGCTACACACGATTTGGGTTGATGGTGGTGCATGATGGCAATCCCTTCATGACTTGGGTGATGGACGTGTGCCGTTGGACCCAAGCAAGTCGTGCTCAGACCAGAGCAGACTAAAGGCTTCGTCTTGCTCAAAAAGCGTTGGGTCGTGGAACGGACTTTTGGCTGGCTGATGGGCTATCGGCGATTGGTTAGAGACTATGAGTTATTGCCACAAACATCAGAGACGTTAATCTACCTAGCCATGATTCGCATTATGGTGCGCCGCTTGGCATAAAAGCTTACACCTCACACCTTTTCAAACATCCTCTTAAAGCAGAATATCCTACTCTTGAAGAAATTTCTCGATTGAGACATGAATATAAAATTTTACTTCCTTTGGATATAGAAGGAGTTGTCAAATCACTGGCATTGGAAAACTATAACAACGGTCTAGCACTGGTATTAGAATATTTTGACGGAGAATCTCTGGAAAAAGTTATCAATTCTTCCCTAAAAACTGATTTAAACCATTTTCTTCTAATTGCCATTCAGCTAGCAGATACCCTGGCTGCCCTGCATCAAAACCAGATTATTCATAAAGATATTAAGTAGGTGGGACTAATTAAATATAAGATGGCATAAAGCCCCTAAACGAAGTTTTCCATTATTTATGCCTGCTCCTATTCGGATTATCTTAAGCGAAGCAGAGGACTCAATGTTAAGCGAGTTGCGAGTTGCTCAAACCGTGCCGCAACGGACGCGCGACCGCGCCCACATGATCCGCTTAAATGCACA
>NZ_JAMPKG010000041.1:0-48924 GCF_039962015.1 Trichocoleus sp. AS-A1 | reverse complement strand
TGGTCTTGGCTCAACAGCCGCATCCGCAAACAACTCAACCAGTTTAATTGTTTGCGAGATGCAATCGAGCATGTCTTATGCTTGTCGTCCTAATTACCTTGGCGATTGCTATATATAAATTTTTACAAAAAAGATGCGTTTCACTACCCACTCTCGTTAGCGATCGCAACTTGATTCCATCATTCTTCTCTGGAACCAGGTAATAATACTTAGTCCAGTTACCTTGCAGATTTCTGCAATAAAACCGTAAAACAGGCGAAAGAAATCCGCTGTTGTAGATTGGCACGTATCGGGATGCTCCCAAAGGAAAAGCGATCGCTTTAAACGAAAAGCGATCGCTTTTTTCTCACCTCAAGGAGTCATTAAACCAAAGCGGCTTGCTTCAACTGTATCCCGTCAGGTAGCTTCCCGCTACGCAACCATTCATCCATTTCTGAAGGAATATTAGCGGATTTGAGTTGTTCCCGCAGTTCAGCGCCTTCCAAAACTTCTTTTTGCAAAAGCATCTGTGCCAGCTCTTCCAGTAAATCCCGATTCTTGTCTAAGATTTCTAAAGCCATGTGGTGCGCTGCATCAATCGTTTCCTTCACTTGGCGGTCAATCTGCTCAGCCACCACGGGACTCACTGAACGACGCGGATTGCTGTAACCCTCGATGAACTGTTGCTGCGGCTTCTCAAACGCCACGGGTCCCAATTCATCACTCATGCCGTAGAGAGTAATCGCCCGTTCCGCTAAATCTGTTGCTTTTTGGATGTCGTCACTCGCACCCGTAGACACCTTTCCAAAGATTAACTCTTCCGATGAGCGTCCACCTAAGAGAGTGGCGATTCGACCGCGAATTTCATCTTCTACCATCAAAAAGCGGTCTTCCTCTGGCATCTGGAGCGTGTAGCCTAAGGCACCGACGCCACGGGGGACGATAGAGATTTTCTCGACTTTACCAGCTCCCGGCATCAAAGCCGCGATAATCGCATGACCGACTTCGTGATAAGCGACAGTCTTTTTCTCAACATCATTCAGAACGCGGGATCTGCGCTCTAATCCGGTGACAACACGCTCAATTGCTTCGTTGAAGTCTGCCATCATCACAGCGTCGCGGTTCTGACGTGCTGCCAGTAGCGCCGCTTCATTCACCAGGTTAGCTAAATCGGCACCGGCAAACCCAGGTGTGCGACCCGCGATCGCTACCAAGTCTACATCATCTGCTAACTTGACATTTCGGGAATGGACGCCAAGAATGGCTTCTCTACCCACTTTATCCGGGCGGTCTACCACCACTTGCCGGTCAAAACGACCCGGACGCCGCAGAGCTGGATCTAGCACTTCTGGGCGGTTCGTGGCGGCGACGATAATCACCCCGGTATTCCCATCAAAACCATCCATTTCGGTGAGCAACTGGTTAAGGGTTTGTTCGCGCTCATCGTTTCCACCGACAAAGCCTCCAGCACCGCCGCGAGATTTACCTAGCGCGTCTAGTTCGTCGATGAAGACGATGCAAGGGGCTTGTTTTTTGGCTTGTTCAAATAAGTCGCGGACTCGTGCAGCGCCGACACCGACGAATAGCTCGATGAATTCGGAGCCAGAGATACTGAAGAAAGGAACGCCCGCTTCACCCGCGATCGCTTTTGCTAAGAGTGTCTTTCCAGTTCCCGGAGGTCCCACCAGCAGCACGCCTTTGGGAATTTTGGCTCCCAATCGGGTGTACTTCCCGGCATTTTTCAAGAAATCCACAATCTCTAGCAGTTCTAACTTGGCTTCATCGACACCCGCCACATCACTAAACTTGATGCCGGTGCTGCCTTCTGAGTAAATCCGTGCCTTGCTTTTCCCAACCGTCAGCGCTGCGCCACCTGCGCCTCCACCCCGGTTCATCAACCATCCCCAAATTCCAAAGAAAATCAGGGGAGGAACAACCCAACTGAGGAGGGTTCCAATCCAGCCATTGTTGTTGGGTGCAGGTGCAGCAAACTTTACGTTATGTTCGCGCAGGATCTTGGGTAGATCCAGATCGATTGCCACTGGCGTGGTGACGAATACCTGATCTGGTGCGGCTTGCTCTCCCGTGGCATCGGATTTAAGCGCATACTCGATCCGGTCATTGCTCACAACTGCCTGCTCAACTTTACCGCTTTCTACCTGATTGATAAAGTCGCTGTAGGGTACCTGCGGCAATTGAGAGCCAAAACTCGGAATGATAAAGTTTAGCAGTAGAAGGATAGTGAACAAAACCAGGAAGCTGCCGCCAAACTGCTTTGTTCTAGAGGCTTTGGGCGATCGCTTATTATTATTTTCAACAGGCATTGTAGATACGAACCTCTTAAAAGTTATAAAGTTTGAAAGGTTGCTTTCAGATGTCTACTGAGTGAAAGCTAAATGTACTCTTGGCTTTAGTAAGCTTTTAGAGCATCGAAATTGGTAACAGGGTGAAGCTCTAAAAGCTATTGTAAAAAAGGGGATGCGATCGCCTGGGTTCGGTGTCTACCCCTACAAGCATCCGTATAGCCGTACTTTAGTCTTTGTTTATTAAGTTGTATGACAACTCAGGTTGGATTCATTCTTAAAGTGCTAGTCGCCTCAGCGGCACTGTCAATCTTAATTAAGTACGGTGGTCCCTATTTATCAATTCCAGCATCCCCAGCCCTAGTGCTGATGGTTGTGTTTCTGCCAACGCTGATTATGGCTGTGACCTTCTGGCAGCGATCGCGACAATATCGCCAACTGGACTAAGTTGTATTTTAAGTATCAATGAATACTTATCTGACTAGAGCGGCTTACATAAAAACACTGAAACAGTTGACGCTTGGCAGCTATTCAAACCTTACTTTCAACCCATGCGAAAGTTGCCAAAATCGGCTAATCTAGCTGCATTAAACGGCAATTACAGCCTATGTCAGCTCGGAGTCAACACCTGTGAATCTAGGTCAGTGGATTGGCTTATTCGTCTTAGTCGTTTCTCTTTATGTTTTGTGGCAAATTCGGCAGGTGTTGCTGTTGGTGTTTGCCGCCGTTGTGTTGGCGACTGCCTTAAACCGATTGGCGCGGCGGCTGCAACGATCGGGAATGAAACATGGCATCGCGATCCTGGCGTCGATTGTCTTATTATTAGCTCTGATTGTCGGGTTTTTTTGGCTGATTGTGCCGCCCTTTACCGTCCAGTTTCAAGAACTCACAGAACGGGTTCCTAGAGGGTTTGAGCGCTTGAATCTTTGGGTAGATCGCCTCAGAACGGGTCTTCCTAGCCAGCTGACACCGTACCTACCCGATGTGGAGAGCATAAGCCAACAAGTACAGCCCTTAATCAATCGGCTATTGGGCAGTTCGGTCGCCTTTTTCTCCAGCTCTTTAGGGATTATCCTCAACGTTTTGCTGGTGCTGGTTTTAACCGGAATGTTCTTAGCAAATCCCCAAGCTTACCGCAAGGGATTTGTGCGGCTATTTCCTTCTTTTTATCGGCGGCGCGTGGATGGGATTTTGGACCAATGCGAGGTGTCATTAGGGCGATGGCTTGGAGGCGCTCTCATCAGCATGAGTGTAGTCGCGCTGATGAGTATGATTGGCTTGTCGGTTTTGCGAATCCCGTCGCCGCTGGCTCAAGGGATTTTGGCGGGGGTGCTAAATTTGATTCCCAATCTTGGCCCGACGATTAGTGTCATTCCACCAATGGCGATCGCGTTGTTGGAGGCTCCTTGGAAATGCTTGGCTGTGTTCGGTCTTTACTTTTTTATTCAGCAGGTTGAAAGCAATTTCTTAACACCCTACGTTATGGCTCAACAGGTGTCGCTGTTGCCAGCCGTAACGTTACTTGCTCAAGTATTTTTCGCCACATTCTTTGGATTTTTAGGGTTGGTCTTGGCGTTACCGCTAACCGTTGTTGGTCAGATTTGGTTCAAAGAAGTCTTATTCAAAGATGTTCTCGATCAATGGCGCAGTCAGCGCGAAGCAGATTTTGATCCAGAGGGTATAGCAACGTCTCATGAAGCTGCTGAATTTGAGCGAGAAACGGTGGTGTTGCCGGAAGGGAAGTCATCCATTAATGACAAGCCTAATCTTGATAACGAGAATCAGGCGAATGTTAATGATGTGACTGATAAAGGGAAGAAGTAGCGATAAGTAGCGATCGCGATTAGTTAGTAACCTCCGATGAGAAAATAATAAGACTTTCTCCAATTGCCCTCTTGGAATACGACAACACTTGCAAGTATCTCGCTGAGAACTACCCAGATGAATTTGCCAAGTGGCTACTGTCATCTGAAGTTTCAGACATCCAGGTAATCAAAAGCGAACTCAGTTTGGAACCGATTCGCGCCGATTCTGTCATCTTCCTGCAAGTCGCCAACCAAATCTTGCACCTGGAATTTCAAACCTCGGCGCAATCAACTCCGCCCCTCGACTTCCGGATGCTCGACTACTACACGCGGCTGAAGCGGCAATATGGGTGTGAAATTGTGCAGGTAGCGATCTTTTTGCAAGCCACTACCTCAGAACTCGTCTTTCGACAGCAGTACACAGACACAAACACCAGACATCAATATCGAGTCATCCGTATGTGGGAGGAAGATCCCACCCCACTGCTAGCAAACCCGGCTCTCCTACCCCTGGCAACCTTAGCCCGCAGCGATTCACCCAGAGCCTTATTAGAGCAAGTCGCCACTGGGGTCGCTAGGATCGAGAAAACCACCGAGCGACAGAATATCCTCGCTTGTGCCGGGGTTCTTGCTGGTTTGCGGTTTAAAAAAGATTTGATTCAACAACTATTCCGAGAGGAAATTATGCAGGAATCTGTTATCTATCAAGACATTCTCCAAAAGGGCGAGCAACGAGGTCTGCGACAAGGAGAAGTGGCGTTAATTTTGCGGCAGCTCAGGCTACGATTTGGTGACATCAATCCCGAACTGCAAGAACAGATTCGCGGTTTATCGATTCCTCAATTAGAGGGATTGGCAGAAGCGCTGTTAGATTTCTCCACCCAAACTGATTTAGTTAGTTACTTGGCAGCGATAGACTCATCGGCAATCTGAACAGCAACACACACCGTTAACCTCCCAAAAGCGTCGCCCCACGAGGCATCGCAATAGTGGAAACTAGGGATGAGCAAAAGTCCGACCCTTCAACCTTCCCTATGCGAACCCTTGCCGAAATTAACGACAAAATCAGCCACCAGCGTGCAGTGGTGTGGACAATAGAAGAATTAAAAGCACGGGTGGCAGAAGTGGGAGTCACCCAAGCTGCGAAGCAAGTAGATGTCATTACCACCGGCACTTTCGAGCCGATGGAGTCTTCGGGGGCGATTATTAACCTGGGACACACCGATCCCCCAATTAAAATTCGCTCCTGTTGGTTAGATGGGGTTTTAGCCTACTCTGGCTTTGGGGCAGTGGATCTGTATCTGGGAGCAACCCAGATGGTGGAATATCGGAGTACGGGCGAACCCCTAGACGGCGAGGAATCTAGAGAACGCGGCGGCGGTCATGTGATTGAAGATTTAATTGCTGGGAAAACGGTGCAACTACGCGCCATTGGGCAAGGGACGGACTGCTACCCTCGTGCTTCCTTTGAGACAACCATCACCCGCGACACGATTAACCAGTTTTATCTATATAATCCCCGCAATCTATACCAAAATTTTATCGTCGGGGTGAATGGAGGCGATCGCCCCCTTTATACTTACCTCGGCCCTCTGCAACCCCGCCTTGCCAATGCCGTCTACTCAAACGCTGGGGCAATTTCTCCCCTCCTGAACGATCCAGACCTGCAAATAATTGGGATTGGCACCCGGATTTTCTTAGGCGGTGGCGTTGGCTATGTAGCTTGGGAAGGCACCCAACACTTCCCCTTACAAAAGCGGTTGCCAAATCGAACGCCTGTTGGTCCGGCGGCTACCCTTGCCTTAATGGGAGACGCCAAACAAATGAATTCTCGCTGGGTGCGCGGCTGTTACTTCAAAAATTATGGCCCTTCTTTGATGCTAGGCGTTGGTATCCCACTGCCCGTTTTACAAGAGCAAGTCGTCGCCAATTGTGCCGTGCAAGACAAGGAGATCGTTGCGCCGGTTGTCGATTTCTCGATTCCTCGGCGCGTCCGTCCCACTTTTGGTCTTGTGAGTTACGCCCAGCTGAAGACGGGACGCATCACAATAGAGGGCAAACCCGTGCGGGTTGCCCCCTTAGTCAGCCTATTTTTTTCTAATCAAGTAGCGCTGGAGTTGAAGCAATGGATTGAGGCGGGGACATTTACCCTCACCGAACCTGTTGCCCCCATTCCACTGGATCGCTCATTTTTACCCCAAGACCGATGGGGTTCTCAAATTTCCCTAGATTAGTCATTTGTCATTCGTTATTCGTTATTAGGTGTAACTCATCACAGTGACTCATGACTAACCGCCAGTTTATTCTGGCGGCGGGGAAGAGCGCTTAACTGGCTTTGGCAAGGGTTCTTTGCGTTTGGGGGATGGGGGCGCGATCGCTGCGGGTCTTTCTCCGCTTGGACGCACGGGACGCTCTCGGCTTCCTCCTCCTGGCTTTCTGTTGGGAGGACGCCCACCTCCACCTCCTCGAAACGGTTTCTTGCCCGGAATCTTTCTAGGAGGCAGGCGACCAATATCCTGGCTCTCCTGAATTACCAGGGAGTTCCCCTGTCGCTGCACCTGCAAATCCATGAAATGACCGACTGCCTTTTCTTGAACCACACCATTGAGTTTCAACTTGAAAAACTTAGGCGTGTCTTCCTGCTTGCGGGGAGACTGCTTAATCTTGACGATGATGCCTTCTTCTTCTTCCCGCGACTGAAAAATCACTTCCCCGCGAATCGAAAAATAGCCATCGTTCGCCGCCGACTCTTCACTTTGAATATGCGTGGGTTCGGACGATTGGGCTGTTTCCGCTTCTGGGTCAGACGACGGCTGGTTCAACCTTTCCGGCTCCCAAACGCCCACAATCTGGACGTGCAAGTTGCCGTCTTCTTGTCGCATCCGGGGATAGACAACCCATAAATGTTCCTGCTCTAAGTTCAGGTGATTTTTGACTAAACTCATCACCCGACCTAATAGCACGGCATCGATGGCTGTTCCATCGCTTGCCAGCAGCATTCCTCGCGTAAATTGCTCGTCGGAGGACGTGTACTTACCCTTTACTAGGCCAATGGCCCGGTATTGCATGGGTTCGCTAGGGGGAGGAATGGGTTGCTGTCGTGTGACAGCAGGATTCTCTTCAGTTGTTTGTTCCAAATCGCTGTTTGACGCTGTATCCGCTGGCGTTGGCGGACTGGATAGGGGTGGTGGTTCTGGCTTAGGATCGCCAGAAGACTGGGATAATTCGGAGAACCGATTTACAGAAGGACTCATAATACTCCTCGCGGCGGAGACACATCCCCTTGGGGGGAGTCAGTCAGCTCATTGTACTGAATGCGGTGATACGACTGGTAGATCCGTAATGTTTTTGCACTCAGCAAAAACACTTACACCTTATCAAGTTCGGTTCGATGCTGCCACTATTTTAAAACGTGGAGACAGTGATGCGGTTTGCCAAGTGTGACAGTGGAAAATAAGATTGTGTTTGATAATGGCAATAGAGTTCAGAGCAGTCGTGTGTCCCAAAAGCGCAATCGCTGGTTTATTAATCTAGTCCTAGGGCTGGGTGTGTTGATCTTTGTCGGATTATCCATCATTCCGTTGGTGGGTATTGTTTTTGACGGTCAAGAGCCTACCACTGGGGCAACCCCAACACCGACTCAGTCGGCAGGGGTACCTAATCAAGCGGAACTGGAAGCGCAGGCGAAAGGGTACGAACTGGTTTTGCAGCGAGAACCGCAGAATCAAACGGCACTGCGGGGACTGTTGGAAGCGCGGCTAAAAATGCGCGATGTCAAAGGCGCGATCGCACCTTTGGACAAACTGGCAAAGCTGAATCCCGATCAAAGTGAATACGCAGTTTTACTTGCACAAGCTAAACAGCAAACAGGAGATCGCGAAGGGGCTGCCCAAACTTATCGCTCGATTTTGACTTCTAAACCGGGAGATATGAACGCCCTGCAAGGTCTTGTGAGTCTTCTGGTACAACAAAACCGTCCGGAAGCAGCGATTGGCTTGCTGCAAGACACGTTGAAAACTGCTCCCCAAGTGAATCAAGTTCAACCTGGTAGCGTCGATGTCACTTCGGTGCAGTTGGAGTTGGGCAAGGTTTACGTTGAGCAAAAGCGCTATCCGGAAGCGATCGCTATCTACGATGACGCCATCAAAGGCAATCGACAGGATTTTCGTCCGGTGCTAGCGAAGGCACTGGTGCTGCGAGAACAAGGCAAAATCGCCGAAGCTAAACCCCTATTCAATACGGCGATCGCTCTAGCTCCAGCTAGAGTCAAAGACCAAATTAAACAACTGGCGGCTGACGCACCCGCACCCACGGCTGCGCCCACGACTGCGCCCACGACTTCACCTACGACTTCGCCTTCTGTATCTCCCAGCCCTACGCCTTAACCTGGGTCTTAAGAATTAAAAATGCTTTCATCAAAAAACAGAATTTTTAATGCAGGCATTTTTAATTTTTAATTTCCTTCCAATAAGGCGATCGCTCCAAACAGCAAAAACAAGCCGCCCCCAATTGCTGTAATTAATCGCTCGGAAATTCGTCCGGCGATCATCCGACCCCCCAAAACAGCGATCGCTGCACAAATACTATGCCCCGCAATAGCCCCAGCCGTAACCCCTACAGCCGACTGGGACGCAGCTAGAGCAATTGTGGCAATCTGAGTGCGATCGCCCCACTCTGCTACAAATGTCAGCATAAAGGCTTCGAGGACAATCGCCCAAGGAGTTTTCTTTTTTGGCATTTTCGACTCAGCTTCTTTAACCGTGGCGAGCGCTTCTTCGGCTTCTTCACAGTCTGGTCCCGCTGGCATCTGGCTTGCTTCGTACAATAACTTCACCCCGAAGCCAACAAAAAAAATAATTTCCGCCAAATGAAGATAATGCTTGGGGAGTAGAGACGCCACTTGTCCTAAGAGAACCGACAGAACCGTCATTGCTGCTAATGCCGCCACGACTCCTGCAAATACCAGGCGTCGGGAGTGGCGCATTGCCAGAATTACCGCAATGAAAAAGGTTTTATCGCCTAATTCGGAAAAAGTGATGAATAATAAACCGGCAGTAAAAGCTGTCAGCATCCTCTCAAGCTCCTCAGAATGTTCTACCTATCGCATCTGAGTGAGCTTTCTGGAGGGTACATGGGACTTCACCAGCAGCTCACATCGGATGTGAACTCGGTGAAGGTCTCGCTCCCAAGGTTTGAAACAATTAGTTCAGCGACTAGGCGCTTATTTTTAGTTTCTTTCGCTTGTCACCTGAACCAGGCTCATCGCCAGTATGTTGATTCAGATGGGCTAGCATCATTCTTCGCTAGCAGCTACTCCCCTTCATTGTTAAGTAATTATACATCTAACTGTGGGTAGAAGAAATTAATAAATCTACATAAATTTGTTTGGGGAGTGTCATGGCAGGCGATCGCAATATATCCCCCATTCGCAGCCAGCACCAAACGGGCAGGTGGAAAGTCGGCAGGTTATGAACTTGCAAACTTTCCACCTAATCACTTAATACTTCCGTTCCTTTGGCTCAAACATAGTAATCGTCACCGGGCGATCGCGCAAATCGATCCCGGCTGGAGAATAGAAAGCCATCGTGTGCTTGAGGAAATTCTCATCGTCACGCTCAGGATAATCTTCGCGATAATGAGCGCCTCGACTTTCTTGACGGTTGAGCGCCGATGTCAGAATCATTTGTCCGACAATAATCAAGCTGCGGAGTTCCAGTGCCTCGATGACTTCAGTATTCCAGAGTTTACCTTTGTCATCCAGGTAAATATCCTGGGATTGCTGCTGAATCTGTTGCAGCTTGTTCAAACCTTCGCGCATCAATTCCTCGCTGCGGAAGACACCACAATACTCAGTCATGCAGTCTTGGAAGGCTTGACGCACTTGGTTAATCCGGTATTGACCCGATTGTTCTAGTTGCGCTTGGATTTTGCAGTGAGCTTCTAGCAGATAGGGTTGCTCATCCAGTTCGGGCAGCTTGCGGTTTTGGACAAATTGCGCGATCGTTGCCCCCGTTTTTCTGCCATAAACCACACACTCCAACAGGGAATTACTGCCCAATCGATTTGCCCCGTGAACCGAGACACAAGCAGCTTCTCCAGCGGCAAAGAAAGCGTCAATTAAACCATCTGGGCCACTTTTCACCTGACCGCTGGTATTGACGGGGATGCCGCCCATTGAATAGTGAGCCGTAGGGCGCACGGGCATCGGTTGATCTACGGCATCGATGCTGAGTAATCGGTGAGCTTCTTCCCAAGCAAAGGGAACCCGACTCATAATTTTTTCTCGCCCCATGTGGCGCAAGTCGAGATAGACAAAGGGACCACCGGCGCTGCCATCGGGATGAACGCCCCTTCCGGCACGAATTTCTCGCGCGATCGCTCGTGAAGTAATATCGCGGGGAGCGAGTTCCATGCGACTGGGGGCATAAGTCGCCATGAAGCGATCGCCCTCAGCGTTGATCAAATACGCGCCTTCACCCCGCACAGCTTCCGAAATCAGCACTCCCACCGGATACAAGCCCGTCGGGTGAAACTGCACAAACTCCATATCTTCCAACGGCACCCCGGCGAGGGCAGACATCGCCAACCCATCCCCCGTCGAGGCGTAGTCATTCGAGGTGGTGTTAAATACCCTGCCATAGCCGCCCGTGGCGAACATCACCGCCTTCGCCCGTACAACCTCAATTCGCCCGTCCAGAATCTGGTACATCACCACACCCTTCGCCTGGGCGTCTTCCAGAATCAGCTGCATCACGTACCACTCATCGTAGATGCGGACGCCGTGACGCCTGAGATTATTCACCAGTTCGTGCAGAATCGCGTGACCCGTCTTATCCGCTGCATAGCAAGTGCGCCGGTGAGAATGCCCCCCAAAAGCCCGCTGGGCAATCCGACCATCCGGCAATCGGGAAAACAATACTCCCATGTGTTCCAGGTCGATGATCGTGTCTGGAGCCTCGCGGGTGAGGATTTCCACCGCATCCTGATCCGCCAGGTAGTCAGATCCCTTTACGGTGTCAAAAGCGTGGTCTTTCCAAGTGTCTTCAGGGTCTACATTCTTCAGCGTTGCCGCCATACCCCCCTGCGCGGCGACCGAATGGGAACGAATCGGGTGAGTTTTGGCAATCAGCGCTACATCTAAGCTGGGTTCTGTGCGGGCAATCTCTAAGGCGGCGCGACACCCCGCTAATCCACCTCCCACAATCACGACATCGTGTTCAAGCATCTTTAAGATCCGCTCTTTGGAATTCTTACATCCATGCTGACGCAAATAAAAACTTCCCCACCACAAAGCGGGGAAGTTCTTCATAAATTTCTTTTTAGTCCTAATACCAGTTCTGGCGTCTCAGTCCTCAGTCCTCAGTCCTCAGTCCTCAGTCCTCAGTCCTCAGTCCTCAGTCCTTAGCCCTCAGTTCTCAGTGTTGACCAAAGACTGATGGCTCTTCAACTAGTCACTTGGGCAGGGTTTTGGTTGGGTAAACTGCCACCAACGGTCTCAGTGGTGTCCTGGATATCCATTGCAGAAACCTCAATGTGGTTAAACAACGTGGTCACGAAGGCAAAGAGCAAGAAGGGCAAAGACAGCACGAGGATGAGTCCGACAGTCATTAGGGCGTAAATTTGCCGAGTGGTACTCCACAGCGCTAGTGCAGAGGCGAGACTAATGAAGATGACAATCAGCCAAACGATGATTTGCCCATAGATATCGCCAAAGGAGAGAGTACAGACGAAGCGATACTTTTGCATTTTATCCATGACGTTTCCCTTGCAACATTCCTTTAAAGTTCTAGGTTAAGGTTCTGACACGGGCTTGGCAGATTTCTAAATCTTTTTACAAGAGTTGCAATATAGCTTTACAATCTACCCCAGTGTGCCGAACGGTTGCTACTCACTGCGTTCCAGCCATAGCGATCGCTCTCGAATTTAAAATCATTATCCTTCCTAGCCGCATTCTAAGAATGATTATCGGAAGGTGATTCTTCTTTTTATAGCAAGAAAGCCCAGCTTTGAGTGTTTTAGCGCCGCAGCGACTCCGATTGAGCATTTTGTCGGTAATTTTCTAGCTAATTTTCAGCGATCGCTCTCTTGACAAATGAACCCCCGTTTAATTTATTGATTTTATACATTGACGCCAGAGACCTTTTTCAACACAACAATTGCGTAGAAAAACCTATCAATCGTTAAACATTGATATTCATTTCCAGTGGGCATACGTAATATTACGGCGATCGCTATGCGAATTGAGTATGTTTTCTAGAAAAATTACAGTTGTCGTGGCTATGGGCTGGGATTAAAAATTTTAATTACTAAACATAATTTTCTAGAATTTTGGCTTCTCAGCTTCTCTCGTTGAGAAAAAATGTAAAGATTAATTGTATGTTTTTATACTCTACAAATTTACAAAGTTGAGCAAAAATTAGGAACACGTAGTAGGAGCTATATGCTGCAATTTTTGCAGATTTTTTTGGGTTCAAACTCTTTTATTCCACATGGACATTGTTACTTGTGGAAACCAGAGTTAGTAGGGCTGCATATCATATCAGATGTGCTAATCGCTCTTGCCTATTACTCTATTCCTATTACGCTCTTTTACTTCGTTCACCAGCGAAAAGATTTACCCTACGCAGGGATATTTCTATTATTTGGAACCTTTATTATTTCTTGTGGTACAACCCATCTAATAGAAGTTTGGACGCTTTGGCATCCCATTTATTGGATAGCTGGTTTTATGAAAGCGCTAACTGCTGGAATATCAGTCTATACAGCAGGCAGCTTAGTACCCTTAATTCCCCAAGCCCTAGCGTTGCCTAGCCCAGATCAATTGGAGATAGTTAACCGGAACCTGGAAACCGAAATAATTGAGCGCAGACGCATTGAAGAACAACTGCAAAAGTCGCAACAAATGCTGCAATTGGTGATGGATAACATCCCCCAATTTATCTTTTGGAAAGACAGAACTTCAGTCTATTTGGGGTGCAATTGGAATTTTGCACAGCTAGTAGGGGTTGGCAAGCCAGAAAATATTGTTGGAAAAACCGACTACGATTTGTTGTTCACAGAAAAAACGGGCTTATTGCTGGATAGCGAACGGCGAATTATGGAAACAAACACGCCAGAATATCACAGCATTGAATCAACGCTCAAGGCGGATGGTAAACCGTCTTGGATAGACAGTAACAAAGTTCCACTCCATGATGGTGAAGAAAACGTGGTCGGCATCCTTTGCACTTTTGAAGATATTACCGAACGGAAAGCTGCTGAAGAAGAGTTACGTAAGAGCCGAGAACGGTTTGATTTAGCAGTTCAAGGTTCTAAAGATGGATTATGGGATTGGGATATAGCAACCAACGAGACCTATTTTTCACCTCAATGGAAGAAGATGCTGGGCTATGAAGAGCATGAGTTGCCCAATCAGATTGAAGAGTGGGAAAAACGATTGCATCCCGATGACCGCGATCGCGCGATCGCGATCGTCCAAGCTTATCTCATGAATAGCCAAGCTTCTAATTACGAATTAGAGCATCGCTTGCAGCATAAAGATGGCTCTTATCGGTGGATTTTAGCGCGGGGAGCAGCGCTGCGAGATGACAATGGCAAAGCGATTCGGATGGCGGGATCGCACACGGACATCACCCAGCGCCAGCGAGCCGAGGAAACTGCGAAAAAAGCCAAAGAAGAACTGGAATTCAGCTACAGCCTCGTGTGTGCGGTGATTGAAGGCACCCCCGATGCTATTTATGTAAAGGATCTTCAAGGTCGCTATTTGATGATCAACTCGGCGGGTGCCGCTGTTTTTGGCAGACCGGAAGGGAAAATTATCGGCAAGGATGATACCGAGTTACTGCCTCTAGAGTTGGCACATCCAGTCATGGAGACTGACCGCCAAATCATGACGACGGGCGTGACTCAAGTTGTCGAGGAAACGATACTCACCACAGGGATTACCCGGACATTTCTTTCCACAAAAAGCGTCTACCGCGACCCCAAAGGAAAGGTTATCGGTTTAGTTGGGGTAGCGCGGGAAATCACCCAGCGCAAACAAGCAGAGGAAGCACTCAAGAAAGCCAAAGAAGAGCTAGAAATCCGCGTTGAGGAGCGTACCTGCGAATTAAGAGCTGCCATTGGGCAATTGCAAAGCGAAATTGCCAACCGGGAAGAGGCAGAGGCGGCGCTGAAGGCGAGTGAGCAAAGATACCGCCATTTGGTCGAGACTTCCCAGGATTTGATTTGGTCGGTGGATAGACAGGGGCGATTTACATTTGTGAACTCTGCGGTCAAACAAATGCATGGATACGATCCCCAAGAAATGATCGGGCGTTTGTTCACCGATTTCCAGCCACCGGAACAAGTGGAGCAGAACTGGCAGATACATCTGCGCCTGCTGGAGGGTGAGCCGTATTTCCAATACGAAACGGTGCATCTGCGTAAAGATGGAACGCCAATTCAGATGAGCTTCAACGCGATCGCATCTAAGGACGACGCCGGAAACATCCTCGGCACCACGGGCACTGCGAGGAACATCACAAGTGCCAAACAGGCTGAAGCCGCTCTGAGGGAGAGCGAACAGCAGCTTCAAGCAATTCTGGCTTACTCTCCAGCCGCTATCTACGTCAAGGATATTCAAGGTCGTAATATTTTGATGAACCGGAAGTGTGCCAACTTGCTCAACGTTGATGCAAAGGCAGTCAAAGGGAAGACCGAGTACGAGTATTTACCTTATGAGGTCGCTGAGGCATTGCAAACCAACGATCAAAAGGTACTTGCGGCAGGGATTCCTTTAGAAAGTGAGGAAGTGATTCCTCAAGACGACGGCTTACACACCTACATTTCGATGAAGTTTCCGCTTTACGACGACAATGGTATGCCTTATGCAGTTTGCGGCATTTCCACCGACATCACCGAACGCAAACAGGCTGAAGTCGCTCTGCAACTATCGGAAACTCGATTCAGACAACTCGCTCAGCAGGAAGAACTACTCAACCGTCTAGCTAACCAGATCCGGAACACCCTCGATCTAGATACGATTCTAGAAACCGCCGTCGGGGCGATCCAAAGGCGGATGGGGATTGAGTCATGCACCTTCGCTTGGTATCGCCCCCATTCCTCACCCCCCGGATGGGAGGTTGTTAAGGAAGCGAGAACTTCCACCGAAGCGAACTGGCTTGGCTTCTATCCGGTGGGATTTTTTCCAAAGTTTGAGGAAAAAATGCTGAATTTAGAAATGTTCCGCCTGGATGAAGTGCAAACTCCGGACGATCCAGTCATTCCGCAAACATTACTCGTTGCAGGCACTCGGTCAGCGCTGGCGCTGCCAATACAGACACCGAGTGGCGAACTGGGTGCCTTGGCTTGTCATCGCCGGAACCAAGTGCAACCTTGGACGGACAGCGAGGTGGAATTACTCTCGGCGGTTGTCAACCAGCTAGCGATCGCGATTAACCAAGCCGAACTTTACAACCAGCAGCTTGATGCCGCCAGCACTGCCCAAACCAAAGCTGCTCAGCTTGAACACGCCTTGCGCGAACTGAAGCAAACTCAAGCTCAACTGATTCAAAGTGAAAAAATGTCCTCTTTAGGACAGTTGGTTGCGGGGGTTGCTCACGAAATTAACAATCCCGTTAACTTCATCTCCGGCAATCTCTCTTACGCTAATGCATACGCTCTCGATTTACTACGCCTGCTTCAGCTCTACCAGGAACACTATCCCCAGCCACCCGCCGCCATTCAAGCTCAGGCGGAAGAAATCGACCTGGTTTTCCTACTCGAAGACCTGCCTAAAATCCTATCTTCTATGAAGGTAGGAGCTGACCGCATCCGCGAAATAGTCCTGAGTTTACGAAACTTCTCTCGTCTTGATGAGGCAGAGATGAAGACTGTCGATATTCATGAAGGCATCGATAGCACGCTGCTAATCCTGCAAAATCGTCTGAAAGCTAAACCGGATCGTTCGGGTATTCAGATCGTCAAAGAATATGGCAACCTACCCAAAGTTGAATGCTATGCGGGACAGATTAATCAAGTATTTATGAATATTTTGACGAATGCGATTGATGCCCTCGAAGCAGTTCATTGCTCGCCGTTCGCCGTTCGCGGCAATAAACCATCAACGATGAACCCCGAAGAATCTCCAACAATTTGGATTCGGACTTCTACGGTGCAACCCAATCAAGTCAGGATTCAGATTGCTGACAATGGCCCAGGAATGACGGAGGAAGTCAGCAGTCGGTTATTCGATCCGTTTTTTACAACTAAGCCGGTCGGTTCTGGGACAGGTTTGGGGATGTCAATTAGCTACCAAATTGTAGATAAGCATAACGGTCAACTGAAATGTATTTCAGCACCGGGACAGGGTGCAGAGTTCTTAATTGAGATTCCAATTGAGCAGCAAAAAAGTCAATTACTGGTGAATCAAGAAGTATAAAATGTGAATTTCTGCTGTATAGGACATTGCACACCCCCAAAAAATAAGAGCGATCGCTGTTTGCATCAATCTCTTAGCTTTTAGAGTGGATGCTATTTGGACTATAGCGTTATCATAAAAAACATTCAATTGTCATAACTCAGTCGGATTTGTCTTCCCGTGCAAAGTAACTTCAACAGAGATTCTGACTCTAGTCCTGCTATACAAGATAGCGATCCGGGTTTGCGAGCATTTGCTAACCGTCTTGCCAATAGTATCGAGCGAGATGTTTTAGTTCAAAAGACGACCGACGAGCTAAGAGATTTGCTTCAAGTCGATCGCGTCGTTTTATATTACTTTTATCGCCAATGGAAAGGGCAGGTTACGTTTGAGTCCTTGAGGTCTAGAGAATACTCGATCTTCGGCTCAACAGGCCCCGATGATTGTTTTAATGATGAATATGCTGCCTTGTACCAAGCAGGAAGGGTACGAGCGATCGCAGATATTGAATTAGAACCGATTAACCCTTGCCACCGCGATTTTCTCCGCACGATGAAGGTACGCGCTAATTTAGTGGTGCCAATTCTCAATTCTGTTCGGTTGTGGGGATTGCTAGTTGCTCATAATTGTCAGGATGCTCGTACCTGGACATCATCGGATCTTGAAGCAATGCAAAAAGCAGCAGAAACTTTGGCAACGGCTCCTTCAATCCGAGATAGCTAAGTTGTGCTATTTCTTCAATGATTCGTGAAGGCGAAATCCCCGATTTCGAGCGAGAAATCGGGGATATAAACCACTGGCATCTCAAAACTCATATCGGATTCTTATAAAAGTAACTGTAAAGGGGATTGCTTTACCTAAAATTTTAGCCGATTTATGCTTGCAAAATGGTGGGGTAACAACTTTTTAGAATGATTGAGCGATCGCGCTCATTGCCTACTCGATAAATCGCCAGGTAAATTTTCTCTATTTCAGCTTAAATTCATCAAACTTTACCACCTCTGAGTCCAGTTTTCGCGTATCAAAACGGTAACTGCTCACCGTACCCGTTCCCGTGTCGAAGATGCTAAATGCCGTAATCTCATTACTCGCCACATACGGTAATGGCTTCCCATCTTCACCCATTAGCGGCGCAATGGTTGGTACTACTGCCTCTAACCCATTTGGATCGCCCGTTACGATATCATTCTCTTGATACTCTTCTGGTACAGGTCGCTTCTTTTCGCCCAACGCCGCACCATAGGAGTTGCCGACATTCGAGGTTTCTAAAAAGTGCATCCGGCTAGAACTGACAAAGCGATTCCACAGGTGCGAGTGCCCATAAAATACTAACTGCACATTAGCAGCTTCTAGCAGTGGTAATACATCTCGGATAATGTAATCTGCTTCTCTAGGGTACTTGTAACGCACCGATTTAATATTGCCATTCCCATCTCGGTCGATCGTCTGCACCGGATCAGTATAAGGAGGGACAACGTTATCCCCCAGTGAATGTGGTGGGTGATGAAACATCACAACTTTGTACTTTGCTTGCTTAAACTCCGGGCTATTCAGTTCTTTTTCGAGCCAGGTGTATTGTTCGCTACCCTTGGCAATTGCCTCAAAGATGTGCTGCCCATATCCCCACTTTTCCGGGTTATTTAAGTGTTGTTCTCGTTCGCGGTATCTTCCCTTTGTCTTCTCCTCTAATCCCCAGTAACGCCACGCATTGGTCGCGTAAAGCACCACCAACCGCACATCACCAAATGTGACGGCATAATATTGTTTTCCACCCTCCCTACTTTCGGGTAAAGTAAAAATTTCTTCGTAAGTATCGGTATTAAAAGAAATATCTTTTAACGGTTGAAGAGACGCCAAATTGCGCTTCGTGTCCTCACCGGGGTTTAGTTGCTCTGCCTTTTTTTCCTCTGCCTTTTGTGCATAAATTTTCTGAGCAGCCCAACGAGGATAGGAGTCATCGAACTGATCGTTTAAGCTACTTTCCATCGAGAAGCGTCCCATCACCTCATGATTGCCAATCGCTGCAAACATGGGGGCGTTTTGAATTATCTGTCCACCCCGATAAACCGTCTTGACACCGTTGTGTTCAAGTTCATTGTGTTCAAGTTCGTAGTTGCTGCGACCTTGGAGGCAAGGAAAGAAGGCACCCCCCCGATTATCATCAAACCACTCGGAGGCACGGTCGGGAATGTTGACTAAGTCACCGACAAAGAAGACAGCGTCTACTTGCCCGACGGTCTCAACGACCTTCTGAAGATTGGCAGATGTCATCGGCTTGAGCTGGTGGTCGGAAGTCAGCAAAATTTTCAGTGATGTGCCCGGTGTGGGTTTGGGGGCGAGCGTGAATACCTCACTGCTAACGCTCGTACCATCTTCCCGCAGGCTGGTGACGCGATAAGAAACTCGCGTGCCAGGAGTTAACCCAGTCACCTCTGCTTCGTGCCGCCAGATGTCTCGGCTGGTCGGCTGCTGGTAAATCTGACCGTCTTGAGTCTGATTTCCTACCCGCGATTGACTATCCTCACGAGTGCGGCTGAGTTTGGTGGTACTGGCGACAACACTGCGAGCGAGATTCTCACCGTAGGCGACACGATGCTCACCAGCAAACTCAGTAAACCACACAACTCGCACGCTTGTTTCGGTCGGCAGTTGTAGAAAGGGATCGGTTAGCAGCTGGGGTTGAGATGTCATAACTGGCTGCTTAGTTAATAGGACAATTATTAGGGTAAGCGATGTCACAACCAGAAAAATAGCTGCCGTCAGCAGAGAGCGGCTGGTTAAACGTCTGAGCATAAGCGATCGCTCCACAGCAATAACCGCGATACAGGCTCCCTACACGCTAAGCCATGAGCTTCTATGACAGTAAGGAGCGATTTTATCTCCCTCAGGAGAACTCGCCCCTTTCAACTTAACGGATTCTGCCGGACTAATCGGAGTGGCGGGATTCGAACCCACGACCTCAGCTACCCCAAAGCTGCGCGCTACCAACCTGCGCTACACCCCGGCACAGTCTTATATTCTATATCAGCTTTCTTAAAGCTGTCAAGATGCAATCAGAAAACCTTTAACATTTGAGCCGCTTGCATCAAACCCGGTACTGCTGCCTCATTCCAGCTACCCTCACCCCGCCGTCCCGTGTGGAGAATGAAACGAAGGCTGTAAGCATGGGGGTAGCCCTCTACTTCCATCCAAATTAAGTCGCTTTCGGTTTCGCAGGCGATTTTCTCCTCATCCATCAACTCAGTCGCGATCTGGCTCATACTTTCTGCCAATTGTGCCAGCAAGCGACAAAACTCATTTAACTCTGCCTCTGTCAGCTCTATCGCCCAATCATCGCCACCAACTAACCCTTTAAACTCACTCGTGTTAGGGTTCCAGCCAATGCGCCAGCCAACTCCACTTTTGATGAGACGTTCCATAAAAGTCATTAAAAATCAAAAACTAAAGCGCTTTTCTTACATTTTTAGTTTTTAATTTTTCATTACTTGAGTAACTGAGCATCTCCTGGCTGAGGCAGTGCTAGCCCTCCACTGGGTTTGGGTGCTGCCTGTGGCTGAGGTGAAGCGCTGGGAGAAGGTACGGGTGCCTGCTGCTGAGAATTGGGAGTGAATAGACTCACGAGGACTTGAACTAAGGCGTCTCGTTGCGCTCGATTCAGACGTTCAATGACCGCGCGATCGCTCTGCATGGGATTTTTCTGCAACGTATCATAACCGGGATATAGCGACTCCTGGATTAGTTCGTTTGCGCCCAGATAGTCCGCTAAGGTCAGTTTCCAGTCCAGCCGATAATTGGGTGGGCGTGACTTTACATAAACGTGATACCGGATGATGCGCCCCACCAGCGTATTTTCCGATGCCTGCTTGCCAGTTTCCTTGCTGATGTATTGATTTTCTAGCGGCAAATCCGGTAAGCGTTGATAAACTTGCCGCCAGACATCCTGAGTTCCGTACATCTGGGCGATCGCAGGCTGTTCGGAAAGATGAAAAAGCGAGGATGAAGGATCAAAGATGCTTCCCCAAGGAAATAAAAACAGCGCCGTTAGACAAGCAACGGCAAAACGTAGCATTCGCTTGGGAAATTTTCTGGTTTGTCGCTTCATCTTGCTTATTGTTTTTTATCTAATCGCCAATAATTTCTGGTTGCGTTAGCTCATCGGACATTTCCAGAATCGCTCGCAGCACTGGCTTCATCATCGGATCGTCAACATTATCAAAGTCTTCATAGCGACGGCGCTTAGCGCGATTCGCTACTTGAACGGTAATCCGGTAGCGATTGGAAGCAGCACTCACCAGCTCTTCAGCCCGGAGTAAAACTTCGGTAGTATCAAACTTGAAACGCTTTTGCATCACGTTGGATTAGTTGTTAATTGTTGTTCGTGAGTAGCGGCGCACAGTCGCGCGACCCTCCTGTCACCTTGCACCCTTCAGTCTAGCAGGAGTCCCCAATTTTTGTGGCTGTTAGCACCGCCTGGAGATTCACTGAAGAATTTCTTTCAAGACAAAGAATCGTTTAATATTATGTAGATTCTTATCAATCTATCTATATCATTCTGGAAATAAATTCGAGATTACAGTCCATGCAAACCCTTGTCCCTCCTACGATTAAGCCGTTTCCTGAAAGCGATCGCCATCCTCTGAAGCTTGTAGCACTGGGAGACAGTCTTGTTTATGGATTCGGCGATCCGGAAGGTGGCGGGTGGGTAGAGCGGCTGCGGCGTCGCTGGATGCTGCCGGATAGTCCGGGACACGTTCTCTACAATTTGGGTGTCCGGGGTGACGGCATCAGCCAAGTGCAACAGCGGTTAGAGCAGGAGTTTCGCCATCGGGGTGAGTTGAGAAATCGCGTACCGGATGCAATTATTCTATCAGTCGGGGTCAATGATTCGGCTCGGTTGGCTCGACCGACTGGGCGGAATTTTACCGACTTTGAAGTTTTCAAAGCAGAAATGGATTTGTTGCTGGAGCGATGTACTCAGAGCGCAACTGCAACGCTAACCCAAAGATTCTGTCCGGTACTCTTTGTGGGGATGGTGCCAGTAGATGAAGCGAAAATGCCGTTTCTCGACTGTTTTTACTACAATCACGGCGATCAATATCGCTATAAAGAAGCAACGCGGTTAGCGTGTCAGGCGCGACAGATTCCTTATCTAGATATTTTCGAGCTGTGGATGAATCGGGGTGAAGATTGGTGGCGATCGCATCTTACCGAAGACGGACTCCACCCAAATGTCGCAGGCTATCAGGCATTGCTCCAAGATGTCCTCAACTGGGAGCCTATGCAACAATTGGCGAACGACCGTTTAGCGACAGCCTAAGCTGTCCCGCGTAGAAACACCCGTTACTGGGTTCACACCTTCTGCTCGCTGACAGAGCTGAGCCACTTCGTAGCGGTCAATTAGTGCATCCGTAAAATCAGCGCCCGTAATGATGGTGTCGTAAAAGCGAGTCCGCGTCAACGTTGCTTCCGCTAAAATCGCGTTGGTTAAATTAGCTTCATCCAACGTTACTCGGTCTACCAAAGCCCCAGTCAGGTTTGCTCCTTCCAGATTTGCTTTTAATAACACGCCCTTGGTCAGAATCGCATTGGTAAGGTCAGCTCCCTGGAAGTTTGTTCCTCGCATTTCAGCTGCGACAAATACACCACCAACTAAATCAGCATTCGAGAAATCCCGATTTTCCAAATTAATATTGGTGTAATTAATTGTCCCTGCCTGAGCAAAAGCAGGAGTAGCGCTCAACATCACCCACAGCCATGCCAAAGCTAATAGCAAGATACCGCTAAGCACGCGCACCACAAAATTTTTAATTGCTTTTGAAGTTAAAGGTTGCATAGGATTAATCAAAAATTTAAAAAGCAAGTTGTTCTTTTTAAGGCTCTCCAGCTTCGTCTGCAATCAAAGATAAAAATAAGGCAGCTTTTTAATTTTTTATTGTACATTTTTCATTGTATCGAGCCAGTCTTCACCCACTCGTAGGGTAATCTCAGATTCCAAATCACCGATAGAAGCCGCTTCAATATGACCGACGCCCAGCACTCTTTTCAAAGCCGCTGCTTTTGTTAAATCGCCTTGCTGGACAATAATTTGGGTTTGGCGTTCGCGGTCGGGCCAATCATTGACAACATAAACATTTACAAATCCCTTCGCCGCCAGATATTCAGAAACGCGATAAGCGATACCAGGCTGCTCGGTGGCATTTTGGATTGCGATTCTCAGGGTGCTAAGAGAACGGCTTTCCTCTACAGAGGCAAGAGTCGTTTCTTGCCCAAAATATTGGCGCATGATGCGATCTCTCCCCCCGGAATCCAGAATCCAATAGCTGGCAATGTACTCCTGGGGGTCGCTGAATCGACCGGGCAACAACACCATTTTGAAATCATCTTGCTCCAAGTTGATGCCAAAATTTGCCAGCGCTAGGGTTTCTTCTAAGCTGAGATTCGTGTCAACGTACTTCCACATCACCCGGATCAGTTGAGGCAAGCGAGGCAATACGGCTGGGTTCGTCAGACGCTGCCGCAACGACTTGAGAAGGGCTTGCTGTCGCTGCACCCGACCAATATCGCCGTTCTTGTCATTCCGGAACCGCGCAAACTGTTCTGCTTGGTCGCCATTGAGAGTTTGCCAGCCTGGGGAAAGATCGATTTTGAGTTTTTGGGTTTCGTCTACATAGGACATCTGGCGAGGAACAAATACCTCAATGCCGCCCACCAAATCCACCAACTCCCGAAAGGCATCGGTGGTGACTCGCACGTATCGATCGATCTGGACATTGTTTAGGGTACGGCTGACAACTCGTGCGGATAAGGCTGCGCCCCCGTTGACATTCGCCTGGTTGATCTTGTTAAAACCAACGCCCGGAATTTCCACTCGCGTATCTCGTGGAATGGAAAGCATTTTTACTGAATGGTCAGTCGGGTCTAACCGTAACAGCAGCATCGTATCGCTGTTGCCGGTGAAATTATCCGGCGAATTATCTGGTGAGTTGTGGAGGCGGTCAATTCCCATAACCAGGATATTGACGGGTCGCGCCAGACGGTACTGAAAACCTCGACCCCATCCCTCAGTCGCGGTCTTTTCTCCTGGAGTCTGGGAGGCAACGATCGGCGACAAAGGGGTAATCAGTGCTAAAGTTGCTCCCACTGTGGCAGAAACTGTTGCTGTAATGAGAAAGACAGCGATCCATAACAAGCGCCGCCCCAAGCTATTTCTTTGGGGCGAAACCTCATTTGCCACATCGCTTGTCTGCGATTGGGGTGAGGTATCGGAATCGTCATCAACGCCATCTGTACGGGGTTCCTGCTGATTGCCAGAACCTTTAGACATTTCGTGGTCTGGACTGGTTTGAGACTGTTTGATACCTTCTTCCACGTTTACCTCATCACCACAACCGCAGACTATATGTATCTTTCTGGAGACTTATTTCCAAGGTGGATTATAACTTTAGGTTCTCCATCTCCCAAAGGAAATGACATTGCAGCGGTGCCTTAAGCTTGCTTCTACAGGTTGGTTTCTACAGAAAGTTGGGAGAAGTTGCACAAGGCGTTTGATCGGGAGCAAGCACAAAGGTTAAACAGCGATCGCGATCGCGTCAAGGTTAACATAGAGCCGAAAACAATAGGCTAAAGCCAAAAATGAATCAATCGCTAATCCCTGTAATTCTCGCCGGTGGTAAAGGGGAACGCTTCTGGCCCCTCAGCCGCAAGCACCGACCTAAGCAGTTTTTAAGTTTGGATGGCAGCGGCAAGAGTTTGCTGCAAGCGACTGCTGACCGACTGTTGTCTGTGGCTGGAGGCTGGGAGAAGCTATGGGTCGTTACTTCGGCTTTGCTGGCAGATGGGGTGAAAGAACAACTGCCCCAGCTACCCGTAGAAAATTTGCTGGTAGAACCAGAGGGGCGCGATACTGCCCCAGCGGTCGCTTGGACAACACTGGAAATTGCCAAGCGGTATGGAGAAAACGCGGTTGTCGGCTTTTTCCCCGCCGACCATTGGATTGCAGACGAGAAGGCTTTTCAACAAACGCTGGAAGCCGGTGCTACTTTGGCAGCAACTCAGCCGTCGATTGTGACATTGGGGATTAAGCCGAATTATCCATCTACGGGCTACGGTTACATTGAGCAAGGAGAAGAAACTGGCAAGGTTGGGGAGTTTCCCACCTACCGCGTCAGCCGATTCACGGAAAAACCCGACCGCCCGACGGCGGAGGAGTTTCTGGCAACAGGGCGATTCAGCTGGAACAGCGGAATGTTCATCTTCCAAGCTGGGGTCGTGCTAGATGAACTTCGCACTTACGCGCCGGAAATGATGGATCTTCTCGAAGAAAAAGGTGTCGAAGCGTACTCTCAGGTGCCGAAGAAGAGTATCGACTATGCGCTGATGGAGAAGACGCAGCTAGCTTATGTGCTGCCAGTGTCTTTTGGCTGGGACGATTTGGGAGATTGGAACGCCATCGAACGGTTGCTGAAAGGGGACAAACCAAACGTGGAACTGGCGACTCACGTGGGAATGGATACGCAAGGGGCGATTCTCTACGCCGAGGGTGAGGATGAGGTAATCGTGACGATTGGGATGGAGGATGTGGTGATTGTGCGCGATCGCAATGTCACGCTGATTGTCAAAAAAGACCGCACCCAAGAAATCAAAAAGGTTCTTGAGTTGCTACGAACCGATCCGAAGCTTGAAAAGTTGCTGTAATCTACCCTCCAACGGAAGGCAGAAGTTGGAAGTATGAAGTATTAATAAGAGGGATGATGGCTAATGGCGAATTGCGAATTGTTCAAGACCCATTAGCCAGACTTCCATGATTCCATTAGCTATCCCTTAAAACCCGTGTTTTCCTTAACCCAAACCACTTCTCGCCAAAGAGAAATCCTTGAGGTCGTCTTCCGCAACGGTTGGGACTACATGAGACGGCTCTTGACCGGCGGCAAAGCTGATGAACCGAGGCTGCCGACTCCCGCCGTCCTTCGCAACATCTTAGTGGATTTGGGGCCAGTCTATGTCAAGCTGGGGCAACTGCTCTCGACTCGCCCTGACTTACTCTCGGCGGACTACATTGAAAAACTGTCAACGCTTCAATCTGAGGTACCGCCCGTGCCTTGGTCAGAGGTTGAAGTGGTGATTCGGAAGCAATTGGATCGTCCGATGGAGGAGGTTTTCAGCACCATCAACCCGGTGGCGGTTGCTGCTGGTTCAATTGCTCAGACGCATCGCGCCACCTTAGCAGATGGGCGGGAAGTGGCTCTGAAGGTGCAGCGACCGGGAATTGATGCGATTATCTCTCAAGATATTTCCATCATTAAAGGTTTAGCCGATTTAGTTGCTCGCACCGATATTGGGCCAGATATCGATATTGTCGCTTTAGCGAACGAATTTTCTAATGCTTTGCTGGCTGAGCTTGATTTTACCCAAGAAGCCAATTTCACCAACCAGCTACGCCGCAATTTATCGACCAGCCGCTGGTTTGACCCGAAGCAGGTGGTGATTCCGGAAATTATTTGGCAGTTAACCACCCAAAAGCTATTGGTACTGGAATGGTTAGATGGGGTACCGTTGCTAGAGGCAAATTTCGAGCAAATCAACGACGGTAAAAGCCCCAGCGACCAGCGGCGAGACATCACTCGGCTACTGTGTCGCGTTTTCTTTCAACAGTTGTATCTTGACGGCTTCTTTCACGCTGACCCGCATCCAGGCAATATTTTTTATCTGAGAGATGGTCGCGTAGCGCTGCTTGACTTTGGGATGATCGGGCGACTAGACCCCCGGACTCAGCAGATTTTAACGGAGATGCTGTTAGCGATCGCAAATATTGATGCCCGTCGCTGTAGTCAGTTGACTTTGCAATTAGCTGAATCGGCTCAACCAGCAAATTTAGCAAAGTTAGAAAGTGACTTTGAAAAGCTGTTGCGAAAGTATTACAACCTGAGTCTGTCACAAATCAATTTGAGTCAAGTTTTTTATGAAGTGTTGCAAGTCGCCCGCGACAATAAAATCCGGTTGCCTAGCAATATGGGATTATATTCAAAAACGCTAGCAAATTTAGAGGGAACAGGGCATTTATTTGACCCAGACTTAAATCTCATCGAGGAAATTAAGCCTTTGATGACCGATTTGTTCCGGCGTCAATTATTCGGGGATGACCCGTTACAAGCTTTGCTGAGAACAGCTTTAGATATTAAAAGTTTGTCTTTGGAATCTCCCCGCCAAGTGGAGTTGCTGCTCGAAAGAATCACTTCTGAAACGTTGAAGTGGAATATCAAGATGCCAGACATCGTTCCATTTCGTCGCAGTTTGGAGAACTCTGCTAACCGCCTTTCCTTTAGTGTTGTTGTGGGTTCCCTAATCATCGGGGCGGCGATTATCTCCAGTAATGCTCAAACAGGAGGGGGGCTATCTTTATTAAGCAATGGTCTATTTGCTGCTGCTAGCTTCCTGGGTTTGTGGTTAATTGTGAGCATCCTACGTTCTGGGCGTTTGAAGTGATAGAGTTACTGTTGTCCGGGAAGTAACCTTTTTAAATAGTGAATCAAGCTTAATAGGGCAAGCCTATTTAAGTTGCGATATCCTTAGAGTTCAAGTCCCCGACTTCTTAAAGAAGTCGGGGATTTCGCCTTTCGGAATCATATAGGACGGCTCTATCAAGGCTATCTGCTAACCGATGTTTACAAACAGCCTCTAAAAGTCGGAAAATGGGCTATTAATTTAAAGTCACATACTTCTATTGATCAAAATAAAAGGCTCTCCTCTTTTGCTCGGCATCTTTCTGGTGTCGCTGACGCTACGCATCCTGGCAATTACCGTTCCCATCAATTCTGATGAAGTGCTGTGGATGACTCGCGGTAGCACCTTTATACAGAACTTGCTGGAGGGAGATTTAACTGGCACCTATCGCCGTCATCATCCAGGCGTCACCAATATGTGGGTGATTGGCAGCAGTATGTTAGCGAATTGTCGGTTGCAAAAGCACTTCCCAAGTTTGCTAGGTCTGAATCAGCCACTAGACCTGGATGCCTGTTTCAACCAAGTTCAGTTCCCCATCCTCTTCTACGTGCTGCCGCGCTTGCTACAGGGTGCGATCGCTTCAGCGTGTATGGTGTGTTTTTATATACTTGCAAAGCAGCTATTGGGGCAATCCGTCGCCCTATGCTCTCTTAGCCTACTGTTACTAGAACCCTTCTTTTTGGCTTATCAGCGCTACCTCACGACTGACGCGCTCATGGCTGATTTTAGTATTTTGGCGTTGCTGCTATTTTTACTGTATCTGCGGAGCGATTTGCTAAGCGCATCAGCGCCGCTACGCGATCGCTATCGCCGTCGCTTGCTTGTCGCCTCTGGGGTATTTATGGGACTGGCGACAGCGACAAAAGTGACAGCTTTATTTATCTTGCCTGCTGTTGCCCTCTGGATCGTGCTAATTGAGTCGGGAATCTGGCGAACCCGCTTTCCTCAAAGGGGTTGGAAGCGGCAGTTGGCGGATCTCAGGTGGTGGGGATTGAGCATTTTAGGGACAATCGTTCTAATTTGGCCTGCGATGTGGGTGTCCCCTTCCTATGTTGTGGCGCAGATTTATAAAGGTCTGTTGAAAGAGTCAGCCAGAGGCGTACTTTTCTTTTTAGGGCAAATCACTGATTCGCCGGGACTACTTTTTTATCCGCTAGTGCTGGCGTATCGTCTCTCTCCCGTGCTGCAAGTGGGGTTGCTGGCATTTTTAGCGATATTGTTAATCCCCAAGCTGCGGCGTCACCAAAAGAAGATGCCGGAAGTAACAGCACTCGCTTTAATTCCCTTGTGCGTGCTGCTGATCCTCTCAGTCAGCGACAGTAAGATTGACCGTTACATTAACCTTTTCTTGCCAGTGCTAGCACTGCTATCTGCGGTTGGCTGGCTAGAAATGATGATTTGGGTCGGACGCGGCGCGGAGGCACTGCGGCGTCGCTTCGGGAAGCATCGCTTCGGTAAATGGGGAATCAACCGAGGCGTAACCACAGCGATCGCGCTTTTCGGATTACAACTTATCGTCCTTGTACCTTACTATCCTTATTACCTAAGCTATTACAACCCTTTGCTGGGCGGTTCGCGTGCTGCCAAACATATATTTATGATGGGTCAAGGCGAGGGTCTGGACTTAGCCGCTAAATGGTTGAACCAGTCACCGAATGCGAAAGAAATCAAAGTCGCCAGTTGGTATAGTTCCTCATTTGCCGCCTATTTTCACGGTCAAACTTTACCGATCGAAAAAGATATCCTGCCCGATCCCCAGCCTTGGACGACAGCGAATCGCGTGGTATTGTACTACAACCAATTCCAGCGTCAGTTGCCAGAACCAAAAGCGATCGCTTACTTTGCCCCTCAGCAACCGTTGTATGCGGCACGATTGCACGATATTGACTATGCACGAGTGTATCCTGGCCCGGTGCCTTTATCGGAGGATTTAGAACGCATTCAGGTTCCGCTTTCTTTGTCTTTTGGCAAGCAGGTACAATTGCTCGGTTATGACCTGAATACTTCTAAACTCTTGCCCGATGAAGCGCTGGTAGTGACATTCTATTGGAAATTTTTAGCACCGATGCCCCCTGATATGACCATTAACATCAGTCTGCGCGACACGCAAGGAAACCTGCAAAACCGTTCTGATGCACGTCCGCTGGATGGCTATTTTTTTACAGATAAAGTAACTTCAGGGACAGTCTTACGGGATGTCCATAAACTTACAGTTACACCCGGTACACCAGCCAATCACTACCGTCTTGAGGTAGGGTGGCATTCGCCTAGCAACGGACAAGCATTGGAAGTCCGCGATGCGGTCGGAAATTCCCCAGGAACCCAAGCAATCATTGGCGAGGTCGAGGTAATAAGGTCAGATACATAATATAAACGCTTGACTAATTTCACCTATTACATAAAAACCTACATAAGGTTTGTCTGCTAGCTATTTAATTGGGAGCATCTCTCTTGTGAAAATTTATATAACCCATCCTCAGCTAGGATTTCTCCCTTTCTCCTTTCTCCCTCCCCGTAAACGGGGAGGGTTGGGGTGGGGTTCCGGAGTGTAATTAGCTTTTTAAAAGTTATTAAAAATATCCTCTTTATTTACCATGAGCCGCTCATGAATTATCAACTTTAGGCTTTCGCTGCCTATAAACTTAAAATTTTTATTAAGCATGACCCATTTAAAAAATATCTTTTTTCACATATTCATCCTATTTCTCTATGTTGGCTTTGTACTTGCCATCAGACCAGTTCAACAAGCCTTTGAATTCGATTATGACGAGGGATTAAATTTAATCAAAGCGCTTTTATACTCGCAAGGCTTTTCTCTATATACGCAGATATGGAACGATCAACCTCCTCTATTCACCGTCTTTTTATCTTACTGGTTTAATGTATTTGGATATTCAGTTTTTGCGGCACGGGTGTTGGTTATACTCTTTTCAGCACTTCTAATTTGGTCTTTTTATCAAATTATACGCTTCTCTTTAGGAAAAATACCTGCTCTTGTTGCTACACTATTACTCTTCACCTCATGGCTATTTCTTAGACTCAGCATTTCCGTGATGATTGGGATTCCCTCTCTATCGCTGGCAATGCTCTCTATTTATTTTCTAACACTATACAAACAGCAGCCTCGTAAACGTTTCATTATTTTATCCGGAGCCGTTTTAGCGCTATCCTTACAAACAAAACTATTTACTGTATTTTTAATTCCTTTAATGCTTTTTTATCTACTAAATTTTAAACTACGAGAGCCAGAGGAAAGTAAATCAAAAAACTCTTTTTCGTCCTTTGTTTTGTCTCCCCTGATTTTATGGTTAATCGTTCTAGCAATTAGTTATCTAAGGATTAGCTTAATTTTCCAAGCTTTTAATTATGAACAGCTAGTTCAAGCACACCTGGGAGAGAGAGTTCAAGGTCAATCAACAAATTTTAATAACATTGAGAATTTACCTTACTTTCTTTATCAAGACTATGACTATGTATTTTTGGCATTCATCGGTACTTTAGTAATTTTATTTAAAAAACAAAGAGCGGGAATTTTTCCTTTAACATGGCTGGTAACTATTAGCTTAATTCTCCTCAAGCATAAACCTGTTTGGTATCACTATTATCCTTTACTGGCGATTCCCATCTGCTGGTTAGCCGCCTATGGAGTTGCTTTAGTCATTAATTTGTTTCCAAAAGGGTGGAATTTTAATCTAAAATCCCTAAACTTCAAAAAGCTAATTTTTCCCCTCTTAGCAACGGCACTTTTGATTGTCTCTATGATTGCGATTCCTGCTAAGCCTAAAGGAAGACCATCTAAAAGTCTTGAAGTTATGAATCTAGTCTTAAAACACAAGGATTCTACTCAATGGATATTCACCGATCGTCCCATATACGCTTTTTATGCGGGTTTGCCGGTTCCTCCAGAACTTGCCGTTATGTCAGATAAACGATTTAAATCGGGAAATTTGACTTTGGATGATATTATTGCTGTTTTGAAAAAGTATCGTCCCGAACAAATTGTCCTAGCAAGATGGATTGAAACATTTAAGAGTAATAGTCAATTCAACACTTACATCGACGAAAATTACTCAAAGACTTATCAAGATGACAAAGGAACGGTAGAACATTATTTATTAAAGAAATCTTCCAGTTAGGGAAATTGCGACTGTTGCTCGAAAAGAGATGATAGTGGATTCCCAAACGCAGCGCTACCGTATTTAATGACTGGAACTTTGCTATAAGGCGAGACATCCGCAAACCACTCTGGCTTATTTTGCAAGTTGATCTCGGTTAGTTTACTACATCTTTTTACTGCTAGTCATAGCTTGATTGTCACCTCTGTCGGCTGAGTTTGTGAGTAGTTTGGGGAGGATGCGATCACCTAGAGCCATCGACATCACTTTGCATAAAGTTTTGCTAACTGTGCCTTGATAACCGTTAACAGTAATTCAGTAATGGGAACTCTAAGAATTGAGCCTACTCTACTCCTTGCCAAGGATCGCGATTAATGACACTGCTTAACCAGCTAATTGAGCAAGTAATACATTGCTGCCAAAAACGCAGCAATACAGCCCTTGATGATATATTTGAGAACCTCAATGAGCAAGTTTTAGCCAGAAGCTTGCAGAGGTTGGAAGGTGACACAGCTAACTGGTTCTGTACTTACCTAAAGCACAAGCTGTCTAGTGTTTCAAGCATTCTTCAAGAAACAACACTCCATCAGCCACTAGGTTACTACCCCGCAAAGGAGCAACATACAGGCTCGGAGGAATTACAGAAACAATCGCGGGACGAAGTGCGAGACCGTGGGAAACGCTTGCATGAGTGGATAGAGAACTGCCTAAATAACAGATACCAATCTTGCTCAAAAGACCTAGAACCGTGGTGTAGATCAATCGAGCCTGCACTGAGACAGATACAGCGGGTGCTGTACGTAGAAGATTTTGTATTTAATCTAGAGCTAGGCTATTGGGGAAAAGTTGACTGTATTGTGCAATTGAAGGGAGCGCTCTGCCTTATAGACTGGAAAACCACCCATCAGCCCTATCCAGTGGAGCGGATACACGAATATAAAATCCAATGTGTTGCCTATCTGAATGCAGCAAATAAAACTTACGGCTTGGATTTAAGACACGCATTAATTGTGATTGCCCTACCAGACCAAAAACCACAGATAGTCCCGATACAATTAGAAATGCTGAATAAGTATTTCCAAGAGTGGCGGCAAAGGGTAAAGAGATTTAAGACAGAAGTTCTTACACCAGGAGCCATAATTACTCACTCAGACGGCTCAACTACCAAGGTAAGAAGGGTAATTAGATATCGGATAAACAAAGCAATTGAAACTATTATCCAACCTCAAAGCCAGTTAGAACAATTATTTGAGGTTGAGGATAACCAATATAAACTGGTGGATGTCGAAGCAGATGAGAGTGGAGATGAGTATAGTGAAGATTGCTTTATCCATCCTCGCGCCCGAAAAAATAACAGACACTATACGGAAGATTCTATTCGCATATACTTACAAGAAATTGGCAGAATTCGTCTTCTACGATCTGATGAAGAAATTGAATTCGCCCGTAAAGTGGCAGACCTAATGGAACTAGAAAGACTACGTGAGCAATTCATTAAGCAGCTAAATCGCGAACCGCAGGATATAGAGTGGGCAGAAGTAGTATTAAAATCTGAGTGCTATTGGGAGAAGCTTTCTAAAGAACTCCGGCGGGATCCTCAACAAGAAGAGTGGTTACAAGAGGTCAAAAAGCACCTGCCCAGGTTCCGTCACCGCCTCTATATAGGTCGTCGCGCCAAAGATAGAATGGTGCATTCAAACCTGCGTTTGGTTGTCTCAATTGCCAAAAAATACATGAATCGAGGATTAGCGTTCCAAGACTTGATTCAGGAGGGTAGCCTGGGTTTAATTCGGGCGGCGGAAAATTTTGACCATGAAAAGGGTTATAAGTTCTCAACTTACGCACCTTGGTGGATTAGGCAAGCAATTACCCGTGCGCTAGCTGACCAATCTCGCACAATTCGTTTGCCTGTTCATCTGTATGAAACTATCTCTAAAATTAAGAAAACTAGCAGGCTTCTTTCTAAAGAGATGGGTCGTAAGCCCGCTGAAGATGAAATCGCTACTCGCATGGAAATGACCATTGAGAAACTGCGATTTATCACCAAATCTGTTCAGTTACCCATTTCTCTGGAAACTCCTATCCATGTAAATTTAAACAAAGACCCGTGGTTTTATAAGGGAGAAGCACAGGAAGAGTTGTGTTTAGGAGATTTGATTGAAACAGATGAGCAAGACCCAGAAAATCAAGTTTCCAAAAACTTGCTGCGGGAAGACTTAGAAAGCGTCCTCGACACCCTTAGTCCTCGTGAAAGGGATGTAATACGTCTGCGCTACGGGTTGGATGATGGACGGATGAAAACTCTCGAAGAAATTGCCCAGATTTTCAATGTAACTAGGGAACGGATTAGGCAAATTGAAGCCAAAGCTCTTCGCAAACTGCGCCATCCCAATCGCAACTCTATTCTTAAAGAATACATTTGTGGAAATAATTCCTATGACTTGCGAAAAGATGAGTATCGGCAGCAGTCTGAACCAAACCAGAGCCATACAGAGGAAGTTAAAAAGGATTCCTCCCATCCTCAAGATGCAGTTGCTTACTTCAATCAAGGAGTTGAGCGTTATCAACTTGGAAATTTTCAAGGAGCAGTTGAGGACTTTACTCACGCAATTTATCTCAATCCCAACTATGCTGATGCTTACAACAGAAGGAGTAGTGCTTATGCGGCTTTGGGAAACTATCCAAAAGTAATGGAAGACTTACAGACAGCAACAAACCTCTACCTTAGATAAGCGATCACTTATCAGCAAAAGATTCCATATCAAACCGCCTCGGATGCGAGTGGAAGAATATACAAGGATTCTTCACGCCTACACTCAGCGGTAAAGGCGAACACACCTCTTAGTGACTCAGGAGTTAGTGAAGGGTTATTTTCCAGCACTTGTTGTTCGGTCCATCCTACGGAAAATAACCCACGCAAAAACTCTACTGACAGGCGAGTTCCTTTCACAACTGGCTTACCTAGCAGGGGAGTCAGAATGAATGTATTCCCGCCAGTCCATCTTTACTTAAACTTTATGGTAAACTCTGCTATTGCCCTCGGTGTAGTGGTGTTTTGAATAGAAGAGAAGTGCGATCGCTCTCCCGGATTGCTTGGCATCAATGGTGGTTGGGGGAATACTTCATCTAGATTCTCGTTGACGATAGTGGATTCCCAGACGCGATCGCTACCGTTGCTGGTTACGGCTTGATTTTTACCTTTACTATGAGTCACTGACTTAAGCCTGAACCACGTAGGCTGGATTTCCTTCGACGAACCCAGCTAAACCCTTTGAACTGTTGGGTAACGCTTAGCCTCATGGAACAAACCTACGAATTCTCACATTTCTCCTTATGTCAGTGCCATTTATCTATACACGCTCACTGCTACAAACGGCTTAATACTCAGCATAACTGGTTGATTTTATCTATAAATATTCAGTAAAGATTGTCTATAAAAAAATAAAGATTTAGTAAAGGTACGCCTTTAATTGAAAGTTGTTTCGCTTTACTAAGTTTGTTTTATATCTATCAGCTTTCGCTAATAGCTTATAGCAGTTATTGAAACAGTCAGTCCTTTGATAGAAGTAAGAATACGCTCTTGAGATAGAGCCATTCGTGCGTTTGCAAAAGTTATTCTGAAAACAATTCAAGCAAAAGTAGCGAATCAAACTACAACAAAGCTAAGAATTCTTTTTTGAAAGAAAGTGCGTCACGCCGACAGACTTTCAAGGTTCTATTTTATCTACATTTTTTTGGAGTTTATCAACAGCTATGACTAATCCAAAGGATTACCAAACTTATAACCGTGAAGTTCGTCAGGATTCTTACAATGACGCTAACGGTCATACTCACACCAACGTAACGCGAACAGAAACAGTTAATAATGGCGTTGTTAAACCTAACGCTGACTCGTACCGGGATGGTTACGTTAGCGGGCGAGTCTCCGAGCGCAGCTACCAAGAAGAGAATTTAGCGGTTCGGGATAACAACAATGCCGCGAGTGGCTTGGTAATTGGCTTGCTCCTGACTTCGCTGGTAGGCTTGGCCGCTGGTACTTGGTTCTTTTTAAACCAACGGAATGAGGCACCCGCTCCGGTTATCCCAAATATTGTGGTTCCTAGACAACCAGATGCCAAGCCAGCTCCTGAAGCGAAGCCAGCTCCTGAAGCAAAGCAAGCTCCTAGAAAAGAAACCACGATCATTGAAAGAACTAGGGATGTTTTGGTTCCAGTTCCTCAACAGCAAGCTCCGGCACCTCAACAGCAGGCTCCGGCACCTCAACAGCAAGCTCCGGCACCTAACATCAACATTACTGTGCCCAATGCTGAGCCAAAGCAGCCTGAGGCTCAACAAGCACCTTCGACACAAACTGCTCCCACACAGTCCGAAAGTGAGAGCGATCGCACTCCAGCTCAAGACGAATCGAGTGCAACAGATTCAACATCCAGCAGTCAACAAAACCCTGCTGCCGATAGTCCGGAAGCTCCTGGTCAGTAACAGCCATAAAAAAGCCGCGATCGTCTTACTTCAAGCGTTAATAGTTTGAAGGAGAATAGCCTCAAAGTGAATGGCTTTGAGGCTATATTTTATGTTTGGTAAAATACCCACCTAAAGAATGACAATCAGCTTTACTACCCACCCCTCACATAGTTGATGAAGCAGGGGGAGAGTTTTCATGGTGGGTTATTTCTGCCGAGCTGGTCTTGTTCAGACATGAAGTAAGCTGCTGTTGAGTGCAAGCACTTTTATAGAAAGCTTGAAACCAAGACTTCTGCCTGCTTGCGTGACAATTCATTGCGACCATCAACAATTTGACAATTGGGCAAATAAATATGTATTTAACACACCCAAGCCGGGAAAAACGGCTAAAATTTTAATCTAAATTTTTTCACAGAGGTCTATGAATAACTCCTCTAACTTCGCAATGCTAAAGAGTGCGGAATGGAAGTTTTGGTTAGGCTGGATTGCTTTATCTACTATAGGTAGTTTGCTTGGGATTGTTGCTGGCTTTTTTGTAACACTTTTGACTGGAGGTTTTGGCAGCAACGGATTTCCCTTTGGCTGGACTGTTGTATGGGCTATTTTGGGTTGCTTCCAATGGTTGTTGCTGAAGCGGCGAATTAAGAGATCGAGTTTGTGGATTGCAGCGTCTGCTATAGGCGGAGCGGTAGCTTTACCAGTATGTGTGCTAGCGAGTTACTCTATATCTACAAACGCACTATCTGATTTTTTTAGTGACTTTATATCATTGGATCTAAGTAATTCGTATGAGCTTTTTAGCCTATCTAAGATAGGTGCAATAAATGAAGCAATTGTTGGAACTGCACAATGGTTGTTGCTGAAGCGGCAGATTTCGAGAGCGGGTTGGTGGATTCCAGTTTCTGCTTTAGGCGGGGCAATGATTCTACCTCCGATTAGTGCTGCGATTAAAGGTTTAGCCTTGGTTTTGATGTTTCGGCAGACAACATCAAAACCAGATAGCTATATTGAACAATGACCAATAATTCGCTAACGCACAGTCTTCGTTACGCTACTCCAACTAACTTAGCGCTCAGATCCCACAGCTTTTGAGCTTTGTTATCATCGCTGGCTTCGTCAGAAACCTCTTGCACAAAAGACTGACGACCGGGTTTCTGGCGATTTCCCCAACTCCAATACATCCCGGATTCCTTGTATTCAGGATCGGCAACAATCGCTGCAACCCTTTCCCCTGCCAACTCCTGAGACACGTATCCCCCGGTGATGTTCTTTTGGAACAGCGGAAAGATTTTCCGAAACAGAGGATAGTGGTTGCGGAACAGAGGTGTATCTGCAACGCATCCCGGATAGAAGGAGTTAAAGGTAATGCCTGTGGAAGAGTGATAGCGCCGATGCAGTTCCCGCATGGTTAAAACATTGCAAAGCTTGCTATCTTTGTAAGCTTTGCCTGGTTTAAACTTCTTGCCGTTAATCATCGCAATCGGTTCTTTGAAACCAGCTTCAAAGCCTTGGAGATTGCCTAAATCTGGAGGCGCTGGAATCGGAATCTTACCTCCTAACTCCTTCGGATTTGCCGTCACAGTTCCCAAAATCACAAGTCTGCGATCTGGATAAGAGGACTTTTTCAGATCCTCCAGCATCAGGTTGCACAGCAGGAAATGACCCAGGTGATTCGTCGCCACGCTCAGTTCATAACCTTCGGCACTGCGTAATGGTTCTTTTAATAAAGGTAGATAAACTGCGGCATTGCACACCAATGCGTCCAAGGACTTGCCGCTGGCTCTGAAGTTATTCACGAACTGGCGAACGCTCTCCAAAGAGGCTAGGTCAATTTGCATGAGGGTGTAGCTGTCTTGGGGGATTTCCACTGTTTCGGCAGCTTTTTTCCCCTTCTCCAAATCCCGACAAGCCATCACTACGTGCCATCCCTTTTTGGCTAGCGCTTTTGCACCGTACAAACCAACCCCTGAGGAGGCACCCGTGATTACAACCGTTGGCTTCCGATGTGATTCCATTGTGTTTAGACTCCGTTGACCGCCGTTAACTGTCTCTAGGATCTAGGATTTTACACCACTGGGTCATCAGCTCTTATTTTTCGAGGTGCGCTGTTATGAGTATCTTGGGGAAAGTTTTCTATCCATACTGGTTTTGCAATCGTCCATCAACAACACCAATTCAGTAGCGATCGTACCAACAATTTTGGAACTACCTGGCGATCGCGTACTTGACTTGCTAATACCATTCAGCAGCGGCAAGCAACGCGAACTTCGCCAAATTTAGCTTTATCTAATAGCTCTGTTTTACTTAGAGCGTTCAGCCTAGCGATTACCGTTTAACAGACTTTGAAGAATAAGCCCTGAGTTGATGAAAAGTACCCCAACCATTCCATTGTCCGTCCGGTGGTTCCCAATATTTGACATATCTCGCAGCAGTCGGTTTGATTGCAACATCAATATCAAGTTTATTAAAAACAGTTGTTGGAGCGTAAGGATGAACAATGTTAGAAACTAACTGCCAAGACTTGTTATCTGTTGATACTTCGACTCGAAATGTCAAGGAATTCTTAAACGCGCCATCCCAATCGATGTTATAGCCGACTCCATTAAGTTGATAAACGGAACCCAAATCCACAACTTGAAACGTGCCCTTACCATTATTCGTTTCATTTCCCCATCGACCTAGCTGTGGATAATTTGTTGTTGTTTTGTAATCCACATTATCATTGGCATTGGCCCAACCTGGGTAAGTAATTCCTCCGCCTCTGGCAATCACCTGTTTTTTCGCAGCAACGTTAACCCCTGGAAAGTTAAGTTTTTTTGCAACTTTAACTTCTCGATCGGGTTGAGCTTTTGATGGAAGTGGAGAGGAGTTTTTTAAATCTTGTGTAGATTCAGAACAACTAACTAGCGTGAAAGCGACAAGAAAAGCAAAGGTAGATAATTTAACACCTTGTATTCTCATTTTATGTCTCGATTGGCTTTTCGCAAAATTTAATTTACATTTACCTAAATAGATAGTTTTTATCCATTTCGTATAGAAATGGGAATAAAATATTATTGGTTCTTATTAGGTTAGATTAATCAAAAGCCTGGTTGAGCCAAAGCTGCCGCGTGGTGAGCGAAATGCTCGCCGATAAATGAGGCAATGAAATAGTAACTGTGATCGTAACCGGGTTGTTTGCGGAGAGTCAGGGGATGATTGACTTCTGCACAAGCTTGTGCAAAAATGTCGGGTTGTAATTGTTCGCCTAGAAACTGATCTGCATCTCCCTGATCGATCAAAATGGGCAATCTTTCTGGAACAGATTTAATTAAATGCATCGGATCGTAAGCTAGCCAGTCAGATTTATTGTTGCCCAAATAATTCTGAAACGCTTTTTGTCCCCAGGGGACAAGGCTTGGGGTAACAATCGGAGAAAAGGCGGAGACACTTTTAAACATTCCGGGATTTTTCAGAGCGATCGCTAAAGCACCATATCCGCCCATCGAATGTCCGAAAATGCCCCGAATTGCCATGACGGGGAAATTTGCAGCGATCGCTTCCGGCAGTTCTGAAACTACATAGTCATACATCCGATAATGCTTTGCCCAAGGCATTTGCGTTGCATTGACATAGAATCCCGCACCTGTTCCCAAGTCCCAGCTATCTTCTTCACCAGGGACATTACAGCCGCGCGGACTGGTATCGGGAGCAACCACAATTACACCGTATTGCGCTGCAAATTGCTGTGCGCCTGCTTTACTGATGAAATTTTGTTCCGTGCAGGTTAATCCACTCAACCAATAGAGTACGGGACAGGACTGCGTTTCAGCTTGGGGAGGAAGATACACGCCAAAATTCATCTCGCAGTCGAGTACCGCAGAGTGATGGCGGTAGACAGATTGCCAGCCACCGAAACTCCGGTTGCGGCTGACTAAGGTGAGGTTTGTCGGGATGGGTTGGTTCATGACTGATAATGCTGCATACCAAGTTCTGCGCGATCGAGAAGAACCCCACCCCCAGCCCCTCCCCGCCTGCGGGGAGGGGAGACATAGCCGCAGGCTATGGCGGGGTGGGGTTCTCTTAATTATGGGCAAGCCGGACAGGATATTACGAATATAGAATCACAGAACGAATACTCTTCCCCGCGTGCATCAAATCGAACGCCGTGTTAATTTCCTCTAGTGGCATCGTCTGAGTGATGAATTCATCAAGTTTAATTTCGCCTGCGAGATACCTATCTACATAGCCGGGAAGTTGCGATCGCCCTTTAACTCCCCCAAAGGCAGAACCCCGCCACACTCGCCCCGTAACCAGTTGGAACGGACGAGTGCTAATTTCTTCTCCTGCACCCGCAACCCCAATAATCGTCGATTCTCCCCAACCTTTATGACAAGCTTCAAGGGCAGCTCGCATCAAGTTAACATTTCCGATGCATTCAAATGTATAGTCAGCACCGCCATCCGTAAGTTCGACAATCACTTGCTGAATTGGCTGCTCGTAATCTTTGGGATTGATGCATTCTGTCGCACCTAACTGCATTGCCAGTTCAAATTTACTGGGATTGATATCTATGCCAATAATCCGCCCTGCTTGAGCCATTACGGCTCCCTGAACGACGCTTAACCCAATTCCCCCCAAACCAAACACCGCAACCGTTGAGCCTGGTTCTACTTTCGCTGTGTTCAATACAGCACCAATACCTGTAGTAACGCCACATCCTAAGAGGCAAACTTTTTCTAACGGCGCGGCTTTGTTAATCTTGGCGATCGCAATTTCCGGCAATACGGTGTATTCGCTGAACGTACTGGTGCCCATATAGTGATAGATAGTTTCACCGTTCTTGCTGAAACGGCTAGTTCCATCAGGCATCAATCCTTTGCCTTGCGTGGCGCGGATTGCCTGACACAGATTCGTTTTTCCAGACAGACAAAACTTGCATTGCCCGCACTCTGGCGTATACAGCGGAATTACATGGTCGCCTGGTTGCACGCTGGTGACGCCAGCACCCACTTCTTCCACAATCCCGCCGCCTTCATGCCCCAAAATCGTTGGGAAAATGCCCTCTGGATCTTTACCAGACAGCGTAAATGCATCCGTGTGGCAAACGCCTGTGGCAACAATCCGAACCAAAACCTCTCCAGCTTTTGGCCCTTCCAGGTCAATTTCTTCAATTTCTAAGGGCTTGCCAGTTTCCCAAGCGATCGCGGCGCGTGTTTTCATCGTGACTTCCTGCCAATTTTGCCTAGCACCCTATCATCCAGAATTTCGCCAGAGATAGCGAGAGCTGTAATTCTTACTTTAGCGATCGCAGTTCGTTTCGCGGGTGAAAACGACCCAGAAGTTTTAAAAATTCCTTTGCGATCGCCTGTTTCTGCGTCTGACTTACTGCTTTCTAACTGGTTTCTGCGTCCTTTTTTCTTGGTCAAGGACTCAATAAAATCAAAATATTCAATTTGAATGTTAGGCTGCTTCTCAACTGCTACCCAATTTTCTCTTAAGAATCTCTTCCATTTCCCTCAAATCTTCTTCATTTTTGGGAAATCGATATTTTCGGCTATTAGGATTACCACGTTTAATCAGAGCTTCAATTGCTTCATCATCCTCTCGGTGAGCCAAAACATAGGCTCTCAGTTCTTGACGGGTCCTTTTGCTAAAGTCAGGCTTCATCATTAAAGCGACCTTGACTATCGGAAAAAATTATAATTTCTGCGCCTCTCAGTCACAGCAGCAAGGATAAACACTATTTTGGTGTTCTGGTTATACCGCAATACATAGAAATTGGCGATCGCACTCAAGCCGAGAGAGAGTCAAAGTTGCGATCGCGCATTTGTGCTTAACACTCACTGTTCACTGCTTTGGTGACAAATCAAACCACATCTGCGATCGATAGAAGCATACATTAAATTCCAAGAAGAAATTCATACGTCCCAACAGTAATGGCACATCGTCTGACAGACTCCACGCAAATACCAAACGAACAGGCACAAAATCCCTAATTTTAGCAGATACTAACAATCCTTTTGCCTCAACAGGAGCTAGATTTCCTGCAAGCATGACTGAGGTAGTTTGCTCTTCCCAAACTGCTCCTAATTGAATGCCGACACTGTAAGGTAGAACGTTGATGCTAGCTCCAGTGTCCAACAACCCTGAAATCTGCACAGTAGTATCTCGGTAAATTAAGGTTAGAGGTAACTCTGGTACAGCATCAGGAACTCCAAAGGCATCATTCCTCTCTACAAACGGGAATCTTTGAGAGTTAGGCATTGTCCGTCTGGCTATCCTCTTCCAGCAATTGAGCTAGTTTTTGGGCAGCTTCGTGGGAATTGTAGGGCGACCAAACTGGATATATCCCCCCAGCTTCTAATAGCAGCGCATCTTCTTCCTTCGCTAATTCTAAAACTAGAAACTGCATGACTTTAAGCTTGTCTGCACGAGACAAGCTTCGTAAGGTGGGCATTAGTTCTACTATATTCATGGCAACCACAACAAAAATAATTCAGTGCTTCTATTTTTCCACAAGCACCTGAGAGCGATCGCTAGTCCTTCCGTTGATGGACTAATCCCCGCTAATCTCTACTAACATCTCGCCTGAGCGCAAAAGCTCCAAAGCGTCTGGCAATGTTGCACTCAAAATCTCTCGCAATCGCGTATTGGATGTATTGCCACACGTCAACCAGATAATTTGTGGAGGTACCCCGTAGCGAGCGACCAAATCAACAAAATCTCTGTCCTTGGTTATAACGATCGCTCCTTGCGCTTTTGCTGCCTCAAAAATCTCATAATCTTCAGCATCTCTCAGACCAATATCGCGCAAGGCTACTGCTGTCACCCCAAATGTATTCGCGATCCAGGGTGCAATTCCAGGCGACAGTTGTGCATCTACCCAAATCGTCATGCCACCAGAACTGGATGATCGACTTTACGCGCCGCGTAGGTGAGTGCTGCTTTCAGATCCTCCATTTCCAGATCGGGCATTTCCTCCAAGATTTCTTCGGCACTTAAACCAGCCGCAAACAAGTCCAGCACATCTGATACCCGAATTCTCATACCCCGAATACAGGGACGACCACCACACTGTTTTGGATTAACTGTAATTCTTTCAAGCAAATTTGGCATCCGATTTTACTCCGAAATAAATCCTTATCTCAGTGTGGATCGAGTTTGCCTAAGTTGCAAATTCAAAAAATCTGAAGATGCGATCGCTTATTTTTTCTTCTGACTAACTGCTATCTAACTGGAATCACAAGGCGTAATTGCGATCGCTTGCCAGTTTCTAATCCCAACTGCTTGACAAGTGGCAATGAAGATATATCGTTAATGGGTAATCGCGTATTATCTGCTTTTGCATAATTACCCTGCCAGGAATACTCCTCATAGATCCCTGTATGGCTAACAATGTATAACCCTCACTTTAACTACAAAGTCGCTGGATAGTTACATTTTGGACATTCATGGATAAGTTTATCTCTAAAACTATAATATTTAGGTATTATGCACTGTTTACCATCTATTGTTAGAGAATAAAATTGCCAACTACTAAATCCAGGTAAGAATAATATATCCTTTAAAGACAAATTTTCAGGATTGTAAATATAAACTTGATTTGATTGAGGCACATCTTCAGAAGATGTAGTATCATCAGAAGCCATAGCAATATTGAAAATTGTAGATAAATCCGTCGGTTTTGATTTAAAACATACCTCTATAATTGTGTTAATTGCTTCATGAGATATCTTACGAAAATAGCGACCGTGTTTTGGGCAATCTCCAATTTCTTCAACCTCCCCATAAGTAAAACAATACGCTCTTTCGCTTGACGTAAATGGTAGTCTTACATATTGATATAAATCTACTGTTTTGACGTTGGCAACTTCTAGTAATTCCATTAAGTAAAGGTAAAAAATTAGAAGGGTATTGCCTATATTAGGAATACCTGTAGCTTTTGGCTTAGAAATATTTTTGATATCACTGTTCCTGAAATAGTGATATCTTAATCCATTTGGCACCAAGCCTTCTTCACAAGGTATTATTAACCCTTGGTTCAGAACAACAACAAAATTTGGCCAAATTGACGAAGGATTTTCTATCATAAATTCTTCTATGGTTTTTGCTAAGGTTGTCCATTGTAAGCTGCACTCATATGCAAATAAAATGCCAAATCTTTCCTCAGCCCCTTTAAGCTTCTTAAATGAAGCTATATTCTTTAATCCCTTATTTACATCGTCCTTGCTACTCAATTTTGACTTAACTTGTATTACACCGTAAACAGCCTCAATTGCTAAAAATGACAGACTTGAATAGCTAACTAATTTTGGGCTGTTGAAAGAGTCATAAATTGCTATATCAATTTGCTCAGTTTGATGTCCAGTTTGAGAAACAACCCGAACACTTGACTTTGAAACTCCATACTTTAAGGGAAGATATCCTTTTTCAGACAAAAATTCTCGTAATATTTCTTCTCGAACAGCACCTTTATCTCCTGGGTGCCTGATGGATGATGACCGCTTATATTCATTAAATAGTTTGTCTTGATTTAATGCAAATTCCCGTTCCAATCCCTGAAATTCTATTGATTGCTCTCGAAACTCTTGAGCAGTTGATTTTAATTCGGAAATTAATTTGTGTCTAGGATCTGGATGTGTCATTTTTTTTAGTAAAATTTTGAAACTTTAATTTATTTTTGATTATTGTTATTGGGCGTTAATTCTTCAATTCTATGCTAATTCGCCTTAGCGATCGCACTAATTCGCGTTAAGGGCTTTTATCTGTCTGCTCCAAAGCAGTTTTAGGCTGGGTTATGGCAGCAGGAGGCTGGTTTTCCTGCATAACTTTTATTAGAAACCGTAGAGCTTCATTGACTGCATTGGCATTGGGAAACATCTCTGCGACATCGGGTTCTAAGCGAACGATTGTCTCGCCAAAACTCTTTCTTTGGGAACCTAACTTTCTGACTCGTAGACTTTTTAAGTCATATTCCGATCGCATCTCATCTTCCATTTCTGGCTCAACCCTCTTCATAGACTTCTCGCTCGGAGCGGGTAACAACTCTTGCGCTAATGAGACGAATCGAGTCTCCTCTTTCCGTATAAGAGACAATTAATAAGCGTCCTTGATTGGACTCTCCAACAATAAGGTAACGCTCTTCGTCATCAGAGTGGTCTGGATCGTAGAAGTCAACATAGAGTTGATCGTCGAAAACAGTTTTGGCTTCTTCAAAGGAAACTCCGTGCTTTGAGAGATTGCTTGCCGCTTTGTTTTCATCCCACTCAAACCGCATAGGAATATCTTAGCATCAGATATTTGAGGAAACTTGATGAACGGTTAAGGCTTGAGTAGCGATCTCACTGAGCAGTCAGCCGTCGATGATATGTTGATTTGCATTAGCGATCGCTCTCCCGCTATCAGGTGTAAACTACAACCGGAACTCGCTTAAACGCAGGTATCCCAGACTGCTTATCTATACGCGCTTTAAAGATTACATTAACTTCGGGATAGAACATCATTGCTGCTCCTTGACGCACAGCACCAAAGATAATTTCAACATTCTCTAACTTGCCTGCATCACCCTGCACCGTGACTCGTTGATGCTCTTGCCATCCTGCTTCTTCTGCATCCAAGGGGTTCATTAAAATGCAATTTCGGTGCGGCATTCCGCGATACTTGTCGCCTTGTTTATAAACTACCGTGTTATGTTGCGAGTAGCTGCGTCCCGTCATCAATGCTAATACAATGCTTTGCCTAGATTCCGGGACTCCAAACTCTTTTGCTTCCGGTAAATGCAATTCTGGTAATGGCGTGAGAAACATATTCGCTTTACCCGACGGTGTAGCAAATTTTGGTTCCTTGAAAATGCGTCCGGCGATGGTGAATTCTTCCTTGGTTTCATCAATCGTCGCCATCTGCTCAAAACCGGGAATCGTTTTGGCAATCAGTTGACGGACATATTTAGTATCTTGCAGTTTGCGCCAATCAACCGGATCGCTGCCAAGAATCCGATGCGCCAATTGTGTGAGAAATTCTACCTCGGAAATCAAATCCGCATCCTTGAGATGGGTTTTCCCAACATCATTGAGCCGCACAAAATTGTTGCCCGATTCCGTAGTAGTTTCGTGCGGATTTTCAAAGCGGTTAAATACGGGAATGATGATGGTATTTTTCTGCGCTAAACCGTGAAAGTGTCCTAGATTCGGTTTGGTGGCGAGGTAGATAATGGTGTCAATATTGCCTAAAGCTCGCTTTGCTTGATTTAAGTCAGGGTTCGCCGCATACAGATTTCCACCCAGGCAAATCAACGTATCTACTTTCCCTGCATCAGCCGCATCAATTAAGTCGCGGGCGCGATATCCAGGGTTGCGGTTGAGCGATCGCCCCAGCAATTTCTCTAACGCTTCTTGAATCTCTTTTTTGAGTTGGACTGTCACTCCCATCGAGCCAAAACCCTGGACGTTGGAGTGTCCCCGGATGGGCATCGTACCGCCGCCGTCTTTGCCCGCATTGCCTGTCAGCAGAGCGGTGTTAGCGATCGCATAGATGTTATCCACGCCGTTTTCTTGCTGCGTTGCACCCATCGCCCAAGCAAACACCACACCCTTAGAAGAGGCGATTAGTTCGGCGGCGACTTCGATCTCCTGTTGGGAAACACCGCAAGTTTGCGCGATCGCATCCCACGAAATAGAGCCAGCATAATCAACAACCGCTTCCCAACCCTCAGCATGGGTGCGAAGATAATCTGTTTGAATTAAGTTGCGTTCAATTAGCGCTTTTTGGATGCCGATAAATAGCGCCACATCGCTACCGGGAATCGGTTGCAGATAAAGTGAGGAAATTTCCGATCCGGTAAATAGCGACTTGAGGGGAAATGCTGGGGAAGCAAACTTGACCAACCCCACTTCCACTACTGGATTAACGACAATAACTTTGCCACCGCGATCGCGCAACTCGATCAGTTCGTTCATCAAGCGCGGATGGTTAGCAGGCGCATTCGACCCGATCAGCACCACGCAGTCTGCCTTTTTCAGGCTATCCAGACTCACCATTGAGGTGCCAGAGCCAAACATCTGCTTCAGTCCCACCGTCGAGGGGACGTGGCACAAATCCGAACAATCTGCCAAATGATTCGACCCCAGCGATCGCATCATCAGTTGCAGCAGATAAGCCGCTTCATTCGACGATCGCCCGGAACTATAGGAAGCGACTCGCTCCGGGGACTTGCGAAAACCAGCTTCGCTAATCTCGTAAATCTCATCCCAGGAAATCCGCTCGTAATGAAATTTTCCCTCGCGCAGAATGACCGGAAAGCTGAGACGACCGAGGCGATCCGCTTCTAAGGAAGTTAACTGCTGGAGTTCGGCGATACTGTGGCGGTCGAAGAAATGAGTCGGAACGGGTGGTTGCAACTCGGCGGAAATTGCCTCAACACTTTTGGCGCAGCGTTGCATCGTTTCCCCCAACTCGTTCGCGAAGCCACCCTTGTGTCCCCCCGTTCCCCAAGCACAGGACAAGCAAGCACTTTTATGTAACAACGTTTGCCACAGTTTTGGCCCTTCCGGTGACAGGGTATGCTCTGCCCAATATTGCACGACGGGCAAACCGCCCCCCATTTCTGGAGTATTGCTGGTTGCTTTGGTTGCGTCTTCTGGTTTAATATCTGCGTCCATACAGCTTCCTCTTGAATGCAGCGCCACTCATCTGTCAGCCTGTAATGCGTTCTATCCCTCGGAATTTATCTTGAGCTAAATACTATCTAGAGGGACTTGAAATCAGCGTAACTCATCAAAACTTGTCTCGCACGATTGTATAGATGTGCGATCGCTGAGAGTTTTTTCCCTAGAAAACTAGCTTCTCAAACATCCTCTAACTATTTCAATCGTAGCGCTGGGATCTCAGTCTTTAAGCAGATTTTCAGATGCCTTCCCCTAGCCTGCAACTGCTCTATGAAATAATGGGGACACAACTGTTCCTAAAATTTTTATGACCATTTCTCACAGCCAGGGCTATCTCGTCACGATCATTTGCGAAACGGTATTGCAAGATCGCCTAGTTAAGCTGCTCAGCGGATTGGGTGCTTCTGGCTACACTATTATTCCAGCCAAGGGCGCTGGTAGTCACGGTAAACGTATGGGAGATATCGCTGGCTATAACACCAACATTGAAGTCAAAACCATTGTGTCGAAAGAGATATCAGACCAATTACTAGAAGACCTGAAGGAGTTTTCGAGCAATCATGCCTTGATTGCCTTTCGTCAAAAGGTAGATGGCTTGTTTGATTAAGTAGTTGAATCTAAACTCTGACTGGGGCGATAGATTTCAATTTGTCAAGCTATTTATTGATTAGTTATAGCAAAAGTGGCTCAATTTTTGCTTGTACTTCCTCAATCAGACTTTCTGGCACAGACTCGACAAATTGAACACCACGAGCTTTCCAGTCTAAACACTTAATCTGATCTGCAAGAATAACCCCCTGAATCTTCAATCCAGATGGCAAGAGAACTTCAAAAGGATATCCTTTTTGTTGTTTTGTGATAGGCATGAACAAAGCCAGGGAGCTTTTCTCGTTATAAACAAGAGGCGAGATTACAAAAGCTGGTCTATGACCCCTCTGTTCGTGCCCCTTTGTCGGATCGAAGTCCAAGTAAACGATATCTCCTCGGCTTGGAATATACAGATTTGCTTGTGCTACCAAACTTCATTCCCTACAGCGATTCCACTATCAATTTCAGTGTGAAGATTCTCCGGTGTAATTCCCTCAATAAGCTCATCAAGCGAGTAACGCTTTCGATTTCTGGGCTTGATAACTAGAGTTCCATCTACCACACTAATATCTATCTCAGCCCCTTCAGCTAACTGGATCTCCTTGGCTAAATTCTGTGGAATCCGAACAGCAAGACTGTTTCCCCACTTTGCAACAGTCGCAGCCATAGTCTGAATCTCCATCTAGCGAAACCGCTCTCTATACTCTGCCCTTATTCAAGTACGTATCTACAGAGTATCTACAGTATAGCGACGAAGCAAATGCTCGACAAGCATTCTGCCCCAAAGCCACTTGCAGCACTTCCAGCCAAAAATCATTGCAGTATTGTCTTACAGGCAACTTTCTAAAATTTTCAATTCGGTTTTGAGCATAATTCAGCTTCTTATTTGTCGTCAATCCTGGTGCCGATGCCCTTAGCGAGGCAAGACATAAGTAGCTAGGATGATTTAAACCTAAAACGCTCTAACGTATATCCCCCTTGTTCACTCCGTGATTCCATGCCGTCCATTACAGCCAGGGCTAAATCATATTCATTGTCGAACATTCGTCCTGAAATTTCATGGGTTTTGAGTTGATGCCACTGTCCTTCGATGGGGTTCATCTGGGAGCAATAAGCAGGCAAAAAGAA